>JAISDN010000049.1 GCA_031264785.1 Candidatus Nomurabacteria bacterium
TAAATATACTACACTCTCGGCTGATAGTCAAAAAATCGGTCGGGTGGCGTGGGATTTAATAGCGCAATCAGACGCGGCTCTTCGGAATCCAAAATCACGCCCGGATTCAAAATTCCCTTCGGGTCAAAAATATTTTTAACTTTTTCGAAAATACCCAGCATTTCGTCATTATACTGGCCGCGCGCCGCAGTTTGGCGCAGCCGGCCGTCGCAGCTGTCGCCGGAGATTTCGCCACCCAATTTTCCGGCATATTTATAAAATTCGCGACCAAAAGCAAACACCGCTTGCCGATCGGCGATTTTTTGCAAATCGACCAGCGCCGTCACTGTAATATTACCGGCGCCAACCCGCCCGCTGATAAAGCCGCGCAGCTTTTTAATGGTGATTAGCTTGGTCGCAACTTGATAAAGTTTCTTAATATTTTCCGGCGGAACAGAGGCGTCGGCAAACTGAACCGCTCGCAAATTATCTTTGTGATGATTCATAATCGCGTCCACCGCGTAGCGCACCGCCCAAATATCCTCTCTGTCGTCGGCAGTTTCGGCAATCTCCACCAGCGCGCCAATTTCGTCGAAAACTTTATAAAGTTTCTTGGCACTCTTGGAGCGCGCACCCTCGCCATCGTCCAGCTCAATAATCAGCACACCGGCCGGATCGGAAACATCTAAAGTGTTCAGCGGTTTGATGCCGGTATTTTTCTCCACCCACTTCAAGGTTTCGCCGTCAATAAACTCAAATTCGCTCGGCCCAGCGGCATTAACCGCTTCCACGATATCGCCAAAATTTTTCATAGTTTTTAGTGCCACAATCATCAGCGCCGTAGCGGCCGGCTTTTCAATGGTTTTCAAAATCGCCTGCGTGGTTATGGCCAGCGTCCCGCCCGAACCAACCAACAGCGGCGTCAAATCAAAACCATCCTTGGTCTTGACATTGCGCAAATTATAACCCGTGCCATCCGTCAACGGGCCATAATTCCGCATAATGGTATCAAATTTTTCGTCAATCAGCGCGTCCAGCTCGCGGTAAATCTCGCCCTCCAGCGTTTGCAGGCCTTTTTTTGCCGACAGCTCGCGTCGGTTTAGGTTGCCGGTTTGAATAATTTCGCCGTTGCTTAGCACCACCTCCAGCCGATCCACCCAATCGCGGGCCGAGCCATATTTCAAACTTTTCGGGCCGCCAGTATTACCAGCAATCACCCCGCCAATCGTGGCAAATTTCAAATTCGGCGGATAAATAGGGAAAAACAGGCCGTGCGTCGCCAAAATCTCTTCCAAACTGCGCATATTTAGGCCGGGCTGCACCCGAATTTTCTTGATTTTGGTGTCCAATTCCAAAACTTTACTCATATGGGCCGGAAAAACCGCCACCACGCCCGAGCCAATGCTCGAACCAGTATTGTCCGCGCCATAACCCCGCGCCGTAATCGGCAGCGCGATGCCTTTTTCGGCCAGCCGCCAAGCAAATCGCGTAGTTTTTCGAATGTCATCGATGGTGCGCGGAAAAATCACCACCTGCGGCCGAATTCGCAAAATCCCCGCGTCAACCGCAAAATAATTCCGCAAAAGATTGTCCGTCGACACCTCGCCACTTAAATTTTGTCCCAAATATTCCGATAGCTTGCTCATATTACCTCACTTTGCTTCCCCAAGTATACCAAGTTTTTAAAACACAAGCAACGAATTCAAAAATCGAGCTGTAAATAAGCTCGATTTTTGGGTTTTTTCATTCGGCATCGTCATCGAATTCTCTTTCCTCCTTCAGCAGCAGCACTGAAGCACCTATGATGAGCATAAGCCATCCAGCAGTAGGAATAATCCCCAATATAAACCACCGGCTCAGCACAACCGTCAAGGCGATTGATGCCGCCACAGCACATATTAGCGATACAAGGTGGATTATATTGACAGCTGCAGAATCACTTTTTATGACAAAAAAGAATAAAACGTGAGCGGCCAATCCGACAACAAACATCATCAGCCAAAACGTAACAATTCCAGACATTTTTTCACCTCATTTCTGGCTTCGAAAAGTAACGTGCATTAATTGGCCGACGGCATATAATGTGGCCACTATAGCAGCCAGCGCCATCCCAGAGCTGAACGTAGCTGCCAGACCATACAGCGCGACCATAAAACATACCAAAGATACGACATAGGGCGCCCTGCACCGCGAGCTCTTGGTCTTTCTGAAATCGACCACCGCACCGATAAAAATGTGAACGAGCAGGCCTGTAATAAAAATAACTAACCAGAATATGACTATTTCCGACATTTCTCACCTCCGAATTCCCAAACCCGAAAAGGACTTCTTTGCCCCATCCCACAAAAACTTATATGAATATTCTACGCCGAATCACATAATTTGCCAACGATAATAAATAATCTCATAAACCAAAAATCGAGCCGCAAAGCCCGATTTTTGAGTTTGGTTATGGCTCATGATCTGAGTCGTCAGGATTGTATACACACCAATCATCCGGAGCATTATCTCTTATGTCGTCGTCCGCCACCAAGTCGTCATCACTATCATAAATGTAGTGCTCCAAATACTTGGCGAAGAATCTGCCCAAGCAGTATATCGTGGCCGGTATGGCCAAAAATACAAACCAGAGGCTGATCGCGAAAACTAAGCCCCACGACGCTACCATAGATAATGTCAGCGAAACGCCCCAAAGCCAATTATTATTCCTCCTACTCTCAGCCAAAAGATAGATTGTCAGACTAACAAAAAATATAATGGGCAAAAATATAGCTATACCCGACATTTTTTCACCTCTTTCCAAACTCGAAACGTACATCCGCACCCAACCCGCAAAAACTTATACAATCATTCTACAACTTCGCCCGGACTTCCGCAATCAAATCGCGCAGTTCGGCGGCTTTTTCGAATTCTAAGTTTGCGGCCGCCAGTTCCATTTGGGCGGTCAAATCTTTCAGCAGATTTTTATATTCGTCGCGCGGAATTTTTCGCAGATCAAG
>JAISDN010000025.1 GCA_031264785.1 Candidatus Nomurabacteria bacterium
AAAAGCCGTCATCGACGTGCTGAACGGCTCGGGTGTCGAAGGCGTTGCCAGCGCTGAGGCTGACAAATTGTCGACGCAAGGCTTCCGCACTGGACACATCGGCAACGCCGACGAGGGCAGCTACACCACCACCGTCTACCAGCTCTCCACCGACAAACCCGCCACCCTCGAGGCTCTCAAAAAACTCTACGGCGACAACATCGTCGTGTCCGACTTTCCATTCCGCTACACCACCGATGCCGATTTCGTCATCATCGTCGGCTAGCCTGTCATCCCGAATACCCCGTGTCATTCCGAGCTTGACTCGGAATCCAGTTTTAAAAATAATCAACAATTTCTGGCTCCGGAGGTCGGATTCGAACCGACGACCAATTGGTTAACAGCCAACTGCGCTACCGCTGCGCTACTCCGGAATATTTTTGAAAGGTGCCTGCCCCAAACATTTTAGCAAAAATGGCCACAGACAACAAGGGAAATCGGAACATTTCCCTGTTGGGAGTATAGCACAAGCGCTTTAATTTGTCAATAGGAAAATTATTTTCCGAAGATTATTACGAAATCGGCCTCCGTGTCAAGCTGGAACGGCAGTTTGGTTTTGGCTTCGACGTCGAACAATTTTTCTAAGGCTTCAGCGGTGGCAGTCTTCTTTTTGGACAATTGGTAAATCGTTACGGCGCCGTATTTTCCTTCGGGGGCGTTAGCAATTTGGCCAATGCTATAGCCCTTCGACTTTAATTCTTCGGCTTTTTTGGTAGCCAGGCCTTCGGTATCCGAGCCATTCATAATGTCCAGCACGGCCGCTTCGCGCACCACCGGATCGGCGCTGGTTTTGGTGCGAATATATTCTTTGATTTCCGAATAGTCAAAGGTGCCGGCCGTCGGCACCACCACGCTGGCGCCACCGATGGCGTCGTTGCGCACCAAATTTATGCCATTTTCGGTGTCGACCAGCGGCAGGCTGACGATTTTGTCGGCGTTGATATCTTGAGCCAGTTTAGCCAGCGAGCGAACCTCACCACTGGCAAAATTGGTTTGGAGATTTTTGTCCAAAGTCGACAACAGATTCAAAATCGTGGACGGATCGGACAACATACCGTTGGCCATCGCCTTCTCTTGCATTGCTTTGATGACCTGCTGCTGATGCAGTTCGCGCGAAAAGTTTGAGCCTTCCAAGCCGTAGCCGCCAAACGCCCCCCGGGCCCGCGCAAACTTCAGAGCCAATTCGCCGTCCATATGAACTTTTTCGCCGTTAGTAAATTTAATACCGGTGGCCACGTCGTAGATGCCGCGCGGATCGTCGCTCTGGATCGTGACGTCGATGCCGTCCAGCGCGTTGACAGTGTCTTCGACGCCTTTCCAACTTAATTTAGCGTAATATTGGACATCCAAACCGGTGATTTCGCCGGCTTTTTTGCGAAATTCGTTGGAGCCTTCTTTGGATTTTGATTCGTCGTCCAGCGACACGCAGCGATAAGTTTCGTTGAGTTTTCCAGCGGTGGTATTCATACTGGGATTCGGGCAATTATGCTCCACCCACAAATCGCGCGGCAACGACACCATATAAGCCGATTTGTCGTCTTGGTTGATACTCAGCACCAAAATTGTGTCGGCCAGCAGCGGACCGTCGTAATCGCTGGGCGCGGTGCCAAAAATCAGGATGTTGGTGCGGCCGTTGTCGTCTTTTTTGAGTTGCTGCTCGCTCAGGGCGTTCCACCAACCGCCTTCAAAAGTGTTACTTGGGAACAGCCACTGCGTTACCGCGAAAAATCCACCGCCAAGCAGTAATAAAATCAACAGAATTATTAAGACTATCTTTTTCTTGCTCTTGGGCTTTTTGGCACGCCCGGCTTTTTTTTTGCTAGATTTTTTAAGCAATTTTTTAACTTGCTTTTCGTTCATTGGGTTCTCGCTCATTAAATCGTCCTTCTGGTCTAGGTTATCATATCCGGGCAAATCCGCCAGCGAAGCCGTTAAATCGCCGTCAATATCGTCGTCCGGCGTATAGGTTGTGAATAATGGCTGGGTCGATTTTTCCAGTTTCAATCCGTCGGCGGTGCGCAAATTTCCCGACATACCATCAAGTGTGGCCCGATGACCCTTCCGGGTGCGAACCAAAAATCCTTCAACGTTTCCCGCATTTCTTTTCATAATGTTTAAGTTATTTTACCAAAAATTAGCAAAAAATCAAATTATTCTGCGCCGCGCCGCGTTAAAACCATTAAAACGGTGCGCAAAATTATCTGCATATCGAGGCCCAGCGACCAATTTTGGATGTAAAAAATGTCGAGGCTGCGGCGTTCTTCGAAGCTGATGTTGCGGCGGCCGGAGACTTGGGCGAGGCCGGTCAGGCCGGATTTGGCGGACAATATTAGGTTGCGGTTGGGATATTTTTCTAGTTCGCCGGGCTGGAGGGCGCGCGGGCCGACTAGCGAAATGTCGCCGCGCAGGATGTTCCAAAATTGCGGCAATTCGTCCAGTGAGGCGGCCCGCAAAAAGCGGCCTAAGCGTGTGAAGCGCGGGTCGTTGTCTATCCGGTCGCCGCCCGCCCGATATTCGGCAATTAGTTCCGGCCGGCCCATTTTGGTGAAAGCCTGCTCCGGCGTTAGGCCGTTGGCTTCGGGTTTGATAGTGCGGAACTTATAAATTCGACATTTTTGGCCAAAGCGAGTCAGGCGTTTTTCGGAATAAAAAATTGGCGCGCGTGGCGAGGACAGTTTGGAAATAACGGCGATGATAAACATAAACGGCGTGGCTAAAATCAGCAAAATTCCGCCCAGCACCAAGTCGGACAGGCGCTTGACAAGGCGGGCCCAGCCGATCAGCGGCGTGGTGCGCACAAAGATAATCGGCTGGGTGCCGACGACTTGCATTTGACTCATTTTTGACAGCAAAATTTCTTGGTTGGGCACAAACATATAACCCATATGGTGGTCGATGGCGGTGCCGTAAACTTTGTCGGTGTCGGCTTCGTCGGTTTGGATGATAACGTCAGCGACGGTGGTTTTGAGGGCCGAGCTGAGCGAGCGATATTTGAGATTTTTGAAAGCCTCCGGCACAAATTCGTCGTTCGACACCACCGCCACAGCGTGATAGCCGAAGTTTTTGTCGGAAGAAATTTGCTCCAGCAGCACCGCCGTATTGGCGTCGTTACCAATCACAATAACGTTGACCATTGCCCGATCTTTGCCGATCAGGATTTTGCGAATCGCCCGAATAATTTCCCTTTCCACTACTAGGAAAATAAAACTGAAAATCAGCGCGTAAATCGCCACGATACGCGACGGGAAAACTGTTTCTTCAAGGAAAAAGGCGGCAGCTAGCACGCACATTACGCCAATCATCGACACCAAAAATAGCCGCGCCACGATTTTGCCGCGATACAGATAATTGGATTCTTGATAAACGCCGCAAATAAATAGCACCAAAATCCACATCGGGATCAGCATTATGGCGGTGCGCACAAATTCCCAAGTGTCCGGCGCGAAATAAAACGGCCGGGCGTCAAAATGGACGCGCAAAAAATAAGCGATGCCAAAGGCCGCGATGATGGCCGATAAATCCAACACCAGCATAATTGCCCTTAAAATAAAATTGGGATTTCTTTTCATTGACACCATTTTAGCAAAATATGCTACAATTATAAATATGAAACGTGAAGATGGCTTTACTGTAATTGAACTGGTGATATTTTTTGTGATTTTGGCAGTGTTGGCGGTGTTTTTTGTGATTCAAAAGCTGGATCTGGACGCCAGTTATAAAGATCAGGATCGTAAAATTGCTGTCAATGCGATGTATTATAGTTTGACGGAGGTTTTTTATGAGGAGAATCGCTATTATCCGAGCGAAATTGAGGATGACACGCTGTGGGCGATTGATCCAGAACTGCTTTATGACCCGTGGGGGATTTTTGTGGGCGAGGCCGACGGCGATTATCGTTATGAGGGACTGGACTGCGACAATAACGGGCGCTGCAAAAAGTTTAAGTTGACGGCGGAGCTGGAAAAAGAAGCCGAATACGTTCGGGAAGTTTATTAGTTTTCGTCTACAATGTCGACGATTTTGTTGATTGGTTTAACTTGGACGCGCGGGTTGGACGAATAGGTGAAGTTGTAAGTGTGTTCGTTGCCGACGGTCGACAGGCGGATCGAGCCGTAGTTAAACAGGATTTGCAAAATGCCAGATTGAAAAACGCTGATGTCTTCGATGTGCTCCAGTTCGATGTCTTGTTCGCGCATGGCGAAAGGCGAATTTTGGAAACGGGCGAAAACTCTTTTGTTGGTCAAAATCATATAGTTGCGGCGGTAAATTGAGCTGGCGACGAGGCCGAAGCTGATGGCCAAAATTGTGCCGACGTAGCCGAACAGCACGAACATTAGGTCGAGTTCTATTTCGTGAAATTGTAGTGAAATCGTATGGGCGGTGGCGATGAATAATCCAGAAGCCAAAATCACTATTAGCCAAATGTAGACTAAGCCGATTTTGCTGCGCCGGACGTCGATTACAACGTATTCGTCGTCGGTCAGGTCGAGTTTGGGATAATCGCGCACCGAGCGGTCGTGGTCGGCCTGCTCTTCGGTATTTAATTCTACGACTCTACCTTTCATTTTTACCTCCGATATGTTTGATGGCTTTGGGCGTGATTTTGCGGCCGCGTGGCGTGCGTTCGATAAAGCCGATTTGCATTAGATACGGCTCGAGGTGGTCTTCGATGGTCGACACTTCGTCGCCAGTTAGCGCCGAAATTGTGGTCAGTCCGACGGCGCGGTCGCCATAATTTTCATAAATCGAGTGCAGCATTTGGCGATCGGCCGGATCGAGACCGAGATTGTCAATTTCTAGCATTTGGAGAGCTTTTTTACTAACCACCGTGTCAATAATTCCGTCGCCGTTGACATCGGCATAATCGCGCACTCGCTTTAGTAGGCGATTGGCGATACGCGGCGTTTGGCGGCTGCGAAGAGCCAGTTCGGCCGCCGCGTCGGTTTCAATTTTGGTCTCCAAGATCTTGGCCGAACGCTTGATAATTTTTTCAATATCTTCCGGCGCGTAAAATTCCAAACGGTGGATATGGCCAAAGCGATCGCGCAGCGGCGCCGCCAAAGAACCAGTTCGGGTAGTGGCGCCGATCACCGTAAAATTTGGCAAATCCAGCCGCACCGATCGGGCCGCCGGACCTTTACCAATCACAATATCCAGTTTGAAATCCTCCATCGCCGAATATAAAACTTCCTCCACCACGCGGCTCAGCCGATGAATTTCGTCGATAAACAAAATGTCGCCATCCTGCAGATTGGTCAAAATCGAAGCCAGATCGCCGGCTCGCTCAATGGCCGGCCCGGCCGTGACGCGCAAGCCCACGCCCATTTCATTAGCAATCACGCCAGCCAAAGTAGTTTTACCAAGTCCCGGCGGACCATACAGCAAAACGTGATCGATAGTCTCGCCGCGTTTGCGAGCCGCCGCAATGGCCAATTTCAGATTTTTCTTAATCCGCTCCTGCCCGACATATTCATCAAAATGTTGCGGCCGCAAACTAACCTCAATAATCTGCTCATTGGCATCGCTATCGCTCTGCACCGGTTCAACAATTCTCTCAATTCCCATAACCCTATTCTACAATTATTTTTGTTTTAAAGCCAGTTTCACCCGTTCGGCGGTCGATTTATCGCTAGGAACGTCTTTCAGAGCGTTGGTGGCATCGGCCAGATTGAAACCTAGCGCCATCAGGGCGTCCAGCGCTTCGTCGCCGGCCAAATTGGTGATTGCGCCGCTGTTATCGTAGCCCGGCACGTAAGTCGGACTGCCGACTTTGTCGCGCAGATCCAGTGTAATTCGTTCGGCGGTTTTTTTGCCAACGCCGCTAGCGCCAGAAATATAACCAGCATCTTGACTAGCAATGCTAGAGCGCACCGCGTCGGCCTCGCCCAAACTCAAAATCGCCAGCGCCGCCTTTGGGCCAACACCTTGGACGGTAATCAGCAATTCAAACAACCGCTTGCCAGCCAAAGTCGAAAAGCCAAACAGCTCCTCACTCTGCTCGCGGACGTGATGATAAGTGTAATATTTGGCGGGCTCGCCCGGCACGGCCTTGCCAAACTCGCCAGCCGGCACCTGCACCTCATAACCAATCCCACCAACGTCCACCACCACCGCGCCAGCGATTTTTTCAATAACTTTACCGTTTACAAATGCGATCATTTTTCCTCCTTATTAAAAAGTCCCGCTGAGGCCGAAGCCAACACGGGATACTTCTCTTCTGTTATAGCAAATGTCTCTTCGTATATAAAGTAGGTGTCTTGTTTGGCTTGCGCCAGCCAACGTTTGAACGGCTCGGCTTTGGGGCTGGGGATTGATTGGACTAGGCGGAAAATGCCTTCGGTATACCAGCAATAAGCTTTGCGCTTGCCGATTGGCGTATCGACCTCCAATTGTGCTGGGGGGGACAATTTGTCCCTCCCAGCGTAACTGGGGTCGCCACGAAAAATCTTATCAAATTCTGGATCACGCTTGCGCATTTTTTTCAAATAATCCGCTGGATTAACCGAATCTGTCAGCGCCTCAATCACGTCATTTATCACAAACCACCACTCCCCGCCGTAAACCACGCGGCGAATCCGCTTGTTGCGGAAAATGGCGATTTTTTTTAGTTCTTCAGACATATCACTATTTTAACACATCACAAGCCGATGACACAGCGGACGGCAATGCCGTAGCGGCGAGCGTTGGTGCCTGCGCCCGGATTAACATACCACGAGGGGATGCTGACGCCCGAAGAGTATGCGCTCAGATTGTTATACGCGCTTGACGACAAAAAGAAGCTGGTAAGACCTTGATCATTAAACGAAGAGTCGTAGGTGCCTGAGTAGACGCTAGCAAACGCGCCAGAATAGAGCCAGAGCCCTTGGGTGTCGGGATTAGAAAGGTTGCGACCAACACCAGTGCCGCCACTATAGGCTTTATCTAAAACGCCAAAGTCGCCATCGGCGTTATAGCCACTCGGCAATCGCCAGTTGGCTGGACAAATTGAGCCAGCGGCGTTGCGATTAGATGCGTCGAAGTTGGCCTGAAGGTTGGTGCCAGCGGTGGCTGTATAGTAATTATAGAGCAAGCCGCACTTGGTAATGTTGTGAGCAGGTTTATCAGTATTGTTGTAGCAATAAGATTGTGGTATAGGGTCGATGTATTTGGCGGCGTCTTGGTTAGGGTTGCCAGTGCCGCTGTTGCCATTTTGGGTTAGGTAGTTGCCGGCGCCAGTGTTAGCCACTTGAACGGCGCTAAAACCCGATTGATTTGTGCCCGTGGTGTCGCCGTTAGGCTTGTATTTGAGGTTGTCGAGCATCCAGCATTTGTTGTCGGCTAGTTTGGCGACGTAGTAGAGTTGGGAGTCGCGGGTGTCGCGGTAGACTGTTGGGGTGGTGTCGCAGGTGGCAGAGGTTAGGGATTGGAGGGTTGGGAAGGTGTATGAGCTGTAGAAGACAGTGTAGTCGTCGCCGGCGTCGACGCTGTTGATGACAACGCGTTTTTCGCCGTCGGTCATATTTGTGGTTGGGCCAGAACAGGTTATGGCTGTGCCAG
>JAISDN010000047.1 GCA_031264785.1 Candidatus Nomurabacteria bacterium
TTGGTTAACTAGTGTTGTCAGATTTGGTTTTACTGTTGGGTTTGCTGCCGTTCCAGTGGTTTCGAATTTAGCTATCCACAGTCCGTTTAGCTCAGTCGGGTTAGGATTATCTTCATCTCCGAATGTGAAAGCAGGGTGTGTAGCCCAGTCATTGTTTTGTTCTGGGACTGCTTTTTCATAGCCTCCAGTGCTTTTGTTCTCGAACTTAATATTGAAAGCGGTTGGTTTTTCGAGTGGTTGATCACCCAATGCACTGTAGCGTTGGATTTGGTAGCGGTAGCGTGGTATGTAGACCCAGTAGCCTAGTACATCGGATTCTTGGACTGTGACGTTGGTTGTATTGTGATAGGTAGAGAGGGAGGCTGGGGTTACTGTTACGGCATTGGCCCAGTACTTCTTTTGGTAATCGTACCATTGGTTGTTTAGGTTAGAAGTAGAGGTTGTTTTCCAAGTTCCGGAGGTGTCTCCGTTGGGGTTACCGTCCCAGTAGATTGGGATCATATTGGGGTCTAGGTCTACTACTATGTTTTCGGGGCCGCTTACCCCGGGAGAATTCTGACCTGTGGGTTGGGCGAAAACGGTGCTAGAACCAAACGCAAAACCCATCGCCAAAACCGCGAACAAACATCCCCATCTAGTCAATCTTTTGGTCAAAACATTTAACATCTTGTAGCCCTCCACGCTTTCTGCTTTTATTTGGTATTTATTGTAGCATAAGTAGGATAAAGTAAGCAAGGCCACAACAAAATATGTTACAATTAAGTTATGCTTCTAATGAAAGGCTCAATGACCAACGCTCCCGTAATGAGCATCCAAACCGGCCGCAGCTTGGGCGCGGTTAGTGATGCTATTATTGACCCGCGAAAGCTAGAGATCGTGGCTTGGTATATCAAAGGCAGCACGCTCGATCACCAGCCGGCGGTGGTAATGAGTCAGGATTTTCGCGAACTGGGAAGTCTGGGCGCGATTGTCGATTCGGCCGACAAAATTATCAGCCCCAGCGACGTGGTGCGGCTACAGAAAATTCTTGATCACGGCTTCAAATTTGAAGGCATCAAAGTTTTCGACGACGACGGCAACAAGCTCGGTCGGGTGGAAACTTACGCTTTTGACCCCGAAGGTTTTGATATTGAGCAAATTTACATCCGACCCAAACTGCTGTCGCGGCTGTCGCTGTCTTACTTGATTGTCGGGCGCAAACAAATCGTCGAATTAAATAACCAAAAAATGATTGTCAAATCGCCCAAAACTGCCGCGCCGGTTGTGGAAAAGGCTCCCGAAGCGGCCGAGCCACCGGCCAAATTCGAGAACCCTTTCCGTGGCGAAGCACCCAAACCAGTGCCCGAAACTAAACGTGTTTAATATTGGTAAATTCAGAAATCTCGCGGCTAGTCGTGGCAATGTCATTAACCGACAAATCGTGAATCTGGTCGTGGCCCAGCGCCCGCGCAAACATTTTCAGCTCGTCGTTCATAGCCGTCAGCAGATTTTCAACTTTCTTATCATCCGACAATTTACTATCGGTCGCTAGCGCAATCAAAATCGTCGTAGCCAGCGCCACGCCGTCCGCACCCATCGCCAGCGCCTTAGCACAATCGGCCGAAGTTCGCAAACCGCCAGTCACAATCAGCTCGATTTCCAAATGATTTTCGTCGATATATTTGCGAGCTCGATACAAAGCGTTCAAAGTCGGCACCGCCGAACCGTCGCGCACCACCAACGGCGCCGAACCAGTGCCGCCACCGCGACCATCAATAGTCACAAAATCGGCCTTAGCCTCTTTAACCCACTTCAAATCTTCCTCAATATTCCCCGCCGCCAGCTTAATCCCAATCGGCCGACCGCCAGAACGCTCGCGCAAATCATTAACCAGCAGCAACAAATCAAACGGCTCGTGAATGTCTGAAAAACAGGCCGGGCTATGAATGTCCTGCCCAACCTTAGCATTACGAATCGCCGCCACTTTTTCCGTCACTTTGGCGCCGGGCAGATGCCCGCCCAGACCCGGCTTAGCGGCTTGGCTGATTTTGATCTCAATCGCGTCGCTCTTCTGCAGATTTTCATCAGTCACGCTATACAAATTTGGCACATATTCGAAAATATAGCGATAGGCCTGATTAAACTCCGTCGGCAAAATCCCACCTTCCCCGCTACCAACCGACGCGCCAAGTTTTTTAGAAGCCTTAGCAATCGCCAATTTATGCGACTCGCTCAGCGCCCCAAAACTCATATGCGACACCATAATCGGCGACTGCAATTCCATCGGTTTTTTAGCGCGGCGACCAATCGTAGTTTTCAAATCCACATTAGTTTCGCTGACCAGCGGCATACTAGCTAGTCCTCCACCCAGTAACACCACATCGTGCCAATCGGTAATATTTTGGCGCGTGCCCATTGGCCCAGACACCGTTTCGCCAGTGGCCGCCATTTGCTGAATCAGCGCCATATCGTCTTCCACCGGCACGGCTGTCGATTTACTGACCGGCTTAGGCTCACTAACCGATTCCTGCAGCGGCTCAAACAGCGACTTGGGCGCGCCACAAACTGGACACACCCAAGACTCTGGCAAATCCACAAACTTTACTCGCTCTTTACTCTCGTCGTAAAGATGTCCACACATTTTGCATTTATAAATCATGATACCTCCGGTTGTTCCTTGAGAACCATTATATCACAGTTTAATAATTTTCGGCACGCACTTCAAAGAATGCCTGCTTGTGCCCGCAAACTGGACAAGCTCCCGGAGCGGTTTCGCCAACGTGCAAGTGACCGCATTTTTCGCATTTCCAAACCACCACACCGTCTTTTTCAAAAACCCGACCGGCTTCAATATTGCCCAACAATTTGCTATAACGCTCTTCGTGAGTCTTTTCAATCTCGCCGACTTTTTCAAACAAAAAGGCCAGCTTATCAAAACCCTCTTCCTTAGCATCCTTAGCCATTCGGGCATACATATCCGTCCATTCGTAATTTTCGCCGTCGCGGGCATCGGCCAAATCGACCGTCAAACCCGGCACTTCGTCGCCGTGCAAAGCCTTAAACCACAGCTTAGCGTGCTGGCGCTCGTTCTCGGCGGTCTCTTCAAAAATCGCCGCGATCTGCTCATAACCAGCCTCGCGCGCCTTCCCTGCGTAAAAGTCATATTTATTGCGTGCCTGACTCTCGCCGGCAAACGCCTCCATCAAATTTTTCTCGGTTTTACTTCCTTTTAATTCTGCCATAATAGCCTCCTTTCAATTATGATTTATATTTACACCGCTGGCAAACTCCGCTGGCAATCAGTTGCACTTTGTCAACCTCAAGCTCAGCTTGTCTGCGCGCCACGTCGGTGATTTTTTTGGCTAGCCTTAGTTCAATGTCGAAAATCCGACCGCACCGTTCGCAAACCGCGTGATAATGCTCTCTTGCAGTAGCATCATACCGATCCGCCCCATCCGGCACAACAAATTTTTTAACATCGCCGCGCGTGGCCAACCAATCCAGATTTCGATAAACCGTGCCCAAACTGATTTTCGGATCAGCCTTTCGAGCGGTTATCAAAACCATCTCGGCGGTTGGGTGGTCATAACGGTTTAAAACCGACCGAGCCACCAACTCACGCTGCCGCGAATTCCGACCCAGCGTCGGCCGCCGCAAACTCCTGCTTGCTGGCCGTCGCGAATCTCGACTGGTTCGCTGTCGCAGTCCCCTACCGACTGGCTGCCGCAAGCCTTGAACCCCCTCCTGACGTTTCGCCATTTCGTAAAACAACCCTTTCCTTTAAATTACTATTAACGATAATAATAACTATTATCATTAACAAGTTTACACCCATTCATTTATAAATTGCAAGTATTCTGGCCTTTTTCCCGCCATTCCGGCCGTTTAATGTAGTTTCTGCTCGTAGTTTTCCACAAATTTTCCCAAATCACTCCAAACCGTCATGATGCGCGTAGTCGCAGTATCCAGAAATCCTATATATTAGCCACCGCAGTATAAACCACCGTGGTCTGATACTTTCCAGCAGCTTGGTTGTAATCAATCTTAGTCCCATAATAAACATCGGTAACATCACCAATTTCGTTATCCGTTGTGGTGGACTTAATCGTTAATGGGCTAGTTTGACTGGGGACTTGACAGAGCTTTTGGGAATCTCTGTCGGTGGTATTCAGGGTGAAGCCCCAAGTGTTATTAGACAACGCAGTAGTAGTATTGGTCAAAATCTTGAATCCGCCATCCCACGTGCAAGTATTGGACGTACCAGTTATGAAATTATTAAGACTGTCGTGCTTCATATCTTTGGCATTGGGATTGGAATCTGGCAGGTTAGTCGAGAGCTTCAAGGTATAACCGTCGAGATTATTAGTGGTGGCCGTAACCACATTAGTTCCAAAACCGAAAGCGCCAGACGAAGTTGGGCTCAGTCCGCTAGACCCACCAATTTTGACATTATTGGTGTCGAGCGCCAGTGACACTTGGCTTTCTTGATATAAGAAACCGGAAGCCACGTTGGTCGGGTCGGTTAGATTGCTGGAGGAATTAATGTATTGGGCCGGCATAACGGCAGAATTATACGTGCCGTTATTAACAGCTACGTTGACTAGGCCAGCGAGATGGGCGGAGGTGGTGCAGACGATTTGAGTATCAGTCCAAGAGTCTACAGCGCAGTCGGCTGAGGTTCCAGAACTGTCTAGCTTGACGTTTCCGCTAGTTGAACTGCCGGTGGTGTCTACGTTGGTGGCGGTGTAGTAGAGTTCGTAGTCGGTGGTAGGGACTAGAACACCTTCGCTGTCGGTCGTAACTCCTAATTCATAAACTGCTCCCATATCAGTAATCATTATGAATTTCTCCACAACTCCTAATATCATCGACATGATAGAAACAACAACACTGGATAATCGACCATAAGAATGTGGAAAATCGGGTATTCCTGCTGGCTCCAAGCCATCCTCTCCGGGAAAGTACAACGCCCCGTCTTTATCTACGACAAGTAAAGCGATTGGCGTAGTGCCATAGCCGACAGTAGCAATATAGTCAATATCAATACCGTCAAGGTCAATATTGTCCAAAACATTCTGCGTGCCATCTTGTCCTATAGAATACATATTATCGTCGGTAAAAACCGTCAGTGTTGATGTACCAGTGTCAAATATGGCAGATTTTATATAACCATCTACATCGGAGAGATCAAGTTCTTGCGGTGGGAGGTTGGTATCTGACCACGCATAAGCTGTGCTGTTATCTGAACACAGCGCAACTAGGTTGCTAGAGCTTAATAGGTCCATTCCCATCAATCTAGACAACTCGCACGACACACCAGTCATATTAACTGGATTAAATATTGTGGTGTTATTTGTTGCATTAATTTCAAAACCATATACCTGATTGTTGTCGTCTAGCAGACTTCCTACTATAGAATTCTGAAAGCCAAATGCTTGTATAATCATAAGTCCGTATTCATTAGCGTCGGTGATTAATAAGTAAAAATCAATATCAACGACACTACTTGCACCATCTATGGTAAACGCATCCAAGCTGCTTCCGTCGCTATTCAACAAGTACACCGTCCCGTCTTTACCCAAGACAGCTAGCGGTGATATTGTCACTTGCGCATCAACCCCAAGCTGATCACCATACATCCGCACAAGCTCTTTTATGTAGGCCGACATTACGGTGTCCCCAGATATCAATTTCTCAATCCCGCTAGTCATGGCTGAAGTATCAATTTGGATTTCGCCTTGATCATCGCCGGCTATTAAGTTGCCTCCCATATCTATGTAGTAGTACTTGTCTTGTGAGAATACGCCCATCATATTACCGGTTGTGACTGAACTGCTAAAACCGCTTCCGTCAATCGTGATTTCGGTGCCTCCATCAGTTAGGCCGTGGTTTGGAGTGACTGATGTTATGGACGGCGCTATGTAGGTGAAAGCGTCATTGATAGTGACGGCCTCCCCGCCATCGTTGAGCTCCAAGTCAACTAAGTCCGCTAAGTGTCTACCGGTTTCGCAGGTAATTGTAGTTGCCGTTATATCAGTGCGTCGACAAACCGAACCGCCTAATCTAATGGTGGGCGCGCCTCCAAAGTTTGTACCGGTAATTATAACTTCTGTGCCGCCGCCAGTTGGGCCGGAGGTTGGTGTAACGTCAGTGATAGTTGGAGATAAATATTCGAAAGCATTTGTTCTAGCAATAGTTTCGATTTCGTCACTGTAGACCAGGTCAACCAGACCAGCAGGGTGGGATTGAGTTCTACAGGTGATTTGGGTCACTGTGATTGTCACACCAATGCAGTTTTTGTTGTCCAGTTTTATACTCGATGCACTACCGAAATTAGTCCCCGTGATTGTAATCTCGGTCCCACCACCCGTTGGACCGGAGGTCGGTGTGGCGCTAGTAATGGTTGGTGCTATATAGGTAAAAGCATTATTGATAGTGACCAACTGAGTTGCGGCTCGGTATGTCATATCATAAGTTCCAGCTGCGTGGACTGAGGTCTTGCAGGTTATTGTACCGTCTGACAAATCAGTAACATTGCAAACTGCACTGCCGAACTTAATAGTTGGCGAACCGGTGAAGTTGGTGCCGGTAATAGTGACCTCAGTTCCGCCACCAGTTGGGCCGGAATTTGGTGTCACGCTGTCTATGATAACTGGCTCAATATACGTAAATGCATCTTCTTTTGTAAAGTCCCCGCCTCCGTCGGTGGCGATATAAACATCCACCAGCCCAGCCGAATACGCCGGCACGACACAAGTCACCGATGTGCCACTAACCCAAGTGAATGTCGTGCATGCCTGCCCGCCAATTTTAAAGTCGGTCACGTTATTAAAATCGGTACCAGTGACGGTTATCAAGGTACCGCCAGAGGTCATACCGTCAATCGGCGACACGCTGGTGATAGTTGGTGGAGTGACATAAGTATACAAATCAATACCAGTGACCGAACCCTCTGGTTTCGTCAGGGTGATATTGTATGTGCCAGCGTTGGAATCAGGCGTGACGCAGTCAATTACCACATCACTCACAACATTAAAGCTAGCGCAGTCTTTATCGCCAATCTTTACACTAGTTACGCCATTAAAGCCGGTACCAGTGAGAGCTATGGCTGTGCCACCCGTAGTTGGACCCTTATTTGGTACAACTTGGGAGATTCCGGGAGCCGGGACGTAGGTAAAGGCGCCAGATTTACTATCAGTACCGCCTAAGTTGGTTACAGCCACGGCTTTAGCGCCAACTGTTCCGGCTGGAGTTAGGCAGGTGATGGTGTTGATATCCACCACACTAAAGGTAACGCATTCATTACCGTCTATGGTGACTGAAGTTGCGGAGTTGAAATCTTCACCGGCGATAGTGATGGTTTGGTGGCCGGTGGTTAAGCCTGAGGCTGGTGATACTGAGATGATAGTTGGCGCTCGGTAAGGCATGGTGCTGACCGGATCGGAAGCTGGTGAATCGCCGCGACTATTGCTGGCGGTGACGCGGTAGTAATAGACTGTGCCGTTGGTTAATCCTGAATCGTTGTAGGTGCAAGTCGAAGAATCGCAATTACTAGTAATCCAAGTGCTGTTAAGATTAGATGTGTTGGTTTGGCTGGCCTCAAAATCCGGTGAGGTGGAGCGCTCTAAGGTGTAGCCATTAATGGCGGCGCCGTTATTATTTGGCACGTTCCAAGTTAAAGTTGCCGTGCCGTCGCCAGCTGAAAATGAGGAAATAACTGGCCTATCCGGCGCGCCGACAATGGCTCCATAGACCGCGCTCCAAGCGCCAGCACCGTTGGCATTTACCGCCCGCACCTGAACGTAGTATAGCGAGCCAAGAGTCAACGACGGCGTAGTGCAAGATGGAGTGATTGGACTGCCGGTGTTTGATATACAAGTCGAAACGCCGGAGTTGAAAGTGGAATCGAGCGAGTAGCGCATCTCATAACTAGTGATAGCGTATCCGTTTCCATTGGTCTGAGACCAAGACAGCATAACCTTGTCGGTGTCGACGTTGTTAACTTTAATGTTCCGGACTTTGTCAGGGGTTTTTGGATCGTCAGGATCTGGCGGATAAAGTAGAATCTCTTCGCTGGGTTGGCTGGCACCGTTAGCGTTGATGGCTATTATTGAAATTTTTGTAGGGTTGGTAAAATACATATCGAAAGAACTCCCTATATTTATACTCGAACCATAATTTTGCAATGCGTAAAGTGCGCTTACGTAATTATCACCCGGACGTTGGTACAAGAGCTTGTAGCCGATAATTGGGCTACCGCCATCGCTAGTTGGTGGAGTGATTGTCGCCTGTAAGCGACAATTATAATATGAAGCACCAGTATAAGCTATGGAGCAACTGGATGTTACTGCGCTGGCGACCTCCGGCCGGCTTGGTACATAAGTTGAAGCCTGCGGGACTATACCGTAGGTGTATACCAGAGTGCTGTTATTAGAAATCATGCGAAAATCGTATGATACGCCATTCGTCAAGCCCACAACATCAACAGCGTGTTCCGATACGGTATCGTAAGTTGATAAAGCCGAGTCGCCAGCGCTTTTGCCACTGTCACAGCTGCTCCCCTTAGCGCTAACCCAAGTCGAGCTATCAGAGCGCTTGCAAGCTATTGAAAATTCTAACGTTGGATAATATGGCTTTTCCGGAAACCAATCCCATGTCAGGTGGGCCGATTCATGCCGACCGACTCCAGAAAAGTTTTCTGATGGCAAGCCTTTAGTCCGCCGATAATAAGCGTCTTGGAGTATTTGAGTTTGACCGTCGTAAGTAACAACGACATCATATAAATCTTGCCCCAAAGAATTGTAGCAAGACAACTTTGAACTAGAAACTATGATGACTGAGTAACACGAACTACCATATTGATTAAAAGTTATTTCTGGCAGCGCCTTATTAAACCGTTTAACTTGCACAGGATTTGCTGAAGAGCTGATTGTGTTATTACCCATCATAGCGTACGAGCTACTGGAATAACCCCAGCAATAAACTTTGCTATTATCGGCAACCGCGCAGGCAGATATATATGCGTTCGAAGAATCGTAAGCATTTTGTGTGGATATCTGCTTAACCGCATCCGGCATAATACCACCATTACTTACAGTTTTTACTCTAGTTGGTAAAAGTTTTTGTCCAGTCGTGCCGTCACCGATATACCCACTGCCCCAGCAATACGGTTCATTAGACGTAGAAATAGCGCAAACTAACCCATAATTATAAGTGAAATAATAAGAATGAGTTTGGTTGAAATTACCTATGGATTCAAATAACAATCCGTCATTTTGCGTAACTGGAGTTGGCACTACCGAATCGTCAGTCGTACCATTGCCTAAAAGCCCGCTGTAGTTGTCTCCCCAACAATACATCTGACCATTTACTTTTAAGGCGCATGTTGAACGTGCTAGAGTTTCTACCTGAATAAAACTTTCACCTAACATACCATAAACCGGTGTTGGGTCAGCACTGGAAGCTGTAGTATTATTGCCCAATTGACCGTAAGCATTACCACCCCAACAATAAACCATGTCGTCGCTTGCTATTGCGCAGACGTAGTACGGTGAACTAGACCCAACGCTCACCTGCTTTACCAGGTTAGGCATCACACCGCCGCCACTAATGGTTTTAATTTTTATGGGAGTGTTTGCTGAGGACCAGCAATACAAAGTATCGGTGTTGGATATTCCGCAAATATATCTGTATCCGGCATTGATTTTCTTGAAATATTGTCCGGATGGCATCTGCCCGTTAGAAATCTGCGTTGGAGTTCTATTAAAATTGCCGCCCCAACAGTAAATATTGTGCATATTAGTGATCACGCAAACGAAATCATTTCCCACCGAGTAGTCTATTATAATCTCACTATCTACCATTTGCCCTTGGCTTACTGGCACTGGCGTCGCCCTATTAACAGTTGTGCCGTCGCCCAACTGGCCACTACTATTATTTCCCCAACAGTATACCCAGTTATCATTACTCAAGTAACAGCCGAAATAGTATCCCATCTGCACATCCTTGGCGTCTATTTCTGTTAGATCTGTATTTGGGTCAGGAAAACCCGAGCCATTAATTGAAATCGTTTTGGTAGCACTGCCCACGGAAGACCCAAAAGCCGGTGAGAAATTTGTCCCATTATCCGGCGAAACACTCGGTGTGCTATTAGTGAACCCACCCGGATTATTAGTACTGGTAATCTGGTCGCCCTCCACGCTGTCCAGCGTCCAGCCATCGGCATTTACAAACATGTTTGCCATCCAGCCGATTCCGACCGTCACCGCAACTATGGAAAATAAAGCTGCCGCCAAGTGCTTTTTACTCCTTCGAGGCTTCGGCAAAGCAAAATCACGCTTCAAGCGTTTTATATATTTTATGTCTCTAAGAAGGTTTATTTTTATTTTCACCACGTTGTCCTTTTCCACAACTTTTTTGTCTTACGCCACACTATACAGACATTACCATTTAACCATGCCCCCCCCCGTCTGTCAACAGGCTTTGCAGGATTTGTCTATTATGTTGTGGAAAAGTATTAATTTTCTAGCCTCATTAACGGCGATAATCCGGAATTTGTCGGAAAAGTCTTGACTTTCCTCAATAAAACGGCGTGATTCGAATAAGGTTATTCTAGCGCCGCTTTAATATCATCATACCTGAAGCCCTGCCTGGCTAGATAAGCAACTAGTTTCCGATCGTCATTATAATGCGCGCGTTTTTTGGCAATCAGCTTCTCCAGCGACGCTGTTTCGCTGAAATCTTTGCTACTGTTAATCACTTCATCGACCACCTCCTTTTTAATACCTTTTTTAGCCAGCTCGGCCATCATCCGTCGCTGTGAAAAACCGCGACCGGATCGCGAGCTAACAAACACTCGCGCAAACTTGGCGTCGTCCAAATAGCCATATTTATACAGCCGCTCCACCACTCGCTCGGCATTTTCCTTGCTCCACTGCTTCCGAAAAGCATAATCCCGAATTTCCCGCTCCGAGCGCAGCCGTCGCGAAATCAAATCCAGCGCCCGCACATAATTTTTACCAAAATCACTCTCCGATTTATATTCCGCCAGCTGAACCTCATCAATCTCCTGCCCACTTTTCAAACCCAAATCGACCAACTGCAACTCGTCCAACGAGAACGAATATTTATCGTCAACAAAAACATTATACCGCCCCTCCGTCTTAACCGCCGGCGAGATTTTAGTGATTTTCATCGAATCCTATTCTTCAGTTTTAGTTACTTTAGCCCGAACCTGCTTATCAATCTCCGCCAAAACCTTCGGCTTGTCCTTCAAATATTGTTTGGCGGCTTCGCGGCCTTGACCGATGGTTTCGTCGTTATATTTGTAAAACGCGCCAGATTTTTGTACGATGTCATTGTTAACCGCCAAATCTAGCACGTCGCCGGTGGCGGAAATGCCTTCGTTAAACATAATGTCAAACTCGGCCACGCGGAAGGGCGGCGCGATTTTGTTTTTGACAACTTTAACTTTAACGCGGTTGCCGATAACTTCGTCGCCGGTTTTGATTTGGCCAATCCGGCGAATGTCCATTCTCAGGCTAGCGTAAAACTTCAAGGCATTACCACCGGTCGTAGTTTCCGGATTACCAAACATCACGCCGATTTTCATCCGAATTTGGTTGATGAAAATCACGGTAGTTTTAGACTTAGAAATAATACTGGTCAATTTTCGCATCGCCTGAGACATCAGTCGCGCCTGCAAGCCCATCTGAGCGTCGCCCATATCGCCGTCGATTTCGGCCTGCGGCACCAGCGCCGCCACCGAATCCAATACCACAATATCGACCGCGTTTGATCGCACCAAAGTTTCCACAATTTCTAAAGCTTGCTCGCCATTGTCCGGCTGCGAAACCAGCAAATTGGCCGTGTCGACACCCAGGCGCTTGGCATAAACCGGATCGAGGGCGTGCTCAGCGTCAACAAAAGCCGCCGTGCCGCCAGATTTTTGAACTTCGGCTACAGCGTGCAAAGTTAGCGTGGTCTTACCAGAGCTCTCCGGGCCATAAATCTCAATGATCCGGCCTTTGGGATAGCCGCCGCCCACCGCCAAATCCAAACTCAGCGTGCCAGACGGAAAAGTTTCCACATTAACTTTGTATGCGTCGCCTAATTTCATAATCGAGCCGTCGCCAAACTGCTTGGTGATTTGCCCCACCGCCAAATCTAACGCCGCCCGCTTGCCCTCAGCGTCCGCACTTTTTTCAGACATAGTTTTCTCTACCTTTTTTGCCATTTTTACCTCCAATTTTATATTACTATTTTATCACTACTCGGCCCGTTTGCCCAGCAAAAACTCCAGCCATTTTTCTAGGTTCGAACGCTCATCTTTGGGCTTGGCCGCCACGCCAGTATTAACTTTTTCGGAATCGTCGGTTTCTGGCAAAATCACCAAATGTTCGCCCGGCAAAGCTTTGTTGGCCTTACGGGCTGACAACTCCAAAAACTCGTCGCTTTTATAATATTCCCGCTCCAGCGCCAGATTTTCATTTTCAATCTCCTGAATCTCGTTCTCCAGCCTGCTTTCGCGAATATAAGTTTCCGATTTATAATTTTGCTCCATCGTGCGGATGGTTTGAATCAACAAAACCAGCACCGCCAAAACCACCGCGCCGATAATAATTCGAGTCAAAGTAAGGCGTTTTTGTTTAGAATCTTCCATAATCATAATAATATCACAATATGTGTTATATTTATTCTATCGAATAAATATAACACTGCCTCACTCAGAAAAGAAAACGAGTTTTCTTTTCTTTCGTTTCGTTGTGTTATAATTATTTACTAAGGGGGTGTAGCTCAGTGGTTAGAGCAGTCGGCTCATAACCGATTGGTCGTTGGTTCAATCCCAACCACCCCCACCAAGCCCCAGCCGAATTTATTTTTTGAAATAGTTTTTGATAAGCAATTTACCGCACATTACGTCGGTGTCGGTCTGTTTAATCATTTCTTTCATTTTTATAAGATTATTCAAAAAGGTAGTGGAGGCACGATAGCCCTCAAGCTGCTCCCAAATATTATCGTCATTCTTAATTCGGCATCTATCATAGTGCTCACAAAGCTGACAGGCCTGCTGCCCCAGAGCTACGCCTTCTTGCCGATATTTTTCCTTAAGTTCAAACACATTGTCATAACCCAACTGTTTAGCGCTCAACTGACTTTGGCGGATTTTTTTGACGGCCCTAAGCAAAAGATTACTTTTCTCCAAAACCACCTCCAGACCAGTCGGTTGAAGTAAATCTAACACATCCGGTTCTACCTCTACCTCCGGCACATCCGGCTGCTCAATCTCAACCGGCTGACTCGGCGGCGTCAAATCGCCCAAATCCATCCCTATTTGTTCATAATCGAACTTGCTCATTCTATTATTATAGCACACTTTTCCAGAAAAAGCAAATTCACGCTGTTAGCTGGTCTTTATCATCACCACACAAGGGTTTTCCTCGCCCCAAATTTCGGTAGTCGAAAACAGCGGCAAAAAACCCATTTTAAAGTAAAACTTCCGCGTTTGCTCATAAAACTTGTCGCCGGCCGATTGGTCCAGCGTTTTGACAATCAAAAACCGCCCGCCGATTTTTTTATTTTGATTCCAGATATAATCAATCAATTTCCGGCCCACACCAACGCCGCGCTGCTCCGGCTTAACGCCCATCACATATATTTCCGACGAATATTCGCCGTGACGCTCAACCGACGCAAAGCCGACCGCCGCGCCGTCGATTTTCGCCACAAAAAACGGCTTATTTTTCACACCATCAACATATTTGGTAATGCCGTCCTCCAAACTAAACCAATCCGGCAACTCCCGCAGAATCTCTTCGGCAATTTTCGATTTTTGCGCACTTTCAGCGATTTCTTCAACTCTTATATCCATAATATTTATCTTATCACGTAAGGACTCTTTTCAAAATTCGGCGTTACTGGGCGCCGCATCAAACTTAGCATAATAATGTTGTAATTTTAACAACGCTAACAGATAACGACACGCTACATATAGCGTGTCGTTATCGTTGTAATTTTTACAACAGTTTGCAATTATTTGCGGATTTTGCGGATGGCCAAGAAGCCGTTGCGCTCGTTTTCGACCACTTCGTAGCCTTCTGGTAGTTCAGTTGGAGTGCCTTTGCCGCCCTCTTCTTTAGCGAACCAGTAAATTCTTTGGATGCGGCCGCCCTTCAGGGTAACGTCTTTGTAGTGCAAGAAATAGTTGATTCCTTTTTTATTAGTGTGTTGATAAGTTGCCATAACTTAACTCCTCCTTTAAATGATTTACAATACTCAGGCTACACTAGCGGCCACGCCCTGTCAATAGAGAAAACTATTTTTTATCTCTGGAGCGCACCACCGCCCCTAATATCACCTCTGTTGTCACCTTAAAGAATATTGCTAAAAACACAACAATTGCCGCCAGCGTTAGCCCGCCAGCCAGATCAAAACTGAGCGCCGGCGAGGAATAATTTAAGTAATACAGCGCCGGATTGGGCAATTTGGGGGTTTTAAAAGTCTTGGTCGACACGCCCAGCCGGCCAGCCACACAACTGGCGTAGCCCTGATAACCCGACTGGCCAATCACCGATTGGCAAGATTTGGTGGCCGCCTGATAACCGCTGGCATCGACATCATTATTAACCGCCGCAAAAGCCCGCTGAACAGCCTGATTATACAGATTTTGCAGAGCGATTTTATTGGTGTCGGCGTTCATATGAGACTGAGTATAAGCCCGCAAATTTTCGGCGGCTTGCTGAACTTTTTCGGTGTCCAGCGTTTTGTCGGCCGCTATAACCTCAGCCCGAAGTTGAGCCATATTTTGGTTATTCAGCCGCATACATAGAACCGCTAAGGCCAACAGGGCCACCAAAACCAGCGCCAACTGCCAAGTTTTCACTCGGCGCAGTCGCCGCCAGACATATGATAGTTTTTTGCGCCACCCGTCCATATTACAATTTTACCATAGATGATATACTAGAGGTATGCATATATATTTTAGTGGTATTGGCGGCGCAGGGCTGGGGCCGCTGGCGGAGATCGCTCAGGACGCCGGTTTTGTGGTGTCGGGTTCGGACGTTCACGAATCTTTGGCCACTAAGGAGCTGGAACAGCGCGGCATTGACGTGGTATTTGAGCAGACTGAGAGCAATATCAAGGCCGAGCATCTGGCCAGTCTAATTGATTGGCTGGTTTATACTTCGGCCCTGCCGGACGACCATCCGGAACTGGTTTTTGCGCGGCAGAATGGCATTCGGATTAGCAAGCGTGATGAATTTTTGAGTGAATTTTTAGCCGACAAAAAGTTGAAATTGATTGCTGTGGCTGGCACGCACGGCAAAACTACTACTACTGGAATGCTGATTTGGGCGCTGCAGCAGCTGGAGGTGCCGCTGTCTTATTCTATCGGCACGGTGACGTCGTTTGGGTCGGCTGGGAAGTTCGATCCGGCGGCCAAATTTTTCGTTTATGAAGCCGATGAATATGACCGAAACTTTATAAAGTTTCAACCGGCTCTGTCTCTGTTG
This sequence comes from Candidatus Nomurabacteria bacterium, assembly GCA_031264785.1. GTDB lineage: Bacteria > Patescibacteriota > Saccharimonadia > Saccharimonadales > Saccharimonadaceae > JAISDN01. The sequence goes on from JAISDN010000047.1 coordinate 15,489, forward strand.
CCGGCCGTAGATTATGATCATCCCGACATCTACCAAACGGTCGAGGATTACCAGCAAGCTTTTCGACAATTTATGGCCCAGTCGGACCTGACGATTCTGTCGGCAGACACCGCTAAATATCTTGAACCGCTAGAAGCCAACTACGAAATTTTTGACCATCACGCCGATTTTTCGGAAATTGCTCTGCCCGGCCAGTTCGATCGCGATGACGCTTATCTGGCTAGTCGCGCCATTAAAAAAATCACCGACTTTTCCGACGCGGAGATTTTTCAAGCTCTGTCGACTTATCCGGGCGTTGGCCGGCGTTTTGAAAAACTGGCCGACGGCTTGTATTCGGATTACGCCCACCATCCTAGCGAAATCAAGGCCGTTATCGCCAAAGCTTTGGAGCTGAATCCGCGCTTGGTGGTGATTTATGAGCCGCACCAAAACCAGCGGCAGTTGCAGTTTGCGGACGATTACCAAACGGTTTTTGCCGGCGCGTCACAACTTTTTTGGCTGCCGACTTTTATGCCAGCCGGCGACCGCGAAAAAGCTGATAAAGTTTTGCAACCGGCCGATTTTATCAAGACTCTGAAAAATATTGAAGCCGATCCGGCCGCGATGGACGACCAGCTTTGGGACACGATTTTAGATTATATCGCCTCTGGCTATTTGGTGCTGGGGCTGTCGGCTGGCAATCTGGACGCTTGGCTGCGCGGGCGACTTTAACGCGTCCACAAACCACCAGCCGATGGGCCGGTTGGGCGACGTTTAAAAGAAATCTGAACTGGTTTTTTGACCGCCGGTTTGGTGGTTTTGGGCTGAGCTGGCCGGCGAATGGTATTGTTTGGCAAAGTTGGCCGGAAAGTTTCTCGCGGTGGCGGCTGGCTCTGGCTTTGGCCCTGACTTCTGGAGCTACCAATTTCGTTAATCACCGGAATCACAATCGGCGTGCGCCGCGTCTGGTCATACAAAACCTGCGTGATGTCGTCGCGCACTTCGTTTTTCAGCTTGTCGATGTCTTTGCGGCCGCCTTTATAACTGGTGGCGATTTTTTGACGCAAGTATTGGCGGATCGAATCCATCAAATCTTCGCTGTCGCGCAGATAAATAAAACCGCGCGAAATAATGTCCGGCGAACTGAGCAGCCGGCCGGTGCCGCGCTGGACAGTTATGACCACCACAAAAATTCCGTCGGTCGACATATGAATCCGGTCTTTCAAAACAATTTCCGAAACCACTTCGCCGCTGTCGTCATACATCACGCCGCCGACTGGCACCCGGCCATTTTTCTTGGCGCTGCCGTCGTGGTGGATTTCCAAAATATCGCCGGTATCGCAGACGAAAATATTTTCGCGCGGGATGCCGGAAGTTTTTTCGGCCAGTTCGGCGTTGTTGTGTAACATATGAAATTCACCGTGAATCGGCATATAAAACTTGGGATGCACCGCCTCGATCAGCTCGACATGGTCATCAAAATAAGCGTGGCCCGACAAGTGCAATGGCCCAATGCCATATTGAGCGGTTTTGCGATTTTGCAAAACATCCGAACCTTCACGCATCAAACCGTCAACGGTGCGCGTCACCGCAATTTCGTTACCCGGAATTGGATTGGACGAAAACAAAATCACGTCCGAACCCTTGATCTTGACATATTTATGCGCCCCCACCGCCATCCGCGACAGCACAGCATTAAACTCGCCCTGACTGCCGGTGCAAATAATACAAACCTTGCCGTCCGGCTGCTTGATAATATCTTCCATTTTCATAACGGCATTTTTGGGAATTTTCAGCATCCCAGACTTCAGCGCCACTTCAACGTTTTGGACCAGCGAATAACCGGCAAAAGCCACTTTGCGGTCGTGAGCAACAGCCGCGTCAATCATCGTCTGAATGCGGTGCACCTGCGACGAAAACGAACTAACAATCATCCGCGAGCTGGGGAATTTATCCATCACGTCGCTAAAACTCTGCTTAATGTCAAACTCGCCGTGACCGTGCCGCCCCATATATTCGACGTTGGTGCTTTCATTTAGCATCAAAATGAAATTCTCTTTGGCCGCCACTTCGGTAATGCGCGCAAAATCAAACAGTTTACCGTCAACCGGCTCTTTTTCGATCCGCCAGTCGCCAGAGTGGAAAACTGCGCCCACTGGCGTGCGAATAATCAGGGCCGCCGAATCGGGAATCGAGTGATTAACCCGTACCATCTCCACCGAAAAATTGTCCGACAACTGCTGCCGATCGTGGTTTTCCGGATTCATTTCGGTATAATTTGGCTCATAATCGTCCGGGCTCTCCTCCAAATTTTTCTTCAACATTCCAATCGTAAACTTGGTGGCATAAACCGGCGCCGGAATTTTGGCAATCAAGTGCCGAAACGCGCCAATGTGATCCAAGTGAGCGTGGGTGAAAACCACCGCCTTGATTTTCTGGCGATTTTCCTCCAAATAAGAAATGTCCGGCGTAATGTAATTGATACCGGGATAGCCCTCGCCCGGAAAACTAAAGCCCATATCAACCACAATAATTTCGTTGTCATATTCAAAAGCCGTCATATTTTTACCAATGCCCATTTCGCCACAGCCGCCAATCGGAATCACTTTGAGGCGCGGCGCGCGCTCCGGTTTTTTGTGCTTGCCAATGGCCGGACTGTATTGCTGGCCGTCGTAGCCGTTATAAATCGATTTGTTGACCGGAATATCAATAATGTGCTGGCTGGCGCGAATATTCACGTCATCGCTTTTGCGTTTGCGGGCATGTTTAACTTCACCGGCCCGAGTGGTGGTGTTATCCAAAACCGAATTGCCGGTTTTTCTTCTGGTGGGACGCTTATTAGTATCGTCCGCGGTGGCTTCCTTGAGCCGTCTTTGACCCATATTTCTCCTTTTTACTTTAAATATTTCTCTTCAAAATCATCATTTCAAAATGTTTTCGAGACTGTGGATTTCTCCTTCAAGTGCCCCTAGTATAGCAAACCAGAAACGGTTTGTCAAGGGGTATTTTTTGCGGGTGTTTAAAATGAGCTTAAGAGTAGCCAAAAAGCAAGGTTAAAGAATTATTAGGTGGAACCTGATAACTATCTTACTGATTTTGAGAAGATTCTACTTCTGGTTGTGCCGATCTGTTTCTTTCTAGCAGCCTTGCGGCGACCTCTCCAGTAGTTGAACCCTCCGGCATGTTGGCTTTTTCTCTCAAATACTCAGCGTACTGCACCCCTTTCATGTAGTTCACATCCCATAACGGCGCATCTACCGGTAGGTCCAAACTGTCGGCCAAATCTTTGACCGCAGCTTGATACACATCGTTAGCAGAACTATCTTCTGGCATTCCTAACTCCGCGGCTTTTTCCCGGATTTTGGTTGGGTCAAACTGCCCATCCCATTTATAATGGACTATGTCACCATCGCCGCCCCTCTCCGGATTAGGAGCTAGCTCCCTGATCGTTTCAGCCTCAATAATTGTGGTGTCATCTGGTAAATCAACACCACTGTTTAATATTTGATGCCGATGAATTTTGTATAACTCTAATGATTTTGGTGGCACTTCCGATTCTTGTTTCCCAAAAACGGAGCCACCGGAAATTTCACCTACGTAAAACCGCTTCGGGTCGTACCCCGCCGGTGCTTTATAAAAATCTTTGTTCATTTTCTGTTCTCCTTGACGATTATTACTTACCTAGTATAAATATATACCTTAATATATGGAAAAGCAAGGTAACTATTCAATTTTTTCTAGCTTCACATCAACGTTAATCGTATTATCGCCCCGATAAACCGTCAACTTCACACTGTCGCCCGGCTTGTGCTGGCTGATATATGAGGCTAAGGTGTGGGACGCGTCGATTTTCTCGCCGTTAAATTCGGTAATAATATCGCCAGTGCGCAGGCCGGCTTTGTCGGCTGGGCCGTTTTTAATGATTGGCGCGTCGTTGCTGTTCACCAGATAAGCGCCGTTTTCCACCGGCAGATTATTTTGCTCGGCGATCTGCTTAGTTAGGTTGACATAGCGCACACCCAAGTAGGCTTTTTCAATCTTGCCGCTTGAGAGCACCGAATCAACCGTGCCCTGAATTTCGCTAACCGGAATGGCGAAACCAATGCCCTGCGCATCCTCTACAATGGCGGTGTTGATACCGACGACTTTGCCGTCCAGCGTGGCCAGCGGACCGCCGGAATTGCCCGGATTGATGGCGGCGTCGGTTTGCAAGAGATTGGTCAAAGTTTCGGTCACGCCGCTGCTGGTTTGAGCGGTAATACTGCGCCCAATGCCGCCGACAATACCGCTGGTAACCGTGTTTTGGTATTCGCCGAGAGCATTGCCAACCGCAATCACTTTGGTGCCAACTTTGACGCTGGAGCTATCGCCCAGCGTGGCCGGCGTCAAATCTTTAGCATCTTTAATCTTCAAAAACGCAATATCGGTCAACGGATCGCGCGCCACCACCTCAACGTCGTCATACTCTACCCCGTCGCGCGTGACAATTTTGACTTTTGTGGTATTTTCGGCAATAACGTGCTTATTTGTCAAGACATAGCCGTCTTTGCTAATGATCACACCGGTGCCGGCGCTCTGAGTTTCCTGCTCCAAATTACCACCAAAAAACAGATTGTAATAACTATTATTAGTAACCGTTTTGCCAGAAACCACAATCGACACCACGCTGGGACCGATTTTGTCGACCGCCGCTGAGATGGCGTCGCCTTCTTCTTTAATACTAACCAGCTCGGTATTGACCTCGTCAACGTCCAGCAGCCGGTCGTACAGCGCCGCGCCGCCAAAACCGGCCACACCGACTAGCACTACAAACAGCAGCACCGTCACAGCACCAATCACGATATTTTTATTATGCTCTTTCATCACCCCTCCTTTTTAACAAAGCTTGCTGAAGATTTACTGAACTTGCGGCACATCGCGCATCGTCAGCGACAACTTACCGCGATCGTCGATGGCTTGCAGCTTAACCCTAACGGTGTCGCCTTCGTGCAAAACGTCAGTGACCTTATCGATTCGGTGATCGCTAATTTGGCTAATATGCAGCATTCCGTCAATGCCGGGCATAATATTCACAAAAGCCCCAAAATCCTTAATCGTCACGACTTTGCCTTCATAAATCTTACCAACTTCCGGCTCTTCCACCAGCGACTTGACCCAATCGATGGCTTTTGTCATATTTTCCGGACTATTACTGGCGAAGGTCACCAAACCGTCTTCTTTAATGTCAATCTCGACGCCGGTTTCTTTGGTGATGGCGTTGATAGTCTCGCCGCCTTTGCCGATGATCGCGCCAATTTTGTCGGGATTAATCATCAGTTTGTCGATTTGCGGAGCGTATTTGCTGATTTCGGTTTTGGCCTGTGGAATGACCGACAGCATATGATCGAGAATAAACTTCCGACCGGTTTTGGCTTTATTTAAAGCCTGACGCAAAATGTCCGCCGGCAGGCCGTGAACTTTCATATCCATCTGCAGAGCTGTAATGCCTTCGCTGGTGCCGGTAACTTTGAAGTCCATATCGCCGGCAAAATCTTCGGCATCCATCAGGTCGGTCAAAATGTAAGGTTTGTCGCCGTCCAGCATCAAGCCCATCGCCACGCCGCTAACCGGTCGCAGAATCGGCACGCCGGCGTCCATTAGAGCCATACAACTTGAACAAGTTGCCGCCATTGAAGTCGAACCGTTTTGACTCATAATTTCTGTGACCGAACGGATGGCATAAGGAAAAGTTTCTTCGTCTGGCAAAACCGGTATCAGAGCCCGTTCCGCCAAATAGCCGTGCCCAATTTCACGCCGACCAGCGCTACCCAGCCGCTTGACTTCACCCACAGTGTAGCCCGGAGCGTTGTAATGATGCATATAACGGCGCTCGCCGTCGGTCGATTCCATAGTGTCAACCACTTGGGCATAAGACAGTGGCGCCAGAGTGACGATGTTTAGAGCCTGCGTTACGCCACGCGTAAACAAGCTGGAGCCGTGGGCTCGTGGCAACAGCGACACTTCGCTGGACAGCTGACGAACTTCATCCAGTTGTCGGCCGTCGGGACGAAGGTTGTCCTCCAAAATGCCTTTTCGGACATCATTATGCACCGCCAGCGTGAAAGCTTCGTCATATTCGGCCTTGATTTCGTCATATTCCTCAATTTTGTCGGCAAAATCGGTGTGGAAATCGTCGCGCAGCACCTGAATTAGCTCGTTGCGCTCCGGATTTGGCTTGCGCACCGCCGCGCCCAGTTTGCCTTCTAGCCACTTATCAACAGCGGTTTGAATCTCTTCGTTGGGTTTGACCAGTTCATATTCTTTAGCCTCGACCCCAATTTTATCTCTTAACTCTTTTTGCAGAGCCAAAGCCGGCTTGATTTTATCCAGCGCCCATTCGATGGCATCAGCAATCTGATCTTCGCTGACTTCTTTGGCACCGGCTTCCACCATCATCACGCCGTTTTCGGTGCCGGCCACAAACAAGTCCAGCTGACCATCAGCCATCTCTTCTCGCGATAGGAAAGTCGCAAAATCGCCGTTTTTGTCTAGGCCAATCCGCAGGCCGGCCACTGGGCCGTCAAACGGTGCGCCACTCAACATTAGAGCACTGCTAGCGGCAATCATAGCAATGGCGTCAGGCCGGAAAGTCGGATCGCTGGACAGCACTGTGGCCACCAGTTGCAATTCATTGCGATAGCCCTTCGGGAACAGCGGCCGCACTGGCCGATCAATCAACCGGCCAATCAAAACCGCTTCGTCGCTGGGCCGACCCTCTCTTTTAATAAAGCGGCTGCCGCTGATTTTACCAGTGGCGTAAAACTTCTCTTCATAATCGATCGACAGCGGGAAATAATCCAAGTTCGGGTTAATGCCGCCGCTCATAGCCGTGCCCAGCACCACCGTTTCGCCGTAGCGCGCCAGCACGCTGGCAGTGGTGCGAAATCCCACCAAACCATATTCTAGTGACAGTTTTTTACCAAAAAAATCGGTCTCCACTCTGATTAACTCTTGACCATTCGGGTTAATAATAGCCATTTATACCTTCTTTCTTCGAGGATAAGTAACGGGTATCTAGCTTTTTTGGAATGGCTAAAAGTTAGGTATCCAGCACTTATCTCGAACTTTAATTTATTTACCGTTTCATTGTATCAAAAAACAATTTTTCGGTCTAGTCTATAAACTTTTTCACAATTTCACAGATTTTTTCCACAGCTTTCCATCTGTCATTTTTTGTTTGTGGAAAAATCCACCCTGATTTGACAAATTTTGAACAGCCGAAATTAGGGTTGTGGAAAAATCCGATTTTCGCTACAATAAAGTTAATTTGGAAACACAAGGAGGGAGATATGCGAAAACAAGAGGAGGTTTTGACTAATATTATTAAAGGCGAAGCCCAAGCTACTCTTTCCGACTTCAATTACATCACTTGGTTCGACCCAATTGAAATTACCGAGATTAACGGCGAGGAAATCACCATCGCCCATCACAATCCCTTTGCTAAAAAACAATTTGAACAGCGTTTTCACGGCAATCTGCGCGAAATCCTGATGTCTAATGGTTTTTCAAACCCGACCATAAATTATACTCTGAAGAAAAAATCACGACCGGTTAAAGGCGCGCCAGAAAAAGCGACCGAAGCTGCGGCACCGGTAGCTGAAGTTGTGCAGCGGCCAAAAGCCATTTCTGGCGATGGCCTAAATAGCAAGTACCAGTTCAAAAACTTCATCGTCGGCAACTGCAACGACCTAGCCTACAACACCGCCATCGCTATTTCCAAAGGGCCGGGCCGGCGCTACAATCCGCTGTTTATTTACGGCGGCGTCGGCTTAGGCAAAACCCACTTAATTCAAGCCATTGGCAACGAAGCTCGGGAAAAACTGGGCGTTAAGGTGCGATATCTGACGGCCGAAGATTTTGTGAACGATTTTTTGGATCATATCCGCAATAAAAAATCTGGTTTTGAAAAACGCTATCGCAGTGTTGACATTCTGATTGTCGACGACATCCAATTTATTGCCGGTAAAACCAGCACTCAGGAAGCTTTTTTCAACACTTTTAATGCCCTGCACCAGCAAAACAAGCAAATCATCCTCAGTTCTGACCGACCACCCACCAATATTCCAACCCTGACCGACCGTCTGCGCAGCCGCTTTTCGATGGGCGTGTCGATTGATATTAGCCTGCCCGATCTGGAGACGCGCTGCGCGATTATCGAGTCCAAAGCCAACGAACTTGGCCAAAATATTTCCCGAGAAGTGGTGGAATTTATGGCAGAAAACATCAAAACCAATATTCGCGAGCTGGAAGGTATTATCAACAAACTGATCGCTTATGTTGAGATGAAAGGTATTGAGCCGACCATCGACGTGGTGCAGATTATTATTGACAACATCAAGCCAGCCGCCAACAAGCATTTCACGCCGCGCCAAATTATTATCAAAACCGCCGAATTTTTCAATATCAAGCCCGACGACATCACCAGCCCGTCGCACAAAAACTCTCTGGAGCGCCAGATTTCAATGTACTTAATTCGCTCCGAGCTACGCCTGAGTTTTCCGGAAATCGCCCGGGTTATCAACCGCAAAGACCACACCACCGTGATGTATGGTGTTAAAAAAATTGAAAAAGGTATTAAGTTGGACACCAAGCTAAACGAGCAAATCACCAGCATCCGCGAGGTTTTATATGTTTAAAAATTGTTTAAAAACTATGGATAAATTGTGGGTTGGTTGTGAGACTTTTTGTGAAAAAATGTGGGTAGATTTTTTACGTTTTATAAAGATGGGTAAAACTCACAGATTTTTCACATTTTTACCCACAAACTTTAAACAGCCGTTTTTTACCCACCAACCTCTGTTATTCCAGCACAATTCCACATCTTCCACAGGACTTATTATTACTATTAATTATAAAAAGGAGAAAATATGAAAATTATTTTAAACCAAGACGGTTTTTCGAAAGCTTTAAATTCAGTAGCCCGAATCGCCAATTCCCACTCTACCCTGCCAATCTTAAATAATATATTACTACGAGCCGAAAATGGTGTATTACAACTAAACGCCACAAACTTGGAGGTCTTTATAAACAATTCCATCACCGCCAAAGTCGAAGAAGACGGTGTGGTGCTGGTGCCGGCTAACCTGATAACCGACTTTATTAATAACCTGCCAAAAACCAAAATCACCCTGAAAACCAAAGATGGTAAGCTAAAAATCGAAGCTGGTAATTATAAATCCACCATCAACACCATTAGCACCGACGAATTCCCGGCTTTTCCGGACGACAAATTAAAAACCGGTTTTGAACTAGACAGTGAATTGTTTAAAACCTCCGCCGGCCAAGTTTTGCCAGCCACCAGCAACGACACTACTCGCCCGATTCTGACCGGCCTGTATTTGCACACTTTCAATGACAAATTATACCTGACCGCCACCGACGGCTACCGCTTGGCCGAAAAGCAGCTGATCGACAAAAAAACCGACATCAACACCATTATTCCGGCCACTACTATTTCTGAAGTGGTGCGGGTGATTGAAAGCGACCAAGCTATTAAAGTTTCTTTGAACGACGAGCAGATTAAGTTTGAAATCGGCCAAATAACCATCATTTCGCGCCTGATTGATGGCAATTTTATCAATTATCGCTCGCTGATTCCGGAAAAAACCGACAATTCGGCCGAAGTTGACCGTTCGGAGTTTGTCCAAGCCGTCAAAGTCGCCGAGTTGTTTGCTCGCCAAAGCGCCGAATCGATAATTTTGAAAACCAGTTCGGCTAATAAAACTCTGGAAATTAACACCATTACTTCAGAATTCGGCGACAATAACAGCGAAATCGAGGCCGAAATCGTCGGCGACGCTTCAATAACCCTAAACGCCAAATATCTGTTGACGGCCCTAAACGCCATCACCGGTGAAAAAATTAAATTCAGTTTTTCTGGCAAACTGGCGCCGGCCCTGCTGACTGGCCAAGACGACAGCTACAAACATATTATAATGCCGGTCAAAAGCTAGTTAGTATATAATGGGTTTATGATAACTTCGGCGCGTTTGCAAAATTTTCGAAAACATCCGGATTTTCAGGTCGATTTTGCTAAAAAAACCATCATTACCGGCCCTAACGGTAGCGGCAAAACTTCGATTTTGGAGGCGGTTTATCTGAGTTTGATTGGTAAATCTTGGCGGTCCAATTTTGAAGAGATTACGCGGCGTGGCGCGGACTGGTGGCGGATTGATGTGGCGGTTGGTGGCGACAAACGCAGCGTTAAATACCAAAACGATGCCAAAACTTTTGAAGCTCAACATAAAAATTTCAATCGTCTGCCGGCTCAACATAAAAAACCGGTGATTTTATTTGAGCCCCAAGATCTCAATTTGGTTTTTGGTTCGCCGGCCCGCCGCCGCGATTTTATTGATCGCTTTGCTTATAGTTTTGACAAAAATCACCAAAAAAATATCAATAAATATCAGCGGGTTTTGAAACAGCGCAACCAGCTATTGAAAGATCAAGCTTCGCACGACGATTTGTTTGTTTGGGATATGCAGTTTGCGGAGTTAGCCAGCAAAATTATTAAAGTGCGCGAAAATTATATTTCCAAAATCAACGAAATAATTTCTGGCGAATACCAAAAAATCGCTGGTTGCTCCGACGAAGTTGAGCTAAAATACGAATCGATTTTGAAAACTCAGCAAGAAATTTTGGACAAATTGTATGAAAATCACGCTTTGGAAAAATCCATCGGCCACACTTCGATTGGCCCACATCAGCACGATGTGAATTTTATTTTCAATCATAAAGATGCCAGTGCCACCGTGTCGCGTGGCGAAAATCGCACCTTGATTTTGGCGTTAAAAAATTCGGAATATGCGCTTTTAAAAGACAGTTCCCCGGTGGTTTTACTGGACGACATTATGAGTGAATTTGACGCCACTCATCAAAAAAATCTCCTAAACGGTTTCGGCGACTCGCAAATTATTATTACCAGCGTCAAGCCGCCTAAGAATATCAAAAATTATCAAAAGATAGAATTGTGACTCCCGTCATTCCGGACTCCGATCCGGAATCTAGAAAATAAATAACAAGATTTCTTATTAGTAATAATAACTATTATCAATAAGAAATTCTTAATAATTACCATAATTATTAGGTGGAACTTAATAAAATTAATAATATGAAATTTATTTAATAATAGGGATATGAAGTTTTGCCCTTCCATCCCACTTATGCTATACTAAACTCAACAACCTAAAACGGAGAGTGTTTGTAATGTTGAAGAAATCTAAACTATTTGCTGATGAATCCCACGGGGGGGGGTCAACCTTGTCAAGGAAAACCTCTAAACCCGCTAAGTCTTTTAAATCCCTGAAGTCTAACTCCTCCAAACTCTTAAAGCCCCTCAAACCCTACTTCACTCCCAAAAAATTACTTATTTATCTCATTACTATCATCTTAGTCTTCCTAATAATCCTATTTGCATTCTACTTGAAAGCCCACATGAAAGGAACAGTCCCCTCCGCCTGCTGGATAAAGTCCGATCTCACAGTCGGAGGCCCTAGCGCCTCAGACCTTGAAGTAGACCTAGACCCCAACATGATCCCCATCAAGCAAGGCGCCTCTACCCTAGAATGTG
>JAISDN010000048.1 GCA_031264785.1 Candidatus Nomurabacteria bacterium
CATGAATAGCATCGCTCCGCCGGCACCAAAGAAGACTCGGCCGGCTTGCGCCAATTTCTTTTGCGGTTGGGTGCGGTAAACGCCAATCAGGCTAAACAAAATTATGATAAATGGCAATAATATTAACAGCGACAGAAAGAACTCGTGGATGCCGATTGTGTCGTAATATGCCGGCACGTCGGAAAGCCTGGTACGCAAAATATAGGCCACAGTATAAGCAACTAGAACTGCCAGCGCGTCACCGACAACCAACAGCGATGCGAACATCAGGGAAGTGCGATTTCTCATGTTACTATTATAACATGACGAGTCCGAAAGAAAAGGAAGCTTGCTTACTTTTCCGAGGCGAGGAACTGTTACATTGGTTCGATAGAACCAATAACATGGCGATTTGTATTTTCTTTCACACTGCGCTATAATGTTAATTAAATAGACACTCCTCTGTTCCGGAGTAGCGCAGCGGTAGCGCAGTTGGCTGTTAACCAATTGGTCGCCGGTTCGAATCCGGCCTCCGGAGCCAAAACTAAAATAGCAACCCTTGCGGTTGTTATTTTAGTTTTGATTGTGGAGATTGGTTTGAATCGGCGACTTTTTGCAAAGCAAAAATAGTCGCCGGTCGGTGTAGCGAGTGAAACGAAAGAAAGCGCCGCAGGCATTTTCTTTCGTGAGCGAGCGAAGGAGCGCGAAGCGTGATATCCGGCCTCCGGAGCCAAAACCGGAATTTTTTGCTACAATAGACCTATGAAAAACGTTTTGGCGATTTCCGGCGGGGTGGATTCGGTGGTTTTGTTGGATATGGTGGCGCGCGAGGAAGTTACGGGACTGAATTTGCAAGATTGCGTAGTGGCGCATTTTGATCACGGCATTCGGGCGGAGTCGGGTGGGGACGCAGAGTTTGTGCGACACTTGGCCGAAAAATACGGGTTGGAGTTTTTTGTCAAACGGGCAAATCTCGGCAAAAACGCTAGCGAGGAATTGGCCCGCAGCAAGCGTTACGAATTTTTGCGAGCGGTGGCAGCGGGTGGTAAGATTATCACCGCCCACCACCAGGACGATTTGATTGAGACGGTTCTAATTAATCTGATTCGTGGCACTGGCTGGCGCGGGTTGGCGCCGTTTTGGTCGGACGATGTTTTGCGACCGCTGCTGGACAAGAGTAAGGCGGAAATCGTGGCCTATGCCATTAAAAATAATCTGAAATGGGTTGAGGACCAGACTAATTATCAGCCCAAATATTTGCGCAATCGGGTGCGTGATATTGTTACACGATTGACCGGCCAGCAACGGCAGCGGTTAGTTAATTTATACAAAAAACAAGTCAAACTGCGTGCCGAAATCGAACAAATCCTTATTGATAATAATAACTATTATCATTTAGCAAATAGCGAACAATTATCAACAAACCAGCTGGCGAAGTTGCCGGAAAATGTGGCATTAGAAATCCTGCGCAAAACCACGCACGAAAAATTAACTATGCCACAGCTAAAACGATTATTAAAAACCCTAAAAACCGCCAAGTCGGGCGACCTGATCCAACCCGGTGGCGGATTGAGGGCCGGGATTTATAAAGGACAAATAACTGTTTCAAGTTTGGTATAATTATTCTATTGAATAAATGTAACACTGCCTCACTCAAAAAAGAGAACGAGTTTTCTTTTCTCTTGTTTCGTTGTGTTATAATTAAATTAGAGAATGGAGGGGAAAATGATTACGTTAGACGATAAATATATAAAAAATTTTGTGAGTGGTGAGGAATATGATGCCGCATTGGAGCGCGTCGTGGCGGCGCGCGACAAAGTTTTGAACGGCGGCGGCGAAGGTAGTGAGTTTTTGGGCTGGCGTGATTTGCCGGAAAATTATGACCGCGACGAGTATGTTCGGATTAAGGCGGCGGCTGAGAAGATTCGCGATGATAGCGATATTTTGGTGGTTATCGGGATTGGTGGGTCGTATTTGGGCGCGCGGGCGGTGATTGAATTATTGGGTCATTCCGGACTTGATCCGGAATCCAGAAAAACCACCGAGATTATTTTTGCCGGCAATAACTTGAGCTCAATAGAACTTGATAAAGTTTTGAAACGGCTGGACGGCAAAGATTGGTCAATAAATGTGATTTCCAAATCCGGCACAACTTTGGAGCCAGCGCTGGCTTTTCGAGTTTTGCGCGCGGAACTTGCCAAACGTTACGGCGCGTCGGCCAACCAGCGGATTTACGCCACCACTGACGCCAAAAAGGGTACGCTGCACGATTTGGCAACGGAGAATGGCTGGGAAAAATTCGTCGTGCCGGACAATATCGGCGGCCGCTATTCAGTCTTAACTGCGGTCGGGCTATTGCCAATCGCTGCAGCCGGCATCGATGTCGACGAACTAATGGCTGGCGCAGGCAGTTTTCCAAGGACGGACCTTGGAAAAGTGATTGTTGAGGCATTGGACTATGCTTTATATAGAAATGTGTTATATGAAAAAGGCTATGGCGTGGAAGTTCTGAGTTGTTTTGAGCCATCTTTTGCGGTTATGAATGAGTGGTGGAAACAGCTGTTTGGCGAATCTGAGGGCAAGGATAGCAAAGGGATTTTGCCGGATTCGATGATTTTTACGACCGATTTGCATAGTTTGGGCCAGTATTTGCAGGACGGCAAACGGCAGGTTTTTGAGACTTTTGTGCAGTTTGGGAAATCGCCGGTGGAGGTCGTTGTTCCGGCGGCTGAAGACGACGGCGATGGGCTGAATTATCTGGCTGGCAAAAACTTGTCGCTGGTCAATCAGAAAGCTTATGAAGCCACTGCTAAGGCTCATCACGACGGCGGCGTGCCGGTGATGACTCTAAATTTGTCCGACATCAGCCCTAAGTCAATCGGTGAATTTATCTATTTTATGGAAATGGCCTGCGCTATCAGCGCTTACACTCTGGGCGTTAATCCTTTTAACCAGCCCGGCGTTGAGGAATATAAGAAAAATATGTTCGGTTTGCTTGGAAAATAGCTTGCTTTGGCTATTCCGCTTGTGTTACAATATCGACAAAGTAAATGGGAGTTGTGAGTTTATGTTAAAGCGATTGAAATCAGACAAATCAAAAGGCACTAAGAGGAAAGTGTCCGTTAAGAAGTTTTTCGCGCCGGTGTTGAAGCCTTTTAGGTTTTTGAAGAAACACATTACTCCCAAGCGAGTTTTAATCTTCCTCTTAGTAATCATTTTAGCCCTAGCCCTAGTCCTCCTATTCTCCTACATTAAAGCCCACATGAAAGGAACTGTAAGCTCCGCCTGCTGGATAAAGTCCGATCTCACAGTCGGAGGCCCTAGCGCCTCAGACCTTGAAGTAGACCTAGACCCCAACATGATCCCCATCAAGCAAGGCGCCTCTACCCTAGAATGTG
>JAISDN010000031.1 GCA_031264785.1 Candidatus Nomurabacteria bacterium
CGACCACCAAACCGTCGATTCCACCACGCTCAGATTTTCGGGCGGCTGGTATTGCGGAATGATGGCGCGGTTGGTTTTGTGCGGCCGGAATTTGACCAGAACAATTATTAGCCAAATCAGGGCCGCCACTGTTAGCGATATCACTAGAACCAGCACCGTCAAAAGACTTTCCATCGACAACCCTAGCACCGCCGAAATATCAAAAGCCGGCTTAGCAAAAGTGCCGGCTGCAAAACCAATGTCAAAAGTCAAAGTTTCCCGAGCTCGCAGTGGCCGGTTGGCAGTAAAAGTAAAAAGCTGGCCGTCCGGTTCGTCAGTTTTTTCAATATTACAATTCTGGCTGGTGTCGCCGTAACTGCCGGCCCAACATTTGGCCTGCCCGTCCAGCGCCGCCGCCAGATCGGCCGGGATGTGTACCCGTGCCGTGACGGCCTGAAAAGGTTGCGACCAGCCATCGCCATTAGCATCCCAATAAAATTCATCACCGCTGTCAAAATTGCGCGTTACGTTGCTGGCTGACCAATTGATGGCATAAACCTGCCGCCCGCTGACCACCGTGTCGGCATCGCCGATGCGAGTAATTAGCACACCGTCATCGCTGCGCGTGGCATAAGGTCCGCCGCTGACATTATCAATCGCAAGGCCCAAACTACGCGAAGCCAAAAAACCGCTGTCGTCAAATTGATAATTTTCCGGTATGGCCCGTTCAATACCGTGATTATCACTGGCCTCATCAGCAAATCGCGCCGTCATTTTTTCCCTAACCGTCAATCGCGAAACCCCATCAGCGTCGCGCGACAAATAATAATCGGCCGAAAAATCATCAAAATAAAAATCCGTCACCGCCCCAGCTGGCGTGCCGCCCAATAACACGCTCATAATCGCACCGCAGACTAAAAATAGGGCTTTTTTCATAAGCTAATCTTAACACAAAACTTTATAAAGTTTCTAGGTGTCATAACAACTCAAGTTTTAGTATTAATAAAACTATGTCTGGATTCCGGCTCGGGGGCCGGAATGACGCTAGTTTAAAACTTCACCTCTGGATAAATGGCTTTGGTGACCTCATCAATATCAAAGCGCAGTTGCGGGAACGGCACGCCTTCGCGGGCGGTCACGCCTTCGAAAAACCAAAAAACTCGTTCGCTGTGGCCCCAGCCGCAGGCCGGCGGCATACCGTATTCCAGCATTTCCACAAAATCGATGTCTAGCATTTGGGCTTCGTCGTCGCCGGCGTCGCGCATTTGCTGTTGTTCGACAAATCGGGCCAATTGATCCTGCGGGTCGTTTAGTTCGGAAAAGCCGTTACCCAGTTCCGACCCAGCGATAATCGGGTGGAAACGTTGGGCGCTGACGCCGTCGTCGGCGGTTTTAGCCAGCGGCGACAGGAATTTCGGCTCGTTGATCACCCAAACCGGCCCACCGATGGTGGCGCGGATGGCTTTCCATAATTTGTCGATGCCGCGCGGAATGCTGTCGTTTTTCTCGACTTCCAGCTTATTGTCCTGCAAAGCCTTTTTGACTTCGGCAAGTGTTGTATTATATACATCAATTCCGTAACGTTCGCGAATCAAATCCGGATAATTTTCAATTTTCCATTTGCCAGCCATATCAATGTCAAAACCGCGGGTCTGAAATTTCAGCGTGCCAAAAGTCTCCTTCAAGGCATATTTAAACAAATCCTCCATAAATTTCATTCCGTCCTGCCAATTCCAATAGGCGGCATACCATTCCATCGCCACGTGTTCCGGCAGGTGCTCGTCGCTATAATTTTCGTTGCGAAAACGCGCGCCAATGTCGTAAACTTTTTCATAACCGGCACCAATCAGGCGCTTCAGCGGCAATTCGTGGGAAATTCGCAAATAAAAATCGGTGTCCAGCGCGTCCATATGGGTCACAAACGGGTTGGCGTCGGCGCCGCCGGTGGTGTGTTCCAACACTGGAATGTTGATTTCAATAAAGCCGTTTTTGTTTAGGAAATCGCGATTAGCCTGCCAAAATTTGGCGCGGCGCACAAAGCGGTCGCGCACATCGCGGTTGACATTCATATCGATATAGCGCCGGCGCAGGCGCTCCTCCTTGTTAGTAAAACCGTCCGGCCCAGTCGGCATCGGCCGCAGGGATTTAGTCAGGATTTTCAGGCGCCGCGTCATCACCGAAATCTCGCCGGTTTTGGTTTTTATCACCTCGCCGGTGGCCTCTACAAAATCGCCAATATCCAGCAAATTAAGGTTTTTGAGATCCAGCCCGTCACCCTGTGAGCCGTCAACTTCGCCGTCCTTCAAAAACAGCTGAATCTGGCCCGAAAAATCGCGCAGCACCATAAAAGCAATCTTGCCAAACTTGCGAATACCCTCGATTCGGCCAGCCACCACCACCGGTTTGCCATCAAATTTCGCAAAATTAGCCGTAATCTGGCCAATTTCGGTATCGCGGTCAGTCTTGGCCGGATAAGGATCAACGCCCAGTTTTTTAATTTCTTCGAGTTTTCTTAAGCGCTCGTCGCGCAATTCTTTCATTGTTGCCATAATTCTCCTATTTTACTATAAATCGCTCGGTAAGGGAAATTTGGCCGTCAAATCTCGAACTTTTACGTGAATTTCGGCCAATTTTGCCGGATTTTCACGGTTAGTTATGGCCTGATCAATCAAATCGGCAATTTTAACCATCTCTGGCTCCTTCATACCGCGACTAGTCACCGCCGGCGAACCCAGCCGCAAACCGGACGGCGTGGCCGGTGGCAAACTGTCATCTGGAATGGCATTTTTATTAGTCGTCAGGCCAACTTCGTCCAAAACTTCCTGCGCTACCCCGCCATCAATGCCGCGACTGGCCATCATATCAATCAAAATCAGGTGATTTTCGGTGCCGCCAGCCACCAATTTATAGCCTTTTTTGTCAAACTCAGCCGCCAAAATCGCGGCATTTTTGACAACTTGCTGGGCATATTCGGCAAATTCCGGCCGCGCCGCTTCGTAAAAACTAACCGCCTTAGCCGCAATAGTGTTCATCAGCGGCCCGCCCTGCGTGCCCGGAAAAACGCTGCGATCAATCAGGGTCGGGATATTTTCAATCGTTTTCTCTGGCTTTTTCCAAGGGTTACTAACCGTCCCCATCGACAAAATCAGCCCGCCACGCGGCCCGCGCAAAGTTTTGTGAGTAGTCGTGGTCATAACCTGAAAACCGAACTGCAGCGGATTAGGATGCGCACCGCCGGCAATCAAACCAGCCACGTGCGCCATATCAGCCATCAACAGCGCGCCAACTTTCTGGCCAATCGCGGCCAGCCGCTCAAAATCCGGAATCTGGCTATAAGCCGAGTAGCCCACCAAAAGAATCTTCGGCTGATGCTCGGTCGCCAGCTTTTCCACCTCGGCGTAATCAATTTCACCGCTCGGCAAAGTCTTATAACGCACAAAGTTATAAACCTGCGCCGCCTGTGTCACCGGCGAACCGTGCGTCAAATGCCCGCCGTGCCCCAGATCCATCCCAAGGATAGTGTCGCCCGGCTCGCACCAAGCGTTATAAACCGCCATATTGGCCTGCGCCCCAGAGTGCGGCTGAACATTGGCGTGATCGGCACCGAACAATTTTTTGGCCCGATCGATGGTCAGCTGCTCCAATTTATCGGTGTTGACCTGCCCGCCATAATAGCGCTTGCCGGGATAGCCCTCCGAATATTTATTAGTAAAAACCGAACCCAGCGCCGTAAGAACCGGCCGCGACACATAATTTTCGCTGGGAATCAGCTCCAACCCCTCGCGCTGCCGCGCCTCCTCCGCCGCTATTAAATCAAAAACTTGTTTGTCCATTTTTCCTCCAATCTGCCCCTATTTTAGCACAAAATTACCATTTCTGGATGCCGGCTCGGAGGCCGGAATGACATCTAAAGTTCGTTGATAGTCTGAATATCCGCCCCCAAAGCGTTCAACCGCTCCGGCAAATCCTGATAACCGCGCTTGATATTATAAACATCGCGCAAAATCGACTTGCCCGGCGCGGCCAGCATCGCCAGCATCATCACCACCGACGGCCGCAGCGCTGGCGGCGCGGTAATATCGACCGGCTTCCACTTGGTCGGACCGTTAATATAAACCCGGTGCAGGTCAATCAGCTCAATATCCGCACCCAGCCGGTTCAGCTCCGTCATATAAACCGCCCGATTCTCATAAGCCCAATCGTGCAGCAGCGTCCGGCCCTCCGCCATCGTGGCAATCAGGCCCAAAAACGGCAAATTATCTTGATTAATTCCGGGCGACGGCAGGGCGTGCAACTTATCGTTCGGCGCCACCAAATCCGAATATTTTATTTGCAAATCCACCAGCCGCGTTTGGCCATTTTTCGACTTATATTCCGGCGATTTGTCAAATTCAAGGCCCATTCCGGCCAGCGTTATCAGCTCCAGCTCCAAAAATTCAATCGGCGCCCGCTTAATCTCAATTTCACTCTCCGTCACCACCGCCGCAGCGATAAAACTCATCGCCTCGATTGGGTCCTCTGACACAAAATACTCCACCGCCTTGTTAATCTTTTTCAGCCCCCGAATCTTCAAAATCGTCGTGCCAATACCGCTGATTTTCACCCCCAACTTTTGCAGGAAAAAGCACAAATCCTGCACCATATAATTGGCGCTGGCATTGCGAATCGTAACCTCGCCGTCGTGCAGCGCCGCCGCCATAATAATATTTTCGGTCACGGTGTCGCCGCGCTCAATCAGCACAATAGCCTCCTCCGGCGATTTCACCTGAGTCACCGCTCGATAATAATCCGTGCCACAAGTAGTGTCAATCTTCAGCCCAAACGGCTCAAGACCAGCCAAATGCGGCTCAATGGTGCGCTTACCCAAAGAACAGCCACCAGCGTAAGGAATCTTAAAATCGCGATACTGCCGCAGCAGCGGCCCCAAAAACATAATGATTGAGCGGGTGCGCTTGGCGGCGTTAAAATCAATCTGATCCAACTTCAAAACCTTCGGCGGGTTAATTTCCAAATCGCCGCGCTCGTTCAGCCAGCGCGTCTGGACGCCAATACTCTCCAGCACTTCCAAAATCCGGTGCACCTCCTCAATCCGCGCCACATTGCGCAAAACCGTTTTCCCCTGATTAAGCAGGGTCGCGCAAAGCAGTCCCACAGCGGCGTTTTTGCTAGTATTGATAGTCACGCTGCCGGCCAGCTTGCGCCCGCCGTTGACCGCAAAATTAACTTTGCCGCTGCGATTCAAAGAAATAATGTCGCTGCTAAGCACCTCGCTAATACGCGCTAACATCTCCAGTGATATATTTTGCTTACCTTTTTCAATCCGATTAATCGCACTCTGGCTGGTGTTGATTGCCCCCGCTAATTCACTCTGCGTCATCTGGCGTGACTGGCGCTGATGCTGAATCATCCGCCCAATCCGCGCTTTATAATCTTCGCTCATTTCGCTCATAATTATATCATATTTGAGATAATTGCAAGGGAATTTATTATACCATAAATCTCATTTTACAAGGACAGTCCTTGTAAAAGCTGGTTTATGGTATAATATGTCTTTTTACAAGGTCGGACCTTGTAAAATTGGGTTTTGTTGTATAATATTTGTTTTGTTGTAGAAATTACAACGAAATATTGAGCTTTTCTGGCCTACCTAAAAACGCTACATGTAGCGTGCCAGACACTAGATATAGCGTTTTATGTTCTAGTCATGTTGTAATTTTTACAACATTTTTAAGCGGCTGATTTTTCTTCAGTTTCTGGCGCTGGTTCTGGGGTTTTTTCGGCTTCAGCTTCGGGTTCGGGTGCGGTCTCAACTTTAGCTTTATTTTCAGTTTCAGCCGGCCGATCGTCAGCTTTTTCTTCAGGTTTCTCCTCAGCTGCAACTTCCTCAGTTGGCGCAGTTTCAGCCGGCTCAGCAGCTTCAGCTTCCGGCGCGGGTTCTTCAGCTTTGGCCTCAACTGGCGCGGTCTCCTCTGCCTTCACCTCAGCTGGAGCCTCTTCTGGCTGATTTTTGCGCAATTTATCTGGAAAACGAGTTTCGCCAGATTTTTTACCATCGGCCTGCTTGACCCATTTTGGCAGATCAATTTTATTTTCCGCCAACAACTTGACCACTCGTGGGCTAGGTTGCGCCCCACAAGCCAGATGTTTCAAAATCACATCCTTTTTCAAATTAACTTCTTTGGTGTGCGGGTTATAACTCCCGACCTGCGCCACCACCCGACCAGAGGTCGGCGTGCGCTGTGATTCTTGAACAATCACTCGATAAACCGGGTAGCCCTTACGGCCGCCCCTTTGCAAACGAATTGCGAGCATTTTTCTCCTTATAACGTTAAAATATGACGATTAACTTGAAACCAGTTTACCCTATAAAACTGTTTTGGTCAAGCTTTCGTTATTTTGGTACTGATTATCAGTCCAGTCTGACGGTGGAAAAGACCTGTTCAAGAACACGCCAGACGATTCCGAATCGACCTTTGCGGTCTGCATAATTGCAAATCGAGCATTTCTGTTCATCACAGACCAATGGTTTTCGTCATATGTAATTAATCTATCGTTCCGATCCGGCTTTAAAAGTTGCGGCAAATCCAGCTGATTATTATCAATTAAGAAATCATTGCGAAGACTTAATCCGCCATCGCCGGGTAACCTGGCAATTCCATAGCCGCCATCTGGGAAAGGCCCGACCGAAAGATGGTTGGCGATGTAGGGTAGGATTACTTGGTAATGCTGACACGGCGATTCGGTATACACGGAGACTTCTGGCGACCCGACGAATTCGTCACGCAATTTCGTCCCCGGTTTTAGATAAGGCGGGTTAAAGTAAATCACGTCATAAATACTGTCATCGCTGGCGTCTGCCAGATAATCCGTTTGCTTAAGATCAAAGCCATCAATCAACCCTCTTCCACGTGCCAAAGATAAGTTTTTATCGGCAATTTCAAGAGCATCGTTGCTTATATCAGTGCCGTTGATTACGATCTCACATTCCGATCCGACCAAATTTCTGGTAGCTTTCGCAAAAGCTACTGAAAATGCACCGCTACCAATACCAATCTCTAAAACTCTAGCTTGTTCTCTAGAACAACCTCCCAAATACATGCCAAAATACAACTGGGCAGCGTGTTGTGCCAAAAAAACAGTTACAATATCGGGTTTTAAAACTTTTTCTGAGTCATAAAGCACTGGCTCTCCGCCGATATCTAAAACTCCGTGGTTGCTCATATTGCTAACAATGCTACAACTTCTATTTATGGCATGCAAGCATAAACCTGTTCTCATTAGTCTTATTAGGTGAGACCTAATAATTCAATACAACATACTAGAATCAAAATCTTTTAAGGTCGAATACTTATCTTGTCCGTTCGCATTGCGATATCGGCACTTGGTGTCTGCAAAAGCTTTTTGCAAAATTGGCCGCTCTCCAAATAGGCCGTCGTCACATTCTGGCCCCGCTTGAGTGCTAAAACCATATTGCCATTCCCCATTCACACCATCGCGATAGAACATAGCGACCGCCCCACCAACGCCCGAAGTAGAAGTGGTGCCGGCAGAAACTATTTGATATGGAGCTACGCTACTATTTTGGATCTCTGAAGGACTATTAATAATTCTATCCTCAAAACCAATAGCCTTAACTGCCGCCAGCAGCTCCTCCGCCGTAACCGTGTTTGGGTCAGATTTGGTAGTGTCCTTTTTGGCCGTGGTTTTATTGGCTTTGGCGTCCTGCTCAGCCTGATAAGTGCTAAGCTCGGTCTTAACCTTTTCAACGTCAGTCTGCAGATTGGCGTTTTCTGATTTTTGATTAAAATATTGAATAGTAAGGATAGTTGTCGCAGCGACCAAGAGGATGGTTAAAACAATAAACACTATCGATACTATTTTAAATTTGCTCTTTTCGGGCGGCATTGTCAATTTTGATTCTTGTTCCATTTTAGGTTCTCCTTTGTTAATTAAATGGTTCTGGTTAGTATTATAACGCACAAATGCCCCCCCCCGCAACAGTTTTTATAATAATGACAGACGAGCATATAGAACTAAAATTTCCCTTGCTCAAACATATTTGTGTTTTTAAAGCTATTTGCTACAATAAACCAACATGAAAGCCATAAAATGTGTGAAGCAAAGCAACTTGATCATCGTCATCAACGCTTGCACAAAACTAATCGACCTGTTTTTGGGGCCGTTTTTGGTGGCTTATTTTATTAAAACTTCGATGGACAGCATGGTCGATTTATCGATCGTCAAACTAATGGAATACTTCTTTTTGGGTCTGTTTGGAGTTTTGCTGGGCTATATTATTAAACGTAATCACGCCTTGGCGATATTCCGGTTGGGTGTGATTGCGCGTCTAATTTATATACTAGTGATTATAGTTTTACAGTCTGAGATCATTAACTATCTTGGTTTGATAGCGTTTCTACACGGTTTTTCGGCGGCGCTATTTTGGTTGCCGTTTAATATTTATATGGCAAAGTGCGTCGAAAACTGCGAGCGAACTGCCTTTGAGGTCAACAAAAAAATAGTTTCGACCATAATCGCCGTATCGGGACCGCTGCTGTTGGGGGCGTTGATCACTTCAACCAACTACATATCTACGGCGGTGTATATTCTGCTTATTTCGGCCGCCCAGATAGCTTGCTCATTTTTCCTGCGCAATCTACCGGTAACTGATACAACTTTTAATATGCGAGCCGCTATAAAAAGGTTTAGTAAAGTCCCCCAACTTCGCAAATCTATGCTAGCGTGTTTTCTTGAGGGGATGACCTTGAGCGCCGGCCCACTGGCAGTGATAGTTACTATCCTAATTATGAGTTCCTTTTCGACCAACTTTGATTTAGGCGTAATTAATTCTGCGGCCGCTATAGCTGGCGTGGTCGTGTGCTATATCTATTCGAAGTTCTTCAAAAAGAGCCGCTGGGATAAGCCAATAGCCCTAGCGTCCAGCCTAATAACTGTGGCGGCGACATTGCTGCTCTGCTTGACCGTATCAGAAGCCAGCGTAGCAACATACACTATACTACTGGAAGCCTTTGGGGTTGGGCTGTTATCGATGCTGCTGGCTGTGCGAGTTTATAATGTTTCAAATACACTTGTCGAGCGCGAGGACACCACTGAGTATTGGAGCCTCCGAGAGGTAATGCTAAATATCGGACGACTAGTCAGTTTTTCGGTTTTGTTAGTTATCGGTCTAGTCGCGCCAGAGCATCTAATGACGTTCTTGCTTGTTCTTAGCGTGTTTATAGTAATACTAGGGTATGTTACGGCGCGAATTGACCGCAACGATTAATTATTTCGCGCGCTTTTCGATGATTTCTTGAGCTACGTTGGGCGGAACTTCTTCGTATTGGGCCAGTTCCATCGAGGAGGCGGCGCGACCTTGCGACATTGAGCGCAGGTCGGTGGTATAACCAAACATCGCCGCCAGCGGCACAAAGGCCGTGATTTGTTTGACGCCGTCCATCAGATCTTCCATCTGGTCAATCCGGCCGCGTCGGCTGTTCATATCGCCAATCACGTCGCCCATAAAATCTTCCGGCGTGACGATCACAACTTTCATAATCGGCTCCAGCAAAATCGGATTGGCTTTTTTGATACCGTCGCGAGTGGCCAGCGCGCCGGCCATTTTGAAGGCCATTTCAGAGGAGTCAACGTCGTGGTAACTGCCGTCATAGAGCGCGGCTTTGACGTCCACCACCGGATAGCCGGCAATCACGCCGCCGTCCAGCGTCTCTTCAATGCCCTTGCGCACCGCCGGGCGATATTCTTGCGGCACCACGCCACCTTTAATCTCGTCGGAAAATTCAAAACCTTTGCCCGGCTCGTTTGGTTCAAGCCGCAAATAAACATCACCGTATTGGCCGCGACCGCCGGATTGTTTGATATATTTGCCCTGAACTTCAGATTTGCCTTTAATAGTTTCGCGGAAGGCCACCTGAGGTTCGCCGACGTTAGCTTCAACGCTGAATTCGCGCTTCATCCGGTCGACGATGATGTCAAGGTGCAATTCGCCCATCCCGCTGATGATGGTTTGGCCGGTTTCTTCATCGGTGTGAACCCGAAAAGTCGGGTCTTCTTCAGCTAGTTTTTGCAGGGCGATGCCCATTTTTTCTTGGTCGGCCTTAGTTTTCGGCTCGATGGCGATGGACACCGGCGGCTCCACAAAAGTGATACTTTCCAGCTGAATCGGGTGAGCCGGGTCACACAAAGTTGTGCCGGTGGTGGTATTTTTTAGGCCCACCACAGCGGCGATATCGCCAGTTTCAACTTCGCTAATATCTTCGCGCTTGTCGGCGAACATCCGCACAATCCGGCCGATGCGCTCTTTGTCACCAGTGGTGGCGTTCAAAACATAACTGCCGGCTTCCAATTTTCCAGAATAAACTCGCACAAAAATCAACTTACCGACAAACGGGTCGGTGGCAATTTTGAAGGCCAGCGCCGCCAGCGGCTCTTTAGCATCCGGCTTGCGCTCGACTTCGTCGCCGTTTTTGGGATTAGTGCCCCAAATCGCGTCAACATCGGTCGGCGCCGGCAGATATTCCACCATCAAATCTAGCAATTTTTCCACAATCACGCCGCGACCATCGCCGCCAGAAACCAGATAGAATTCACCAGAAAGCACGGCTTTACGCAGCGCCATTCTCAGCTCGTCAACCGTAATAGAATCTTCACCTTTTTCCAGATAGCGCTCAAACAGCTCGTCGTCATATTCGACGGCTTTTTCAACCAGCAGCGTGCGGGCATTTTTGGCCTTGTCCAACATATCGGCCGGGATTTCGCCGGTCACCAGCTCGTGGTCGTGATATTCGGTGTAAGTATAAGCTTTCATATCAATCAAGTCGACCACACCGTTGATGTCCTTTTCAAAACCAATCGGTAGATGCACCGGCAAAGCGTTTTTGGACAGGCGATTGTGGATCGACTCCAGAGATTTGTAAAAATCGCCGCCGGTTTGGTTAATTTTGTTAATAAAACAGATGCGCGGCACGCCATATTTGCTGGCTTGGCGCCAAACCGTTTCGCTTTGCGCTTCGACACCCATTTTGCCGTCAAAAACTGTGACGGCGCCGTCGAGAACCCTGAGACTACGCTCAACTTCGGCCGTAAAATCAATATGGCCCGGCGTGTCGATAATGTTAATCTTGTGATCTCTCCAAAAACAAGTCACGGCCGCGCTGGTAATAGTGATGCCGCGCTCGCGCTCCTGCTCCATCCAGTCAGTGGTGGTGTCGCCCTCGTGGACCTCGCCGATTTTGTGCGACAGTCCGGTGCGATACAGAATCCCCTCAGTCACAGTGGTTTTTCCGGCATCAATATGCGCAATGATACCAATGTTTCGAAATTGTTTTAGTTCGACTTTTTTTTCAGCCATTTTTACCTTTCAGCCTTTTTCAGCGTTGTTATTCCGGAATTTAATCCGAAATCAGTTTAAATTAAATTATAATATTGCGATTTTAGTCACCAAAAAACTTGGGGGCTAAGCTCCTTGATATCAAATATAGCAGGGCTTTGGAAATTTTTCAATGTTTTTGTTCGGTGAGACATTTTCTGCTTGACTTTTTGGAAAAAGTGTGCTATATTGTTAGTAAGCTCGCATCGAGGCGAGGCGTGTTTGGTGTTGGTTGGTGCTTTGGCACGACTATTCACCCTGAAAGGAGTATCGTGCGCCTCTTGCTAGAGCCGCACTTTTTAATACATTGCTATTTGCAGATGAAAAAAGGAGACCGAGATGAAGAAAAAAGGTTCTGAATTTTTATTACTGGCTATTGCTTTAGCAATAGCTCTTGCGATAATGGTTACCATCGGCCAATCCAACGATGATGTGCCGCAGGATTTGATCGACAAGTATGGTTCGCTGTCGATCGACATTCAGAGGGAGCGCGCCGAACTAAAATCGGCTACCAAAGAAGTCGACAATGAGACTTTCAAGGATATGCTGGCGGACAAAAGCTTGCGTGAAATATTGACTAAGGCGGTCAATCTCTCGGATGACGCCCTCAAAGTAGACTATCCCGATCCGATAGCCGATGGGCGGAGGAACGTCGAGAATCAGATTGAGGATATGGACAGGTATCTTGATCGTCTGATTGAGACGAAAGGCCTGATAAAGGCTGTCCAGTCCGCCGTTCGTGATGCGGCGGTTGAAAATTTGATTGACACAGTCAATGACCGTGTTATGTCGCCTTAAGTAATGTAGAAACCCCCAGTTCGATTTTTCGGACTTGGGGGTTTATTTTTTTTGAATTCCGGATCAAGTCCGGAATGACGGAATATATCTTGGAATATATTATTAGGTCTCACCTAATAAGTTCTGGTGACTGGTGAAAAGTTAGACTAACCGCTTGGAAATTAGCATTCCGGTGCCGATGATGAGCAGGATTACCGCTACGGCCAAGATTATGACCACGACCGATTCGGCGACGGCGGTGGTGACGTATTCGCTCCAGTGGGATTCGAAGTAATTCATATCGAAGGTGGCGTCGACCACAAAGCCGAATTCGGTCGGTAGGGCGTAGGCGATGTAGGCGTTGCTGACGGCTTCGTTTTGGATGCGAAAATCTACAAATCCGCCACCTTGTTTGGCGGCCGCAATGATTTCCCGCTCGATAAATTTGCCGTCGGCGTCTTGCAAGTCCCAAACGTTATCGCCGGGCTTTTTGTCGGTGTCGCCGTTTTCAACTTTAGCCAGCAGCGTGCCGTCGGTTTCGAGCGCCCAAAAACCGCGATTTGAATTGTTCCAAACGCCGTTCGACACCATCCGAATCGCTAAATCGCGGGATTCTGATAAATTAGTGTTGTTTTCTTTACTATTATCATACACTGTGTTGATATTGCTGGTCATAGTTTCGACAGCCGAGCGCACCTCATAACGAAACGATTCCAGCATATCTTTTTTGGAAGCCGCCGCGACTGTTGTAATTCCTACAACACTTACTAGCACTAAAAGAATTGCCGCGCCAATGCTAAAAATCCGCACCGCAAAGGCTTTTTTGGCGATTTTGCGGCCTTTTTTAAAATTCCTAATAGATTTTCGTTTTTGTTTTGCCATTTTTTCCTCTCTTTTTGTTTATTTTTTGAGCTTATTAACTTCCGATTTGGCCTTAGCGACGGCCTTTTTGGCCTCACTTTTGGCAACGTCGCTGGTTTTTTTGGCCGAACTAGCGACTTTTTTAGCGGATTTGGCGCCTTGTTTTTTGGCGCTGGCCATCGATTTTTTAGCAGCTGCGACGGTTTTTTGACCTTCGGTTTTGGCGGTTTTGGCAGTTTTTTTAGCCGCGCCGGCGACTTTCCGCGCTGATTTTGCGCCCTGTTTTTCAACTTCTTTAACAGCTTTTTTGCCTTTGGCGGCGGCCTTTTTGCCTTCGTCTGCCAACTTTTGGCCTTCAACTTTCAAATCTTCGACTGTTTGCTCGGCTTTGACCTTCAATTCCTCCGCGCCTTTTTTAATGTCTTCGCGAGTTTCTTTACCGCTTTTTGGCGCCAGCAAAACCCCCGCCACCGCGCCACCGATTGCGCCCAAAATAAAGCCGATTCCTTTGCCTTTACTCATTTTTTTTCTCCTTTTTAGTGACTTTTTCCGTCAATTTTTCAATCCAACCAGTAATGGCGTTGGTGACGACCGCCGGTGTAACGACAGCTTTGACGCCGGCCACTACGTCGTGGATATTGTTGACCGTGTCCTCAGTTTTGGTGGCCACGCGCTTGATTTTACCGGCAATTTTCACAAATTGGATTAGTAAAATTATGGCGATGACCAAAAACACAATCAGCACCACTGCTAAGATTATAATCAAGATTTGCGAACTTTCGTTTAGATACATATTGTCATTATATATCTATTTTTTTGGCTTGTCAAAAGATTCCGGCTCGGGGGCCGGAATGACTAATAACAAGGTGCCGGAATGACGTCACACATTCCCCACCACACTATAAACCACAGTGTTTTGGTAACTCCCATCCGGCTTAGTATAATCTACCCTTGCTCCATAAAAGAAGTTAGTGTTATCAGGCTGTTCGTTATTGTCATTG
>JAISDN010000018.1 GCA_031264785.1 Candidatus Nomurabacteria bacterium
TCGCCAAACAACTGGTCGGCGGCAGCTTGAGCGTTTTCCGGCGCGCTGGGACAGCTGCCGCTATAATCCGCACCAATCGAATCGGCGTAATCGCTGGCTTCGCTCATTGAGGAAAATTGCTTGCCCTGTTCGGACAAATCTATTCGCGCCGCGTAAGCCCAACGGGCCTGATCCAGCTTTTCGAATTTCTGGTTACCAAAAAAATTGCGCTGGATGGTGGCGATTTCCGCCATATGCTCGTCCAAAATCGCTTGGTTGCGTTCGGCGCCGGCGATTTCCAACGCGCTTTCCTCTGTAATATAGCGGCTGCCGTAACTGTAACGCTGGCCATTTTGGCGGCTCAAAATCGCGTCATAACCGTCGATAATCTGATCGCAATAATCTTCGGAACTGTCCAGAATAATCCGCTGCGCCAAAATTTCCTCCGAATCGTCGGGAATGATAAACTTGGTCGTGCGGCCGACGGCTGTGCGCAGCGCATCCTTATCGCCAGAGCCGAGACCAACATAACGGCAAGACACGCGGTCGTCAATTTTCGACCAATAGCGCATCATAATGGTTTTTTTGTGAACATTATAGCCAACATTAAACTCCAGTTTCCCACTTAGCACATCGTCCGGCGTGGGCGACAGCACCAGCATATTTTCGCCGTTTTTCAAGCGACTAGCCTCCTGAACTTCCTCAGTTTCCAGCCGCCGACGGGTCAGCTCCAACAGCCAATCCGGATTGCGCTGGGCTACTTCCGCCGCCGTAGCTTCCGACTTGCGGCAAATCGTCAACAAATCGTCACCGTTGGTCGAGCTATTACACTGCAGCCGGCCGTCCACATCGATAAACCACAAAGTGTGATCCATCGGCGCGGATAGGCGCTCGGCGGCGTCGGTCATTTCCTCAAACCGCTCCGCGTCAATAGCGTAATTATATTTTTCAGCCGTGTTTAGCATAGTTTCTCCTGCTCGGGATTAAAAGATTTGGAAGCTCGGGCTTTCACCGTTGCGGCACAGCTCAGGAATTTCACCTGATTCCACCAAATCTAGTTGTTACGTCCCAATTATACACGCTAAATGTGGTGCTAGATATTGTAGAATTGTCAACGTTTAGTCTGTCTCATCATACACAACGGCGTATAGCTCATTCGCCAGACTCTTGATTTTGGCCCTGATTCCCTTACGCTTATGGGGATTGCTACCACGTAATTTTTTCTTCTCGACATCGACTTTGTGCAAAATCTGCCTTACTTCTGGATTCTTGTCCTCTATCGCACTCGAAACTGCTTCAATCATTTTCAACACCGAATTAGGTTCAGTGTCGTCAGGGTCATAAAAAATTGTTTTCAAAATATTTTTAACCAGACTAAGCCTTTCAGCTTGAGCCTGCTCGGTAACCTGCTTGTCATGCTCAGCCATATTATTAACCATTTCGTGAATCTGGCCTTCGACTATCTCTTTGCCTGTTTGAGCTTTACCATATCGGACGGTCATTTTAACCAGATCTCGCTGGGTATCATTAAGTTTGTCGTTACTGGCTTGTAATTTTTGCTCGGTTGAAGATAAATCGTTCTCTAAGTGATAAACTTTCCGCTTTAGATCCGAGACCTCAGCCAGTAAATCTTCATCCGACGGCCGGGCTTCCAATTCCGCCACGCGGGCTTCGGCCGCTTCGGCGCGCTCATTGGCGGCCTCAACATCAGAAATCATTCTACTTAAAATCTCATCGTCCTCATTCTGCGCTCGCAGTTGCTGTCGCGTTAGTTGCAACTGAGTTGTCATACCAGCCAACATTATTAATTCAGGCTTAACGACTATTGAACCGTCGTCATTGGTCATTTCCGCTAATTGCGAAATCTCTATCTTCGACACTCGGCCCTGTTGGTCACGAGTGGCTGTCAATAGTCCGGCACTTACCATCCATTCCGCGACA
The DNA here is from genome assembly GCA_031264785.1 of Candidatus Nomurabacteria bacterium. GTDB lineage: Bacteria > Patescibacteriota > Saccharimonadia > Saccharimonadales > Saccharimonadaceae > JAISDN01. The sequence goes on from JAISDN010000018.1 coordinate 1,921, forward strand.
TCCATAGCTCGGGTAGCATCTTGGTGGTGCCGGTTATCGCCGTAAAGTCCCAAACGCAAAGCACCGGCCAACCAGCTCTGATCTCGTAGCGAGCCTACTGAGCCGTTGTTTTTGAAAACGAAGTCCAGCGTTTTGGCGATTTCGCTCTTTGTTGGTTGAAACTGTGTCGATAAAGTATCTTTTCTTGACATAATACTATAAGTCTAGCACACTTTTGTAAAAAAGTCAAGTGGAATTTGCGATTTGGCTACATCATCCCCATTCCGCCGCCCATCGCTGGTGGGGCGGGAGCGTCTTTCTCTGGGATGTCCACCACTAGCGCGCCCATTGTGATGGCGGTGGCGGCAATGGAGACGGCGTTTTGGATGGCTTCGCGGGTGACCGCCACTGGGTCGATAATCCCAGCGTCTTTTAGCGTCACCAATTTTTCCGGCGCGTTGACGTCAAAACCTTGTCCGGACGGCGCTTCCTGAACTTTTTCCAGCTTGGCTTCGGCGTTCAGGCCGGCGTTTTTCATCAGTTGCTTAAACGGTTCTAATAAGGCGGATTTGACAATTTGGTGCCCGGCTTCGTCGGATTTGATGGTGGCCGCTAGGTTGACCAGCGTCACCCCACCGCCCGGCACAATTCCGCCGGACAAAGCCGCTTTGGTGGCAGCCACAGCGTCGTCGACTCGATATTTTTTCTCGCCAATTTCGGTTTCGGTGGCGCCGCCGACTTTGATAACGGCCACTTTGCCTTCGATGGCGGCGGCTCGTTTGTCCAGTTGTTCGCGGTCATAATCGCTGCTGGCATTGCCGGCCTGAGCTTTAATTTGGGCCACGCGCTCCTTAACAGCACTAGCATTGCCAGCGCCCTCAATAATCGTGGTTTCGTCCTTGCCGACAATCACTCGTCGGGCGCTACCGACCACGTCCAATTCAGCGGTCTCAAATGACAGCCCTTGGTCCTCGGTAATCACCGTTGCGCCGGTCAACACCGCAATGTCGGCCAAAACCTCTTTGCGCCGGTCGCCAAAACTAGGGGCTTTGACCGCCACGGTGTTAAAAACGCCTTTTAGCCGGTTCAAAATCAGCACGCCCAGCGCTTCGCCCTCGACTTTCTCAGCAATCAGCACCACATCCTTCTTGCCAGCGGCGGCCAGTTTTTCCAAAATCGGTAAAAATTCCTGAACGCTGGAAATTTTCTTATCGGTAACCAGCACGGCCGGCTTGTCATAAATCGCCTCCATCCGGTTGGTGTCGGTCACCATATAAGGGCTGACGTAACCCTTGTCAAAACTAAAGCCCTCGACCACCTCTGATTCGGTATCAAGGCCTTGCCCCTCCTCAACCGTCACAATGCCATCGCTGCCGATTTTGCTAATCACCTCGGCAATCAAATCGCCAATTTCTTTGCTGCCAGCGGAAATCGTCGCCACCTCGGCCACG
>JAISDN010000029.1 GCA_031264785.1 Candidatus Nomurabacteria bacterium
TTCCAAACCGCCGGCCCGTTATACCGAAGGTTCGCTGGTCAAAAAACTGGAAAGTTTGGGGATTGGCCGGCCTAGCACTTACGCCACCATCCTCGAGAATATTCAAAAACGCGGCTATGCTGAAAAGGGCGCCAGCGAGGGCAAACCGATTGATTTAATTGAATTAAAATTGGTCGGCGCGGAAATTTCGCGGGCGATTATCACCGAAAAAACCGGCTCGGACAAGGGAAAACTGATTCCGACGGCGCAGGGCGAAGTGCTGAGCGGCTTTTTGAGCCAATATTTCGCGCAGGTGGTGGATTACGACTGGACGGCCGAAATGGAGAAGGAGCTGGACGACATCGCCGAAGGCAAGCTGGCGCAGGTCAAGATGCTGAAGGAATTTTACAAGCCGTTTCACGCCCTAATCGAAAAATCCGGCTCGATTGATAAAAAATCTGTCGCACAGGGGCGAGAACTGGGCGTTGATCCCAAAACTGGCAAAACAGTTTCGGCCCGCGTTGGGCGATTTGGGCCGATGTTACAGTTGGGCACGTCCGAGGACGAGGAAAAACCGCAATTTGCGCCGCTGCCAGAGGGCGTTAATCTGAAAGATGTCACGCTGGAACAGGCCCTGAAGGCCTTTGAATTGCCGCGACTGGTCGGCAAAACCGCCGACGGGCAGGAAATTTTGGCTAATATCGGCCGGTTTGGGCCGTATATCAAGGTTGACAAGCTGTTTGTCAGCATCAAACCGCTCGATCCGCACAAAATCACGCTGGACGAGGCTCAGAAACTTTACGACGAAAAACTAGCCGCCGAAGCAGCCAAAAACATCGCCGATTTTGGCGAAATCAAGGTCTTAAACGGCCGATTCGGCCCATATGTGACCGACGGCAAGAAAAATGCCAAAATTCCCAAAGACACCGACCCGAAAAAATTAACCGAAACCGAAGCCCAAAAACTACTGGACGCAGCCCCGTCCAAGAAGACTTTTCGTCGCCGAGCCAAGAAATAAGACTGTGGAACCAGCCCACAACTTGAATTTTTATCGTAAGCTTGATATAATATGACTATGACAAAGCAGGAAAAAATCAAGGCTTGGAATTACGCATTAGGAATGATTAGAGTCGATGGCCTGACGCCGTCGAAAGATTTTTTGACGATGGTTGAACAGGAAAAAAACGGTACGCTGACCACTGCCGATATGAAACGCACCCTAGATAAAAAATATAAAATCAAGCAATGATTGACCCGTATTTGTACCCCAATACTGATATATTGATCAATAAATTTAACACCCGAAACCCAAAATTACTGGCCGAAATCGAGGCTAACTACACAGCCTTACGTTTAGATGAGTTGGTTGTGTCACCAATTGCGGGCGAATTTAACGCTGAACATTTGGCCACGATTCATAAACATATTTTTCAGGACATTTTTGATTGGGCCGGCGAGCTTCGCACTGTTAATATTCTGCGAGAAGAACCAGTACTGGGCGGTTTATCAATTGAGTATACTGATCACACTAATATCGACAGTCGCCTAACGAAAGAATTAGAGAGTTTGAATATGATTGATTGGTCAAAGCTCAATCATAAACAGCGGGTTATCGAGTTCTCGCGCCGTTTTGCCTCAATATGGCAAATTCACCCGTTTCGCGAGGGTAATACCCGGACTATAACGACTTTTATGTGTGATTTTGCGAAAAGTAAGGATTTTGCGCTGAATACCGAAGTGTTTAAAAACAACGCCACGTATCTGCGGACCGCGCTAGTGGCCGCCGCAGCAGTTTTTGATGATTTGGGAGACAAGCGAAAGTTTGAGTATTTAGAGAAGGTTATTGATGATGCATTGAAATGAGTATTTCTTCCAAACCATAAACTCAATCCCTAGTGTATAGCATTAACATAAAACTCTATATACAAAAATTACAACATATTTTAGTTGATTTTTCTAAAAAGGTGTTGTATATTAGAGATAGACTTTTTATAAAATTGTTGTGAAATGCGACAGGTCTTTAAACGAAAGGAAGGAAAATGTCGGAGACGCCAGAGGTCAAAAAGCAAATCAAAAACACGGTGGAGAAAGTGCTGCAAGCCATTGAGCGCGAACGCGAGCGTGACGTTATCGTGCGTCGGTTTGGTTTGAACGGCCAAAAAGAAACTTTGGAGCTGGTGGGCGAAACGTTGGGTATTACCCGCGAGCGGGTGCGCCAAATTGAAAAAACTACCCTGATTCGGGCCAAGCTTTCGCTGGACGACGGCAAAAATCCGGATTACGACGCGGTGGAAAAAACTATTGTTAAGGCGCTGGTGGAGCTGGGCCGGGCCGCTAAAACCGAAGATTTGACGATCAAAATCGTTGGCGACGCCGATCCGCTGATGCGAGCAGCGCTGGTTTTCTTGAGTGAACTTTCCAGCAAAATTTTGGTGACTTCGGAAAATGACCGTTATTATCAGGGTGTGGTGCTGTCGACCGACGATGAAGATAAGGAAATTAAAAAGCAAGTTGACAAAATTGTTGAGCTTTTGAAAAAGCACGGCCAGCCGGTGACGGTGGACCAGCTGTTTGCGCTGACTACTGGTTATGAGCACCCGAACGAGGCCAAAGGTATTGCCAGCATTAGCAAGCAAGTTGCCACGCTGGGCGGACTTTGGGGCTTAACCAAGTGGCCAGAGGTCAATCCGCGCAATATTCGTGATAAAATTATGGTGGTGATGAGCAATAACGGCAAACCGATGCACTTTCGAGAGATTGCCGAAGCCATCCGGAACGAGAATTTCAAGCGCAATAACATTACGCCGCAAGCGGTTCATAATGAGCTGATCAAAGATCAGCGCTTTGTGCTGGTGGGGCGCGGCCTGTATGGGCTGACGGCTTGGGGCTACATTGCCGGTACGCTGAGCGAAATTATCACTGGAATCTTGAAAAAAGAGCAGCCGCTGCACCGCGAAGAGATCATTCGCCGAGTGTTGAAGCAGCGCCACATTCGCGAAGCTACTATCCTTCTGACCTTGCAAAACGACAAAACTTTCAAACGCATTAGTAAATCACAATACGCGTTGGCGTAAAATAAAACCCAAAATCGACCAAAAATACCCTTGTCCGACAGGGGTATTTTTATTTTCTTATTGATTTTTTTGACGGAGTGTGATATAATAAGGATATGATAGAAATTAAATAATAATCAGCACTGTCGCCGCTAAGAAGCGTAGTTTTGTTATTGTTTAATTTAACTCTTTGAGGTAAAAGTCGGGTCGAGTGCAGAGCTGATGTAAAAAATGCTTGATTTGGGCTCGATTTTTGCCGGAAGGAAGAATATGACAGTTAAAAATATTACAAAAAGTTATGATGACGCGGTGATTTTGGACTGTGTCGGTTTTAGCGTGGGCCAGCGCGAGCGGGTGGCTTTGATTGGTGACAACGGGGCGGGCAAAACCACGCTGCTGCGCATTATTGCTGGTGAAGAATCGGCTGATTTGGGGCAGATTCAGTTGGATGGGGCGGTTGGTTATGTTCCACAACAGCTGGAGACGGACGGTGCCGTTAGCGAGTTTTTCGCTAACGCTGAGGAATGGCTGGCTTTGCTGGCGCTAGAACAGGTTGGGCTGAGCGATATTTGGGAAAAACCGATTCAGGTCTTAAGCGGTGGCCAAAAAACGCGGCTGATGTTGGCGCGGGCCTTGACGCTGGAGCCGGATTTTTTACTACTTGACGAACCGACCAATAATCTGGACGAACAGGGCATTAATTGGCTGGCCGATTTTATCAAAAGTTTTTCGGGACTGGTATTATTTTCGTCGCACGATCGATTTTTTATTGATATGGTGGCGAATAAAGTTTTAGAATTAGACGACGGAAAAGTTAAGACTTATGGCGGAAATTACAGTTTTTATCGCCAGCAAAAGGAAATCGAGCGGCAAACTTTGGCCACTGAGTATGAAAAATATCAGCGGAAGAAAAAGCAGCTGGAGCGGCTGATTGGGCGCGAACAATATCGGGCCAAATTTGGGGTTCGAAAGCGCAAATTAAGTGACGGCGACAAAATGTCGTTTAATTGGCACAGCGAACAGACCCAACGCTCGGCCAGCGGGCAGCTGAAGGCTCGGCGCAGTCAGTTGGCGCGACTGGAAGTGGTTGAAAAGCCGGAGCTGAAGCGGAAAATTCGCTATAAAATGGCCGGGCAAAACGCTGGCTCGGTTCTGTCGGTGCGCCGCATTTGTAAAAGTTTTGGCGGCGCGCCAGTGATTAGTGACGTTAGTTTTGATATTCACGGCGCGGAGCGGGTTTGGCTGGTTGGGCCGAATGGCAGCGGTAAGACGACTTTGCTCAACATTGTGCTCGGTAAAATCACGCCGAACACAGGCGAGGTCCGGTTGGGCGACGGTGTTCGGATTGCTTCACTGACTCAAGAATTGGAAAATCTGGACCAAAAGGCTGTGGTGGCTGAAGTTTTTCCAGATTTTGTCACCTATGAAGTTTTCGGCACATTGCGCAGTCTTGGTTTGTCGCTACCTGAAATCAAGCGCCCGATTTCGCAATTGTCGCGCGGGCAGAAGACCAAAGTGGCTCTAGCGCAACTGATGCTGGGCAACCATCAACTGATTATTTTGGACGAGCCGACCAATCATTTGGAAATCAAAACTCGCGAAGTTATTGAGCGAGCGCTGGCCGATTTTCAGGGCGCGATTTTGTTTGCCAGCCACGACAGGTATTTCGCCCAACAGATGAAACCGAACCAAATCGTATCGGTTTAGCTAATACGGTGGTATAATTTTAATTATGGAACTATTTGAGACAGAATATTGGCAAGTCAAACTAAGCAGCGACCAAGCGAATCTCGGCAAATGTGTTGTGGTCGCCAAGAGTGAACCGAGCCGTTTGGCAGATTTGACCGATCTGGAATGGACCGATTTTGGCAAAGTTGTGAATCGGCTAGAGAAGGCTATTTCCAAAACTTTTCAGCCGAGCCATTTTAATTGGAAATGTTTATCAAACGACGCTTTTAACAGTGACGGCAGCCAAAAATACGCGCCGGCGATTCATTGGCATTTTATGCCGAGATATGCGACCGCCATAAAAATTGCCGACGAAACATTCGTCGAGCCGGAGTTTCCAAAAACCGTTAAGACCGAAAAGTTCGTTCCAGATAGTGTTTTAGCCGAAATCGCTGAAAAAATTCAGAATAATCTATAAAACCTAAAAATCGACCAGAAATACTCCCTTTTCAACAGGGGTATTTTTATTTTCCTATTGATTTTTTTAACAGAGTGTGATATAATGAGAAGATAAGGTGCTATTTTATGCTGATTATGCTACAATGGAATAGTGGAAAGAATATCACAGAATAGGGTAAAATATGGAATGGCTGCTTAATCTGATAACAAGTTGGTATGTTTGGATACCTTTGGTGATTATTTTGGCTTATATGACTTATCGGAATTTTAAAAAGGCCGAGACTACCGAGACTTTTGATTGGGTGCTGCTGGCGCTGGAGATTCCGCGCAATAACGACAAAAAGGAGCTGGCGGCCGAGCAGTTGTTTGCCAGCTTGCACGGTATTTTGCGCGATCGGTCGGAGCTGAAAATGACCGGCGGGGTGCAGGAGCACGTTAGTTTTGAAATTGTTTCGACGCACAAAATGATTCGGTTTTATGTGCGGGTGCCGAAACATTTGCAAAACTTTATTGAGGGGCAGATTTATGCGCAGTATCCGACGGTGCAGATTAGTAAAATTGCCGAAGATTATACGGTTTCGGCGCAGCGCCACCCGACCACTGCTACGGCAGAGCTGACCACGACGGCTAATCAATATTTGCCGATTAAGACTTTTAATAGTTTTGAGGTTGACCCGCTGGCCGGCATTACCGCCGCTTTGTCCAAGATGGACAGCGATAAAGAGGAGGTTTGGGTGCAGGTTTTGGCGCGGCCCATCGCCGACGACTGGCATAAGGGCGCGGCCAAGTTTATTAAGCGAATTAAATCTGGCGTCAAGGTTGACGTCGATTTGTCGGGGCTGATTTGGTTTGCGCAGATTATTGAGGCTTTGTGGAAACCGCCGGATTCGACGGCTCAGAGCAAGATCGAGATTTCGGAGCGCGACAAGACTATGATTTCGGAGGCGGAGAGCAAGTCGCAAAAGCTGGGTTATAATGTCAAGATTCGTTTGGCTTACCTTGGCGACAATCAAGAGATGGCGCGAGTGCAGATGCAGTCGATTGTGGGGGCTTTTAAGCAGTTTAATTCGACTAATTTGAACGGTTTTCGCTTGAAGGGCAAGATTAGTTTTGATCGCGACGAGCTGAACCGCTATATCAATCGGCAGTTTAATGATCTGGGTTTTATTTTGAACATTGAGGAGTTGGCCAGCGTTTTTCACTTGCCGCACACCAATGTGGAAACGCCAAATATTGTTTGGGCCAACACCAAAAAAGCCGAGCCGCCGACGCAGCTGCCGATTTTGACCGGCGAGCGCGAACACGATCACCAGATCAGCGCCTTTGGGCTGACCGATTTTCACGGCGTGCATCAGCAATTTGGGATGTATCGCGTCGATCGGTCGCGCCACGTTTATATCATTGGCCAGACCGGCACCGGTAAGTCTGGGCTTTTGGAGTTGTTTGCTCTGAGCGATATTTTTCACGGTCAGGGTTATGCCATTATCGATCCGCACGGCGATTTTGCGGTTAATAATTTGAAGTTTATTCCGCCGGATCGGGCCCGCGATGTGATTTATTTTAATCCGGCCGACACGGCTTTCCCCTTAGGTTTTAACCCGATGGAGGTTTATGACCCGTCGCAGCGTAATAACACTTCGTCGGAAATTATTGGCGTCTTGAAGCGGATGTTTGACAATTCTTGGGGACCGCGACTGGAATATATTTTGCGTTACACGCTGCTGGCGCTGCTGGAATATCCGGATTCGACGCTGCTTGACATTACCAAAATGTTGACCGACAAAAAGTTTCGCGAAAAAGTTTTGACCAAAACCACCGATACGGTGGTGCGTAATTTTTGGCAAGTCGAGTTTGCGTCTTGGACCGAGCGCTATATCGCCGAAGCCGTGCCGCCGATTTTGAACAAGGTCGGAGCCTTTGTAGCCAACCCGATCATCCGCAATATCATTGGCCAGCCCAAGTCGACTTTCAATATTCGCCAGATTATGGACGAAGGCAAGATTTTGGTGGTGAACCTGTCTAAAGGCCTGATTGGCGAAGACAACGCCGCGATTTTGGGCTCGTTTTTGGTGACCAAAATCCAGCTGGCGGCGATGAGTCGCTCCGACATTCCGCGCGTCGAAGATCGCAAACCATTTTATCTTTATGTCGACGAATTCCAAAACTTCGCCACCGAATCTTTTGCGGTGATTTTGTCGGAAGCTCGCAAATACGGCCTGAACTTGACTGTCGCTAATCAATACGTTTCGCAGATGGACGAAGCGGTGCGCGACGCGGTTTTTGGCAACGTTGGCACGATGGTGTCAATGCGAGTTTCGGCCGAAGATTCGCCGCTGCTAGCCAAGCAGTTTGAGCCGCAGTTCGAACCGAATGATTTGCTAAATATGAACAACCGCCATTTCATTATAAATATGGTAATTAACGGCGAAAAAACTCAGCCGTTTTCGGCTACGACTTTGGGTTTGCCGCAGGCTGGCGAGGGTAATAATTTTCAAGCTATTGTGGAAAATTCGCGAGCTACTTATGCGCGGGCGCGGGCCGAAATCGAGGCCGAAATCACCCAAACGATGATTCCGTCGCAGGCTAGTTTGCCAAAAGGCACGCCCAATCAGAGTGATCCGCGCGTTAAGGCTGCTCAAAGTATTGGAGTTGATCCGAAAGTTTTGATGAAAACTTCGCCGGGCGGCGCGACCGGTTCGCAAAAGTTGGTGATCCCGAATGGCGGCGAACAACCGCCTAAAGCTGAAATTAAAGTTGTGGAATCGTCGGCGCGGAAACGCCGGTCGCGTGGTAATAAAAAAGCTGCTTAGCGAAACGGGTCGCCGGTGGTGACGAATGAGCCAATGTGGACTAGCATATAAGCTGTGAAAATTACCCAAAAAATGACGTTGAGTTTTCTTTGGCCGAGCGCTTTCATAAGGTTGTCGGTGAAGGGAAAGAGAAAATATAGGACGACTAAGGAGACTACCCCGAAGGCTAGTGAGTTTTTTAGGCAGACAAAGCCGAAGAGATTTAGGGGGATAGTGGTGCCGAGAATGGTGATAACTTCGGCGGAATAGTCCCAAAATGGGTTGTGGCCGTAAGTTAAAAATACCACTAAGGCGCAGACAAATTCGATGGCGGTGCAGATTAGGACGCCGTAGATGTAGGCCGAGACGATGCCGATTTTGCGGTTTCTAAAAATGGGGTAAATGAACCAGAGGATGCCCAAAACGCCGAAGCCGTAAGGGGCGGCTATGACGAAAAGTGGCGGGTAGGACAGGCCTTCGCCGAAAAGGTTCATCAGCCAAATCCAAGGATATTCGAGGAAGTGGCCGATTAGCGAAAAAATCCAAAAATACAGAAAAGAATCACGCCAAAACCGCAAACTTCTGGGGTTTGGCGTGTATTCGGGGAGTTTTGGCAA
>JAISDN010000045.1 GCA_031264785.1 Candidatus Nomurabacteria bacterium
ATGGGCCGACGGTGGTTGATAAGGTCGGCCTGCAGGAAGCTATTCAAGATTTAGCGGTCGAAGCCAAAACCCGCCATCTAGATTTTGTGCGTATTGAGCCAATCGGTGATGTTACAGAGGCGGATTTACGCGATTTGGGCCTAAAACGCCGGATTTCGCATTTTGGTGTCCAACCGATTCGGACGGTCATTAACGATGTTTCCGGCGGCCCAGAGGCGATTATGGCCGGCGTTTCGCAAAAAGTTCGGCGCTACGCTCGCAAGGCTGAAAAATCCGGCCTGACCTACTCTGTTAGCCACGACCCGGCGGACGTTGAGCATTTTATCAAAATGATTCACGATGTGGCCGAGCGCACCGGTATGAAGCCGATGAGCGACGATTATTTTCGCAAAATCGCCGCTGTGCTCTTCCCCGATGGCGATGCCGGCTTGCTGTTTGGCGAATTTGAAGGTAAAAAAGTGGCCTCGATTATTTATTATAAAACCGCCAGCACGATGTATTACGCCCACGCCGCCAATTTCACGGCTTATCGCGACCTGTCCCCTGCTAACGGGCTGGGGCTGTTTGCCCTGACTTTTGCTCACCAACAGGGCTGTCGCTGGTTCGATTGGTATGGTATTGCCTCGGAAAATTCCGACACCAGCCAGAGTTTGGCCGGTATCACCCAGTTCAAGCTGTCGTTTGGCGGCGCAGTTAAGGATTATTTGGGGACTTGGGAGTTGCCGGTTAATAAGCGAAAATATATGGCTTATAAGGCTTTGCTGCGGATTAAGGGTGAGAAATAGCCCAGTTTTCTTTGTTTAGGTAACGTCCGGTCAGATAAATACCAATTCCACAAGGACGCTCGGCTCAAGGACACCCGCCTCACAGGGCGCGATTTGGCGCGCCCTTAGCCCTTGTGGAATTGGTATTTGTCTGCCCTGCTCTTAACTGTTATTCGAGTAGGTTTTTTCGAAATCAACAGATATAATTTATCATATTGAAACTGTACATTCGTAATGGTGAGTAGTTTCGGGAGGTGGAAGTTTGGTTTTCAAGGGCTAAGGGCGCGCCAAATCGCGCCCGGTGAGGCGGGTGTCCTTGAGCCGAGCGTCCTTGTAAACCAAACTTCCACCTCCCGAAAACCGTAAGATGCAAATAATAAAAACTATCAAATTTCGCTCTTGATTCCCCTGCTCATAGTGGTATAATTGAAGTAGCAGTGATGGAGACACCAGTCCGGCTCTGCTAAGAATTAACGCGATGATGTGTGGCAATCGTGATTGTTTGTTGATGCCAAAATTTCACGTGAGAAAGTTTGGCGATGGGGAGGTGCGAAATGGCAGAGAAAAAACAACTCGAAAACCCAAATATAACACCCGAACCAGAGGAAGACGACGAGATTCTCGCAATTTTGTTGTCCACCGGCGACGATTACGACACCGAAACTAGGTAATATGAAACTTTCAAAAACTTATCAACCAAACGACTACGAGCCCAATATTTATGCTCTCTGGGAATCCAGCGGAGCTTTTAAACCATCGGGGCAGGGCGATCCTTATTCGATTGTGATGCCGCCGCCCAACGCCAACGGCAATTTGCACGCTGGTCACGCTCTGTTTGTGGCCTTGCAGGACATTTTGATTCGTTACTACCGAATGAAGGGCCGCGACACAATCTGGATTCCGGGCGCAGATCACGCCGGATTTGAGACTTGGGTGGTGTTTGAGCAGGCCCTAACAGGGCAGGGCAAGTCGCGCTTTGATTATTCACGAGACCAGCTTTACCAGATGACGTGGGACTTTGTGGACGAAAATCGCGGCAATATGGAACTGCAGTTGCGAGCTCTTGGGGCGAGCTGCGATTGGAATCACCAAATTTTCACGCTGGACAGGGAAGTGACTGATGTAGTTTTTACAACATTTAAGAAATTATGGGATGATAGGCTGATTTACAGGGGAGAGCGCATTGTCAATTATTGTACTTATCACGACACTTCTTTCGCCGATATCGAGGTTGAATACAAGGAAGAACAGGGTAAACTCTGGTATATTGATTATCCGCTGGTTTTTCCAAAAGCCGGCCAGCCGAAGTTTATCACCATCGCCACCACTCGGCCGGAAACTATGCTGGGCGACGAAGCTGTGGCGGTCAATCCGGACGACCCGCGCTACGCCAAATTGGTCGGCCAGAAGCTGCTTTTACCACTGGTAGAAAAGGAAATTCCGATTATCGCTGATAGTGAGGTGGATTTTGAATTTGGCACTGGCGCCCTAAAAATCACGCCAGCTCACGATCCGACCGATTTTGAAATCGGCCAGCGTCACGATCTGCCAATAACAGCGGTGATTGGCACTGATGGGCTTATGAAATCGCCGGCGCCGCCGGAATTTATTAATCTGACCGTCGAGCAGGCTAGGGAACAGGTGGTGGAGCAGCTCGACCATCAGGGTTTGTTGCGCAAAATCGAAGACATTAAACACCAAGTGCCGCACTGTTATAAATGTGGCCGAGTGATTCAGCCGTTGCCTAAAAATCAGTGGTTCGTCAGCGTCAAGCCGCTGGCTGAGCGCGCCAAAAAGGCCATTCGTAGCGGTAAAATCAAGTTTGTGCCGGAGCAAAAGGGTAGGGAACTAGAGCGTTATTTTGACGAGCTGCGGGATTGGAATATTTCGCGCCAGATTGCTTGGGGGATTCCGATCCCGGCGTTTAAGCGCGTAGAAGACGAGACGATTTCTGGCAACACACCAGAATGGATTTTTGATACCAGAGTTGACCAGACTGAGATTGAGGTGGGTGGCGTGAAATATATCCGCGACGAAGACACTTTTGACACGTGGTTTTCCTCTGGCCAATGGCCCTATATCGTCACCAGAGGCGATCTGACGCGTTTTTACCCCAGCACGGTGATGGAGACCGGTGTGGACATTTTGCGGCCCTGGGTGGCTCGTATGATAATGCTAGGCCTATATATTACCGACGATGTGCCGTTCGACGAGGTTTATCTGCACGGCTTGGTCAACGACGAGCATAATCAGAAGATGAGCAAGAGTAAGGGCAATGTGATTAACCCAATGGGGGTGGTCGAGCAGTATGGTTCGGACGCGCTGCGGATGGGGATTATCGCTAATCGTTCGGCGGCACTGAGTCAGGCTTTTTCGACTTCAACGGTGGTGGCGGGGCGGAATTTTTGTAATAAGTTGTGGAATATTGCGCGCCTGACTCAGCTGATCATCGACGACAATCCAGATCAGCCGCAGCTCGAATACGACATCGCCAGCAATTGGGTGGCTTGTCGGCTTGACCAAGCTCGGCGCCAGATTGACAAGCACCTCGAGGAATATCGTTTTGCGGAGGCTTATGACACGCTGTATCACGTTGTTTGGAACGACGTGGCGGACTGGTTTTTAGAGGCTCAAAAATTACATCAAAACACCTCGGTTTTGAAGCAGGTTTTGAATGTGGTTTTGAAATTGGCCCATCCTTTTGCGCCATTTGTGACTGAGGCGATTTGGCAAAGTTTGGATACTGATGACAAATCTACAACGTTGTTAATTTCACAACAGTGGCCAGAGAAGTTAAGCTATAATTCCGTAAAAGTTAAGAAATTTGAGCAGGTTAAAAACTTGGTTTCGGCGGTGCGAAATCTGACGGCCGAGCTAGGTGGTAAAAAGCGGGTTTTGTATCATAATAGCGAAAAATTGGTTGAGGAGAATTGCGATGTGATTAAGTTTTTGGCGCGGCTGGAAGATGTGGTGGTGGCCAGTCGCTCAGAGGAGGCTTTGCGAATTCCGGCTTTGGCTGAGGAAGTTTGGCTGGCGGCTAGTGCCAGTGAAATTAAGGCTTATCGCGCGGCGTTGGACAAGCGGTTGGACGACGCCAAACAGCAAGTCGCTTTGCTAGAAAAGCGCCTAAAAAATCCGAATTATGTTAAAAATGCTCCAAAAAATCTGGTGGAGCAGAGCACAGCCGAGCTGGCCGAGCAGCGGGCCACGCTGAAGCGTTTGCAGGTTGAGTTAAAAAATCAATAGGTTTTAAAAACGCCACTGCCGAATAATCCACAGTGGCGAGCGGCGGTTTTAGGCCATCCGCTGATTATAAAAATCCCAATTTTCGCGGTTGTCCTTCTGTTTGTCGGACTTGCCGGAATCATAGCCAACGGCGCGGATGGAGCGCGGGTCGACGTAGTGGTCGTTCAGCGAGCCCGGATCGGGCGGATGGGGGTGATGCTCGGTCTGAATCTTGATCGTGCCGCCCTGAATATCGGCCAAATCGACGTCCGAGTGGCTGATGGCGGTCTGAATCGGCGCCAGCGAAGCCCCGACTGCCAGAGTCGCCAGAGTGATTCTTTTAAAGGTTTTTATATTTTCTTTCATATTATGCTACCAATATAGCACACTTTTCTTAAAAAGTCAATAGGGATTTTTACAGAGGTATCACCATCAGCCGTTATTAGGCCTCACCTAATAAGAGCTTCGTCATTCCGAGATACTATCCCTCCTGTCATTCCGGGCTTGACCCGGAATCCAGAATCTATGTTACAATATGCTTATGGACATCGTGGGGAAGTTGAAGCTGATTTGGCGACGGCTGGCGGTTTGGCTGGCTGGTCGGAGTTTGCGCTCCAAAAAGGAGCTGGCGGGCTTGGTGGCGAGTCTTGGTTTTTTGTCGGCCGAAGACAAAAATTTGCTGGCGGCGGCGCTGAAATTTCCAGAGGTCAAACTCAGCCAAATAATGATTCCCAAGTCGAAAATCTCTTTTATTCGCGAAACGGCGCATCTGGGCCCAAAGGTGCTGGACGAGCTTTACGCCACCGGCCAGAAGTTTTTCCCAGTGGCGCACCACAGTTTGGAAGACACCGTCGGGGTGATTTACCTGGAAAATATCGCCGAAGTGGCCAAGGGCGAGCAAACTCTGCAGGAAGCTACTCATCTGCGCCCGCCAATCCTTAGCCAAAAACAGTCGCTGGCCGAAGTTCTGCGCCTAATGCTGAATCAAAACGCCAATTTGGCTCTGGTGGCCGACGAACAGGGGAAAATCGTCGGGGCGGTGGAGTTGTTGGCGATTTTGGAAGTTCTATTGGGAAGATAGTCGAAAAATCGTTGTCTATTTTACCTTTGCGAAGCCGCCCAAAATCGCGTATAATTACTAGACATAATGGAGGCAAATTATGGCAAAAACAAATAAAACTACCAAGTATATTTTTGTAACTGGCGGGGTAATTTCCGGCGTTGGCAAGGGCATTACGGCGGCTTCGGTGGGGGCGATTTTGAAGGGTAAGGGCTTCAAGGTTTCGATCCAGAAGTTTGATCCTTATCTGAACGTTGACGCCGGCTTGCTGAATCCGGCCGAGCACGGCGAGTGTTTTGTGACCCACGACGGGGCGGAGACCGACCTTGATCTGGGCCATTATGAGCGGTTTTTGGACGAAGAAACCAATCGCGATTCGATTTATCCCTCTGGTAAGCTTTTCCAGCTGCTGATTGAGAAGGAGCGGGCCGGCGGTTTTCACGGCCAGACGGTGCAGCTGATTCCGCATTTGACCGGCGCGATTCACGAGGCTATTGAGCGGGCGGGGCGGCCCAGCGATATTCACATTGTGGAAATCGGCGGCACGGTCGGTGATTATGAAGCACTCAGTTATGTCGAGGCCATCCGGACTTTTGCTAATATTGTGGGTCGGGAGAACTGCCTGTATATCCACGTGGTTTATGCAATGTGGCTGTCGACCAGCAAGGAATTTAAGACCAAGCCGGCCCAGAACGCCATTAAAGATTTGGGCGGTTTTGGGATTGTGCCGGATATTGTGGCGGTGCGGGGCGAGAAAAATATGCCGCGTAATATCGGCGAGAAAATTGCCAAATTTGCTAGTATTGGCTCGGACGCGGTGATTTTGTTGCCGGATTCGGATTCGGTTTATGATGTGCCACTAACAGTCTTGGAATCTGGCGTTTTGAATGTTTTGAATCGGTTTGTGGGTAACGCCAAAGTGCCGGCGATGAAGCAGTGGCGCGAATTGTCGGCCAATGTCCACCGCCAGAACGCGCAGACGGTTACGGTCGGACTGATTGCCAAATATACCGCCAACGACGACACCTATCTGTCGGTTACAGAGGCGCTGAAAAGCGCGGCTTTTGCCAGCGGTGTGGATTTGAAAATCAAGTGGGTTAATGCTGAAAAGTTAAAGATGGGGCGGGCTGGCCTGGGCCCGGATTCGGCTAAAATGCTGAGTCGGCTGGACGGTTTGGTGGTGCCGGGCGGTTTTGGTTCGCGCGGGATTGACGGTAAAATTGCCGCCGCGACCTATGCTTTGGAGCACGACAAACCATATCTTGGCCTCTGCTTGGGGTTGCAAATGGCGGCGGTAGCGGCGGCCCGGCTGGGCGGCCTAAAAAAAGCCGCCAGTGAAGAAATTTTGAAAACTGTTGAAAATGTAATTTACATTATGCCCGACCAAAAGGGCAAAGAGAGCACCGGCGGCACAATGCGGCTGGGTGATTATCCGGCGCGACTGGTGGCGGGCAGCAAAGTTGCTCAAATTTACGGTGCGGACAAGGTGGTGGAGCGCCATCGCCACCGTTATGAAGTTAATAAAAAATTCCTGCCGGCTATCAAAAAAGGCGGTTTGGTGGTCAGCGGCACCTCGCCGGACGGCAAGTTGGTGGAGTTTGTGGAAGCGCCGGATAAAAAGTTTTTCGTGGCCACCCAAGCTCACCCCGAATTCAAGTCCCGCCCAACGCGCCCCCATCCGATGTTCTTAGAATTCATCGCCGCCCTAAAAGAGGATTAGACGCCTCTTTGCGTAAGTTTTACTTTACAAGAGACGTCTTTTGGATGGTAAAGAGAGATTTGGCGCGCTTATCTCCGGAAGCTTTTGGTCGGTAATTCATTCCTGATATGGCGGAGAGATGTCATTCCGGGCTCGACCCGAAATCTAGGTTTAGCTCGGCCGTCCGATGATTTTTAAAACCAAATTTCGTTTCCCTCTTGCCACCAACCCTCGCCGATCTCTCGGCTACTTTTTCGAAATAAGGTTTGTGCTCTTTAAAACCTCCGCTCCGGGCGCTTCTGCTTTACCGTAAGGATCGCAAGGTTTTTTCCCCAAGAAATATCCTTGATGTTTTTATCATAATTCGTGATATAATGGTTGTATAGAAAGGACATTTTGAGTCAAATCGGTTTGAGTTATGGACGAGATTTATCATAATATCGAAAAACACATCGTGGAGGTGCTGGCGGTCAAGTCGCTGGCTCGCTTTAGCGAGATGCGACCGCGTCGGGTCGACAGCAATTTGTACGCTTACCACTTAAAAAACCTTATAAAACGCGGCTATGTGGCGAAAGTTGAGCGGGGTTATGAGCTGTCGCCGAAGGGCTTGGAATATGCCGATCGCTATGTAAATCTGGATCACCGGGCGATTTTGCAGCCCAAAATTACCACCGGGATTTTGGTCAAAAATGAATATAATGAAATAATTTTGAGTAAACGGCGCGCCCAGCCGTTTATCGATCAATGGTGTTTGGGTTTGGGGCGGATTTATCACGACGAGGAGTCGACTGGGACTGCCGCGACGCGTAATTTTTGCGAGAAAACTGGCGCGCGGATTGAGCGACCGCGTTATGCCGGCGACTGCTATGTTCAGATCCGCGTGGACGGGTATTATATGTCGGATATTTTGGTGCATATGTTTTGCAAGGAAGTTGCCAAGGATTCGGTTCGGCTGGGCGACGACGCGGAGTGGTTTTCGCTGCGTGAGCTCGACCGAGTTGATTTGATGCCCAGCGTCAAGGAGCTGGTGGGTTTGGTGGATGCTCAGCGGGGCAGGTTTTTCAAGAAGATGTTTTTCGACATCGCCAGCGACGGTTCGTTTAGCAAGTTTAGAATGGTGGACTAGGCGATGAAACTTGACCAAGTTTTGCTGATCGATAAGCCGGCGGGGATTACTAGCTTTGGCGTGGTGGCGCGGGTGCGGCGGGTGATGACGGAGGCGGCGCGGGCGCAGGGTTGGAGTGGTAAGCGTTTTCGGGTGGGACATACTGGGACGTTGGATCCTTTTGCGACTGGGCTGATGATTATCTTGACGGGGAAGGAAACTAAAAACGCCGGTGATTATTCTAAGCTGGATAAGGTTTATGAGGCCGAGATTCGGCTGGGGGCGGTTTCGACTACTGGTGACCCGGAAGGGGAAATTACGGAGATGTCTGGATTCCGGGTCAAGCCCGGAATGACGGCAGCGACCGCGCCACCTCTGGAAACGGTGCAGCAAACTTTATCAAGTTTTGTCGGTGAAATCCGCCAAACGCCGCCGATTTACAGCGCCATTAAAGTTGACGGTCAGCGAGCTTATAAGCTGGCGCGGCAGGGTAAAGTGGTCAAAATGCCACAGCGAAAAGTCACGATTTATGGTATCGAACTGATTTCCTATTCATATCCGACGCTGAAAATCCGCGCCCACGTCTCCAGCGGCACCTACATCCGCACGCTGGCCGAAGACATCGGCCAAAAACTTGGACTCGGCGCCTACACCACCGCCCTGCGCCGCACCAAAGTCGGCGATTTCGACCTCAAAAACGCCCAGACTTTATCAAGTTTTTAAGATTGCAAGTCACCATCGCTTTGCGATTCCTCCGTTCTAGAAGAAAACGCCGTTAGGCGCTTCTTCAAACAACATTCGGAGATGTTTACTAGGAGCATCTCCTTTATGATCATAAGTATAGCAAAATGAGTTGAAAAAGTCAAGCAGAATGTCCAAATCTGCTAAACAACCGCCACCGCCGTAAAAGTCGCCGTGCCGTTGTAGACGCAGGCTGGTAGGGAAAAGTCGGCTTTGGCGCCGAACCACGCTTTGGTCGGTTGGCCGCTTTCGGAGGTCGCTGTTCCCAAGCTGTCTATGGTGACGTCGCTGGTGGTGACGCCGTTCCAAGCCGCCGGCTCGGTTGGGCCGGTTTCATAACCCCAGTGGTTGACCGCCAGCGCCGCGCCATCCGGACTTTGTTTTGCAATCACATAACTGGCGTTGTCCTGACAGACCAAATTCTCGTTATCAGTTTTTATGGACAAATCATAGCCCTTAAAATTATTCGTCACCACTGTCAAATTCACCGCTCCAGCCGCCACGCTGCCACTCGGCTGAACCGTCAATTCCACTTTATTTACATCGGTGCTTAAGTTTACATAAGTTTCTTCCCGCTCAACTTGACTAAAATCCACCGCCACAGGCACATCGCTATTATTGTTAAGGTTATCCCCTAATTGCCCATCAACCCCAGCTCCCGAACAAAACGCCGCATCCAACAGCCCAGTACCAGCCTCGCCCGCCACCCAACAAGTAAAATCAAACCCCGCCACAACATCCTTCACACTCAACCCCGCCAAAACCCCACTCAAATCAACCGAAGTCATCTCATCCCGATTCACCGTAGACCCATCCCCCAACTGCCCGCTCCCATTCTCGCCAATACACCAAAAACCCGCGCAACTATGCGCATAACCGCTGGCAATCGGCAACGCCGCGCCCCAACTCATCAATTCCGTCGCCTCGCCCGCAACGCCATCGCCACCCAGCTGCCCCGAAGTATCATCACCCCAACAATAAAACCCATTATCACT
>JAISDN010000011.1 GCA_031264785.1 Candidatus Nomurabacteria bacterium
GCGATGGGCGGCGCGAACACGGCGATTGACGAAAACACGCGGCGGATTGTGGTCGAGAGCGCGACTTTTAATCTGTATAATCTGCGCGGCACGCAGTTTCGGCACGGGATTTTTAGTGAGGCGATTACGCGGTTTACTAAGGGGCAACCGCCTGCTCTGACGGATTTTGTGGTCCGCGAGTTTATAAATATGACAGAGCGGGATTTAGGGTTGAAAGTGATTTCCGACGTGGTGGACGCTTATCCAAAGCCAGTTAAGCCAAGTGTTGTAAAAATTACAACGGATCAGGTGAATGGGTTGTTGGGGACGGATTTCACGTTTGATGAGATTATTATGACGCTGGAGAATGTTGGTTTTAAGGTAAAGTTGGATAATGGTATCTTGAGAGTTGTCGCGCCTTGGTGGCGGACAGACATTCATATTGCTGAGGATGTTATTGAGGAGGTCGGGCGGCTGAACGGTTATGACGAGATCCCGACGCAGTTGCCTCGTCGCGGTTTTGCGTCGCCGACCGACGACGAACTAGGTGAGCTGAAAGCCAAACTTCGTAAAGTTTTATCAGACGCTGGCGCTAACGAAGTGCTGACCTATAGTTTTGTCAGCGAGCGGTTGCTGAGGAACGTCGGTCAGGATCCGAAAAACTCGTACAAAATTGTCAACTCCATCAGCCCACAGCTGCAATATGTGCGGCAATCGCTGACGCCAAGTTTGCTCGAAAAAACCTACACCAATATCAAAGTGCCATATGATCATTTTGCCTTGTTCGAAATCAACCAAGTTTATCAAAAAGCCTATGGTCTGAATGAGGAAAAAGTGCCGGTTTTGCGCGATAAAGTCAGCTTGGTAGTGGCTAATCGCAAAGCGTCAGGCGACGCCTATTACGAGGCGCTGAACTATGCGCTGATGCTGCTACAATCACTCAACATTCCAGTTTGTATTGTGGCGCTCAAGGACACGCACGCCAGCAACGCGCCGTTCGAACCGGCGCGTTCGGCGCAGCTCAAAACCCTTGATCATAAAATCTGTTTTGGCGTGGTCGGAGAATATCGCCAAATGGTGCGCCGTAACCTTAAGCTGCCAGAATATACGGCCGGGTTTGAATTAAATGTTGACGAGATTTTTGTGTATCAAGGCAAAACGGCGCCTAAAACGCCGGTAGATAATGTGGTTAGCAATGACCTAACATTTCGCGTCGGCGCCGATTTGGAATACGCGAAATTGGAAAATCTGCTACAAAAAAATTTAGAAAGTAAAAGTCTATGGTATCAACTAACGCCGATTTCAATTTATCAAGGTGAAGATTCGAAGACCAAAAACATCAGCTTTCGGCTAAACTTTGCCAATTATGAAAAAACTTTGTCGGGGAAGGAAATTGCGAGTATAATAAATGGAATTGCTAATAATGTGAAAAAAAATCTGAAAGGAGAAATGATTTAATGAGTGTCAAGGAAAAATATCCAGAGACCAGTACTAATCGCGGGCAGCGAATTGCGATTTGGATAATTGCGATTGTGATGACCGGCGGGACGCTGATTTCGTTTTTGATTTTTGCGATTGCCAGTATGAATCCGGACGTTAATTCCGACCAGATTTTGTACGAAAAAGCGCTGGAAAATTATCAGAAACAGCAGGAGGAGCAGGCCGAGGCTGAGCAGGCGGTGGCTAAGGATTTGGCGGTTTTTGGCGGTTACGAGAAGGAGGATTTTAAGGCGGAGGATGTTAAAAAGTTGAGCGTTGAGACTTTGAAAAAAGGCGACGGCAAGACAGTGGCCGCGACCGACACGATTTCGGCTTATTATACCGGCTGGCGGCCGGACGGCACGATTTTTGACAGCACGGCCGATGTCAACGGTGGCAACGAAGCGCGCAGTTTTTCGCTGGCTCAGGTGATTACCGGCTGGACCGAAGGGCTGACTGGCACAAAAGTCGGCGGGGTGTATCGCTTGACAATTCCAGCCGAGCAGGCTTATGGCGAGAACGGCAGCGGATCGTTGATTCCGCCCAACACGCCGCTGAAGTTTATTGTGGAAATTGTCGGGATTGAGGAAGCTCAGGAATAGTTGCTCTGTTTTCACGTTGTAAAAATTACAACGTAAAGAATTAAGCACAAGATGCTATATGTGGTGCGTTAGAGACTTTTCCACAGTCAAAGTGCTTGACTTAAATCATCACATAATGTAGTATGTGATGTGAAATAGATAATATTTAAAAATATAAAACAATAAAGGAGATGAAATGGAAAACGGTAATTCTGTAGGTTCGGGTGAGGGCATCAAGGATAAGGCGCGAATTGAAGAGTTGATTGCTGAGAAGGAGAAAGAGTTAGCGGATCTTTTTGACAAAGCTAGTGAAAGTGAAAAAGCTTTGTTAAAAAAGTATGCTGAAATTGTTAAGGAAATTGAGAATTTACAGTCTCAGCTGTATTATGCCAGCAACGTTCAATCTTATGATGTGCAGGCCGATTTGGCGCGCAGGCGTGAAGATGAGGATGAAAAAACTGATCAGGAGAAATCTGACGATCAATATAACGGCACAGCCAGCCAGCAAGCCTTGAGAGATATGGCAGATGTCGAAAAAGGGGATTTATAGATAAATTAAAATCTAAACTAAATGAAAGGATTATAAATGTCAAACGACGGACCAGACAAACCACCAAAAGATACGTTTATGCAAAAATATCGTACTTTTTGGAGCACCGCTAGTGGGTTTAGTGATAGCGGTACGGTTAGGGCTGCGATCAAGGACGCGCTGAAGCACGGAGATAAAGATACGGCTATGGAAATTTTAGACGCTGTGGCCAGAGAAAGGGCCCGTAGCGAAAGTACCATTGGCGGTTTAAAAACGAGGGAGGCTTCGGGCGAGACCAGAGCGCTTACGCTTGAAGATAAGGGTAAAATTTATGATACCGAGGAGCTTGTCCGTGATATGGGTATTGATGACTTTAGTGAGGTCGCTAATTTAATGACTATGGAAGAAGTTGACCAGGTGTTAGCTTTCATAAAAGGCGAAGACGATGCCGTTAGGGAAAAGAAAGCCGATATGATTTGTGATATGGCTATGGATATTGCCTCCCCTCTCCCTAAAGGAGACTTTAGCACAAGGAAACATTTTACGGTAGTTAGAGGTGCTAATGGCGCAAAGCAGACGGTGACAAAGCTGAGTAAGCATTTTCATCCAAAAAATTCTATTGTAGAACGGCGGGCCGCCCAGGATCTAGTGGATAAGTCTTTAGAGGCGGAGCACAGTGAATTGGCTAGGCACAATATTCTGTCGCGAGCCGCAATGAGAGGGGCGAGCTCGGATGATTTTGCTGAGGGCGAGACATCTTGGGATTTTAAAGCCGATAATGATGGCGTTGAAGCTTTCGATCTACCGGGTCCGGAATATGCTGATGCGTTAGAAGAAGGCTCCATGGTAGATGCCGTATATACAGTAAGTGACCGTAAGGTATTTGCCGAGCTTATTGGTGCACCAGAAACCGATGAGTTAGGTGAAGGAACTCTGCTGGGTAAGTATATAGATGAAGAGATTTCACCAAATTGGCACAAAGATCCGAAACTGGCGCTGTTGGAGGGTGTTGGGGTACTGACGACCATAGCCAGCGACCCAGAGAAATATAAAGTGGTTAGTAATATTATCGCTGATGATGATGGAAAAATCCGAAGCGATGAAGATAGAAAGTATCTAATTGCCGAGGCTGAGTTTGATGGGTTGATGGAATATATCATGAAGGTTATGAATATGGCAAAAACCTCATCATGGAGACATCCCAAAAAGCGCTTAGAAAACGTCGAGGCTATTGGCGAAGCTATCCGTAGCGATGAAACCTTTGATGAACAGCGTAAACAAGACATATTAAGGAAACAGGCCGAGTTGATAGACGAAATAGATAATCTCATAGAGGGTTCTAGCCGATTTAAGTATAAGGTTGAAATAACGAAAGATGTGACAGCTCCCGACGGCACGGTGGAAACTGAAACCAAAAAAGAAAACAGATGGTGGACGCGTTATGGCGGACTGCAGGAAGTGATCCGTCTGAACGACGAGAGAGATAAAAACAACAAAGACGGGGGCGGCAATACTCCACCGTTGATGCTGGACACTAGTGAAAAGCCAGACGATGTAGAAAAATAGGTAATAATGTTGGAAAAAGATCCGATCTATGGCGTGCAACCAGATAATCAGGAACATAAGAACGACGTTGATGTGGATTCGTCCGCAGAAGCTGTTATTGGTCTTGAGGATTTTTCCTATGAGAGAAAATTATTAGCTGACTGGTTTGATGTTTCTGGTGATTCTAGTGTCGGAAGTGGTCGGTACCGAATCCCATTTAAAGGGGGCGGTAAAGTCGACTGGATTGGCGTGGTCGACAGCAATGGTGAATTGGTCTGTGAGCTTGGCGATTTCGGGCGAGTTCTGGCTAGTATACATATGTTGGAACATATTGGAGAATTTGATCGCAATGATGGCTCCATTAAGTCGGTTAACAAAAAGATACTAAATTCTCTGGTTGAAAATTTGCGCGGAGCCTTCGAACGTCATCTCACTAAGATCGCGGGCGATAAAATTAATAATGAGCTGGATGAACAAAAAGAGAAGAAGATTGATGAGATCTTGAATACCGATATGGACTATAATTTGAATGCGATCTGGCATCATTTTTTTGAAAATATATTGCCCAATATTGATTTTGAGTTTCAGGCTAGCATCGATAGAATAAAAGTAGCGACCGAAGAGTCCGATGATGAGAATCTCAAAAGTCCGGTAGAGGATTCCCAAAAAATTGAATTTATAATAGAGCTATATAACAAAAAAGCCATGTATGAAAATAGAATAAATATGTGCGATCAAAAAATTAAATTGTACAGCGATAAACACGATGAAAAAGCCTGTGATGACGCAGCCAAAAGAAAGGCGAAATGGAAGAGGATTTTGGTTGATATAGAAAAAATGATTTCTGTTAGATTATACCCGAATAAAGTAAACGACAAAAACTTACTTATAAATGCTTTGGATGCTGAGGAAGAAAAACATTTTTACAAGTACGCTATAGATAATGAACACTTGACTAAGGAGGAATTTGAAGTCCACTATAATTTTGAATCGCTTAAAGAATCAGCTTTTGAGAAAATTGAAAAGAAATGGAAAGCCCTAATTGATGCACAAAGAGAACAGCCGGATGCTTTTTATGATGAGTTAGATATTGATAAAAGAGCAATTGATTTTTTGTCGAAGAAACAATTAGTGAGCGATGAAGAGCTGGATAAATATAAAAAATTACAAAAATTAAATGAGGACATTAGGAAAGAATCAAAGGATGTGGCGGAAAGGTACGAACGAATATTCAGGGACAAGAAATTAATCCCTGTGCTAAAGCAGGCCTTAGAGTCGGTTGAAGAAGAACTAAAAAAGGACCGCACTGATAGAAAACTAAGGTTAAAACGTAGAGATCTACAGGAAAAGTTAGATGCTGTATATCTGCCGGACTCAGTGATAGATGCTGCAGATCTAGACAAAGGTGAGAAAGCATTCATAAGAGAAGCATTTAAAAAGCCTGCGGTTTGGGATTATATTACACAAAAAATTAGAGATTCAAGAAGTAAAAATAATCCTTACAATAAACAATATCTAAAAATTTTAGAATCTGTTGGATCTATGCCCGAATTGGATCAGCAACTGGCACAGATTGAATCGAAATGGCGAGAACTTGTAAAAACGAATGATACAGACGGTGCGTTCTCCGGGACAGTAGTAAATCCGGCGCTAGAATCATTAATCGCTAAAAACAGGACACGATTTCTTGTAAAAATAAAGGAAGGTGTGGAACACGGTAAAAATAGCGCAACTTATAAAAACGCCGAAAAAATCTTTAAGGATGGTATTTTTGGCACGATAAAAAGGAATGCGCCATTTATTAAAGATGATGCCGGAAGTTTTTTGGCAGATGCGGAACTTATTTTAGGAAAATACTACGCCATCGACTGGAAATATAGGCTCGAAAAGGGCAAGTGGAAGTCTAAGCAATACCTAGAGTTATTGAATACGGTCAAGGGCATAGAAGATGACCGCAAAGAGCGTCTGAACCATATTACCGATATGGCTAGTAATCGAATGGAAATATTAAGTGGGGAAATTGGTTCCGATGTTGATGAAGTGTATATGCTGCCAACTGGCTTATTGTACAGGGTCGGTGATAAATATACTTATAAGATTTTGCCGATAACCAGCGATTGTTACATGGAGAACATGGATAGCGCAACCAAACAGGCTTGGATTAAAACTTGGACAGATAGGAACATCGTGCCTAAACCTATTGGATTTATCAAAGATCTAAAAGAGCGTTTTAAAAACATCACAACCGAACACCATGCAGAGCGGTCTATGTATGATGCTAAAAAAGCTGAGCTTGCCGAAAAATACCAAATAAAGTGGCAGGACATTATAAGTGACGATGGAAATATTCCGCCAGCCATTACCTATGGCGATTTAGAATCTATTGAAAAAGCTCTTGATGCACTTGGCGGGTTTATATCTGCAATTGAAAAAACTAATGACAAACCAGTAGACTGGAACAAGGATCAAAAAAATATAGAGCTATATCTTAGTGGTGATAGCGTGAAGCCGCCAAGTGATGCAGTTAGGATTGACAATGAAACCAATGAAATAATTCTGTCGGCCAATGGCTTAGATGGAATGGTTGATAGTAAAAGTGGTGAATCGGCTATGGCGGCTAATGTGGTGACCAACCAGCTGGCAATGAGGCTGTGGTCCACTATGACGGATGCCGAACGACATGCTTTTAATGCTCTGTATGGTAGTGGCTTCATAACGCGTTCTAGGTTTGGAGGTCTATTTAAGCGTGATATTGCAGATAACAATAAGCGAACTATGCTTTTTTCGACACGGAAATTTATCTGGGCTTTTCGACAATATATTAATGGCTGGCCTCATGAAGACAATAATTACTTTTTTGATAGTATAAAAAAACGCATTTCAGATAGTAAAAATAAGTAGTTTTGTTAAATTCTGACTGTTGTGGTATAATATAGAGCAAATATTGGGTGAGGTTTTAGTATTTTTGTTCTTTGCAATTTGGGAAAGGAGTGGTGGTGCTTGTTGGTGATAACTATAGATATGAGTAATTATAAGTTGCTAAAGCCGAAAGAGCCTGAAGAGGGAGAGCGCAGTTGCAGAACTTGCGCGAAGGCTTATGACAGATGTCCGATGGGTTGCTTTTTCTATTCGGATTGGCAGCCAGTCGGGGAACCACAGGAGGTGGAAAATGTGTAGAAAAATCGATTTAGTTTACAGGGATTGTCTGAGTTGCTATGAAGGGACTCACGAAACCGCCAAAATAAAGGCGGATTGCCCGTATTTGGTTTTTTGTAAAGAACACTGCGTAGATATAGGATCGGAAACGTGCGCCGGCTTACTCAAGGGCGAGTCTCCACTCGCGCTCAGCGATGAGATTAAAAAGTATCTTAAGATACGAAAGCGTTACATCTCCCGAATAAGAAAAAACGGCCTCGAGGTGAAAAAAAAGATGAGGTCGCGAAAAAGACCGGACGAAGTGTCCGGTCTTTAACTTTGGTTTTAAGGATTTTTTACAGCCCCAAAACTCCGCCAACCGTAAAGATTGAGATGAACAGGATAGCAACCATATTGACCACTTTGATCAGGGCGTTGAGGCCCGGGCCAGAGGTGTCTTTGGTGGGGTCGCCGACGGTGTCGCCAACTACGGCAGCTTTGTGGGCTTCCGAGCCTTTGCCACCGTATAATCCGTCCGATTCGATCAATTTTTTGGCGTTGTCCCACGCGCCACCGGCGTTGTTCAGCGTCATAGCTAGCATCAAACCGACCACGATAATGCCAATCAACACGCCAGCCAATGCCGCTGTTCCCAACAACCAGCCGACCAAAATCGGCACGACAATGGCCATTGCGCCCGGCAGGATCATTTCCTTTAGCGCCGCGCCAGTCACGATGTCAACCGCTTTGGCGTAATCTGGTTTTTGTTTGCCTTTTAGAATACCCGGCATTTCCTTGAACTGGCGCCGAACTTCGGCTACCACGCCCATCGCGGCCTTGGACACGGCTCGCATTGTAACAGAGGTAAAGGCGAAGGGTAACAGACCGCCGATCAACAGGCCGACCAAAATTACCGGATTGTTGATGGCTAAGTCAATTTCCTGACCGCCAGCTTGGGCAACCATTTTGTCGTAATAATCGGCAAACAGAGCCAGCGCGCCCAGCGCGGCCGAACCGATGGCGTAACCTTTGGTGACGGCTTTGGTGGTGTTGCCAACGGCATCTAGCTCGTCCGTCACCTCGCGGACTTTGGCCGGTTGTTCGGACATTTCAGCGATTCCACCGGCGTTGTCGGTGATAGGTCCGTAACTGTCCAGCGCCACAATCATTCCAGCGGTCGATAGCATAGCGATGGCGGCCACAGCGATGCCGTACAGGCCGTTGCCGTCAAATCCGCCAGCCACAAAGAAGGCTACCAAAATGCCAACCACGATGGTCAAAACTGGCATAATGGTCGATTCCATCCCGAATGACAGGCCGGAAATGACATTGGTGCCAGCGCCAGTTTCCGACGCGGCGGCGATAGCCTTGACCGGACGGTGTTTGGTGCTGGTGTAATATTCGGTGAAAACGAACATCAACACTGTGATGATGATGCCGACCAACGCCACCCAGAAATAGGTTAGGTCGCCGAACATCCAACAGGTGATGGCCGCAAAGGCGGCGGCGCTGATGATGGCGGCCGCGTAAACACCTTTGTACAGGGCGTTCATAATTTTTTTAGCTTTACCGAGTCGCACGAAAAAGATGCCGATAATCGAGGCGATAATCGCCACCGAACCGAGCGCCAGCGGGAAAATTACTTCCTTAGCAGCAAAAGCGTCCGTGCCAGCCGGCACCAATGTGGCGCCAATTAGCATAGCGGCTAGCAAGGTTACGGCGTAAGTTTCGAACAAATCCGCGCCCATACCAGCGCAGTCGCCAACGTTATCACCAACATTGTCGGCGATGGTGGCCGGATTACGGGGATCGTCCTCTGGGATGCCGGCTTCAACTTTACCGACAATATCAGCGCCAACATCGGCTGCTTTGGTGTAAATACCGCCACCGACGCGCGCGAACAGGCTGATCAGAGAGGCGCCGAAACCGAAACCAATGACGAGGTTAATATCGCGGAACACGATGTAGGACAAGCTGACGCCCAACATCGACAGGCCGACTACGGCCAAACCGGTGACCGCGCCGCCGCGAAACGCCAAATTCAGGGCGTCCTTTAACGATTTTTTAGCGGCAGCGGCGGTCCGAACATTGGCCCGCACCGACACGTTCATGCCGATAAAGCCAGCGATACCGCTGCAAACCGCGCCAACTAGGAAGCTGATAGCCAGCGTCCAGCCCAGCGCGAAACCGATTACCAAAAACAGCACAACAGCGACAATCGCAATCGTGCGGTATTGGCGAGACAGATACGCCATTGCACCCTCTTGGATGGCTTTGGCGATTTCTATCATTTTATTATCACCCGGCTTTGCCTTCAGAACTCGTGCCGCCAATAGCCCCGCCGCTATCAGAGAAACCAAGCCCGCAATTGGAGCCAGATAGATAAGAATAGAAAAATCCATATTTCTATTTCCTTTCTCGCTTGCGCCCGTTTTATTTAAAAAAAGGCGCTGTTAATTATTATTCAACCCTTATATTAGCACATTTTTGCGTCGTGTCCAACTGAGGTAATTTTTGGGAAATGTTATAAAAGTATTGTGTAATTATGAAAATTATGCTACAATTAAAGCGTAAGGTGTCGAAACCTTATGAACTTTAATTTCGTTTATTGTTTTAAATAGGCTTGCGTTCAAGCAGGTCGCTCGTTTAATGGGTCCAAAATTAGGGCGTATTAAACGGGTGGTCTGCAGGCCGCCCTACCTGGATGCCCCGTGCATTACTAAAGGGGCTTTGTTTTTCGATCAAATGCTCATCCAGGCGTTTTGATCATCAAGGCGTTGGCCCCGCACGGGGCAGAAGGGAATAGCCATGAAGAAACTGCAATCCACATTCGTTTTCACTTTAGTAATCGTTATCGCAATAACTATGGCCGCTTGCTCATCAAAGGAGGAGCCGACCGTCGACGTGTATGTCGAAGGAACAGTCGTAGGCATCGACGCGAATGCGATAGCCATCAGTATGGGGGAGTTCGACTATGTCGACCCCGAGACTGGAGAGGAGGAAAAGCGCCAATCTGAAGTGGTGGCCAATCTGCCCGAAAATCGGAACGGGGTAGTTATACCTGAAATGGGTGAAACTGCTCGGTTTGGGCTGTACGGGCATAACTACCGGACTAACGGGAATTATTTTTTGTTGGTCTCAGTGGCGCCCATAGACTCTGAGGCTGATACGCCCACCAAATACGAAGATCAAGAGCCGGATTATTATGAGGACTTGATCGTCGTCGGCGTCACCGCAAAAAGTGGCGGTTTGGATGGGGCAAGGCATTGGGCCATATTCGGAGAAGAGGGGAGCGAAGACTACCTTTTCGCTTCGTTTGGACACGACAACGGCATAATGTTGCCACCGGCTGGAGCGAAAGTGCGGGTTGGGCTAATTAAGGATGGTAAACGTCCAAGATTGGCAAGCCTTGAGGTGCCAGAGGAGGATTAAAAACAATAAGCGGCAAAAAAGCCGCTGGGGAAGGCCCAGCGGCTTTTCCTTTTACAGGGGTGAAATATGGAAAAAGTGCATAAAATGTGAAAAAGGTATTGACTTTTTTAAAAAAGTGTGCTATACTTAGGAAGTGAGGTCGTGATGCAATACAAAATGGCCTAGCACATTGGAGGATTGTTAAACTTTTTAGAGATTTTCTCCGCCTTTTTGGGTAGTTGAAAGCGCATTTTCGGTGAGTTTTCCACTACCCGAGAGGGTCAAGCTGCTGTTTGGAAGGAGAAAAAAATGAAGAAAACCGTTAAAGTCGCTTTGTCTGCTCTTAAAATATCGTCACCGGTAGTGGTGTTCTTAACCGCTACTGCCGAAAACGGCTGGGCTGAGCACACCGGCTTCGGCTTGTTCGGCATTGCTATAGCCGTGTCGCTGCTCGTTTCGGGCGTGACAGCTATAGACCTGTTGAATGATATTTAGCCGTTTAGCACGACAAACGGTTTCGATTAAAAAAGTTTGGCAATTGCTGTTCCCAGCGATTTCTGCCTTCCAGCAGTCTATCGCTGGGCTTTTTCATTTTTTCCTATCTTTGCTTCTTTCGCGCGGCGGCTCGATGTTGAGGCGTTTTAATTGTTGGCGGATTTTGGTGCGGGCGTGGGGCGTGATGATGCGTTTTAGCCAGTCGACCGACGGTTTGATGTTGTTGCGGGTGATAATTTCCACAATATCGCCGGTTTTGAGCGGCTGGTCAAATTTGGCGATTTTGCCGTTGACTTGGACATTTTGGGCGTTTTTGCCGATGTCGGAATGAATCCGGTAAGCATAATCCAGCGGCAGCGCGCCTTCGGGCAGGTCGTAAATGTCGCCTTTGGGTGAATAAACAAAAATCCGGTCCGAAAACAGGTTAATACGCAGTTTTTCGGTGTCGACTTCTTCACCGGCCGACAGGCGCGCGGCAGCGGTTTGCAATTCAGTAATCCACGACAAATCGGTCGGCATTGCAGAAATTTGGCCTTTTTTATAGGCGTCGGTCAGTTTTTGTTCATTGTAATGAAAACTGGCGGCAAGACCGCGCTCGGCGTATTCGTGCATCCTTTCAGTGCGGATTTGAAATTCCACGATTTGCTCGTCCGGCGTGATGACGGTGGTGTGCAGACTCTGGTAGCCGTTACTTTTGGGCTGGGCGATGTAATCTTTGATGCGCTCGATCATCGGCGTATACAAGCCGTGAATCAAGCCGAGCACTTGATAACAATCGGCCTTATTTTCAACCACGATCCGCAGCGCAATCAGGTCGTAAATGGCTTCGAAATTTTGGTCGTGTTTTTCCAGTTTTTTGTGCAGCGAATAAACCGATTTGATACGGCCGTCCATCTGGAAATCGATTTTATTTTCGGCCAATTTTTTGCCGACTTCGGCCCGCACGTGGTCGAGTTTTTTGCTGGCCCGGCCAAGACGCTTTTTCATTTGTTTTTTCAAGAAATTATAACGGTGGTGATCGAGATAAGAAAAACTAATTTCTTCCAGCTGGACGCGGACGCGGCCCATATTTAGGCGGTCGGCCACCGGCGCAAAAACCTGCAAAGTTTCGGTGGAAATTTTCTTTTGCTTGGCGGGACTGAGGAATTTCAGAGTTTGCATATTGTGCAGGCGGTCGGCCAGCTTGATTATCATAACGCGGATGTCTTGACCGGTAGCAATCAGCAATTTGGTCAGGTTGTCTTTGGTGGCCGGCAAATAAGAATCGATGTCGCGCATTCCACTGCGCAACTGTCCCAGTTTGGTGACGCCGTCGACCAGAAAAGCCGCATCGCGCCCAAATTTTTCCTCGATTTGCTTGAGCGTGGCCGGCGTGTCTTCAACTGTGTCGTGCAAAACGCCGGCCACGATCGAGTCGATGTCCAGCTCCCAATCAATCAAATTAGCCGCCACTTGCAAGGGGTGAATGATATACGGTTCGCCGCTTTTGCGCTTCTGGCCGCGATGCATTTCGGTCGCAAAATCAATAGCCGACGCCAGAAAATCCAGCTGCTCCGGGCTAAATTTGGCGTCTTTGGCTTTGTCGATGAGTTGGGATTTTTTCATAAGTCTATTTTAGCATAGTTTATTTGTGAGATTTATTGCTCGACCGGTTTTTATGCGATTTCAAGTCGTTAATAAATAAGGTTGCTAGAATTATAAATAATGGATACAAAACTTGGGCATAGCGCGAATTAGATTCGACGAGCGCGTCAGATAAGAAGAAGCCCAACATTGCGGTTGCTAATAAAAGTATAACAGGGTGAATTAATTGCTTATTAGAAATGATTTTCTGGGCCTGCTTAAACAAAAAAATCGCCGTCATTACAAATAATAAAGTTATAAAAATCTGGATATAAATATTTATTAGCTCGGAAACTTTGGAGTTTTTATAATTAGGAAACCCCTGATTGGCATTGCGCATCGCTCCTCCGGTTTGGCCGCCGGAAAAGCTATAAAGTTTGCGCACAAACAAACTTAATGTGCCGCTAATTCCATAACTTTTGTAGCGTTCAATACCTTCGCGTTGCAATCGGTCATGAACTGCTTGGAGCCCAAGCTCGTCGATTTTGTCACATTTTAGGTCGCCGCGTTTTCTAATATCACAGGAGGAGTATTCCTTGACTAAATTGTCACGATAAAGTCCATCTTTATGATCCCAATTGCCATCCGATTTCCAATTTGCGCCAACATAAATACTCCAGCCACCAGAACTGGCCGGTGTTTCAAGTCCGGTTTGGGTAGAAACCATAGCGACGTTTAGCTTTTGAAGGCTAGTAAACAGTAAAATTATTATTACGAAACCCGCGCCAACCAGCAAGAACAATTTTTTGGATTTTTTGGCGGCAAAGACAGTAAATAGTAAATATAGTCCTAGGGCGATTATAAATACTATAAAGATGGGCCGGAACCAGTTGGCCAAGCCTAGTGCTAGACCGAGTAATATTGATAGAATAATAGTCGATTTGGTTTTTAGCTTAGTAAGACTTTTACACATATAATAGCTTAGGAAAATTACCAAAATTATAAAGAAATTTACGATCACAATTGGTAAGGCTTGAACTGAAAAAATAATGTTAAATGGGTTAAGAATCCATAAAGCAAAAGCTATAATTGGCGCTTTTGAGGCTGGTTTGGTCATTTGTTTTATGAAGTAATAGGCTATAACGGCAGCCGCAAAGTCGAAAAGCGTGT
Source organism: Candidatus Nomurabacteria bacterium (assembly GCA_031264785.1). Lineage (GTDB taxonomy): Bacteria > Patescibacteriota > Saccharimonadia > Saccharimonadales > Saccharimonadaceae > JAISDN01. Next base: position 13,888 of record JAISDN010000011.1, read on the forward strand.
TTGTGACGATTGTCGCCAGCCACGGGTCGCTGATAATTTTCATAGGTATTGCTATCAGATCCGAATAAGCCATTAAATATGGAAAAAATGCAAAATAAGCGTTGCCCAGTAAAGCTCCACTAGATGCTATTTCTTGGCCGCTGATGTAAAAATATCTTGGGTCGGAGGTTGGCTCGTAACTGTATTTAAAATAGAAAAATAGTCGGACCGCAATTCCGATTAAGGCGATGGTAATTAGTAATAAAATCTTGAATTTACGAGTTTTGAAGAACGGGGGGGGGGTCTTTTTTACACAGTTTTGTCAAATGTTTCCAGAAAAATATGCGGATTATTAGGCAAACTAAAATCACAACTATTAGCACTGCGGAATAAAGGGCCGGTTTGATCGGTTGGAGATTGTTAAGGAAGAACCACAACGAAGTCAGGCTGGCTAATATCAGCACAATTGCTACCAGAAACTTTATAAAGTTTTTCATGCCGGTTTTTCCTTTCGGTTGACTTGATGAGCCCCATTGTAGCACAAGTTTTAAATACAAAAAAGGCAATTTCAGTTGACACTGTTGTTTTTAAACACGAAGCGTTTGTAGGTCACATAATTCCAGATCATGCTGGCGAGGGTGGCGATGATTTTTGCGATGTTGATGCGCCAAAATTCTGAGATTTCGGGTGGCAAGGTTGAAACTAGAAGCTGGACAATGCCGTTATTTATTATCCACATGCCGATGGCTGTGAAAACGAAAAACAGGACAATTTCGCGAGCGTAGTTTTTGCCTTTGGAGTTAAAAACCCATTTTTTATTTACAAAAAAACTAAATATCATGCTGATCCCGGTGGAAATAGTATTGGCGGCTATGGCCGGTAAACCAAAAAATAATGACAGAACATTAAGAATACTAAAATCTAGTGCCGTGTTGGCCAGGCCGACCAGCCCAAATTTTAGCTTGTCGAAATGCTTTGCAATAGTTTCGCTAATTTTCATTTTAGTTTTTTACTTTCAATTAAATATAGCGGACGGTTTTTGGTTTCGACAAAAATTCGGCCAATATATTCGCCAATAATGCCGATGGTTATGAGCTGAATTCCGCCTAAGAATAAAATTACTATCATTAGTGATGGATAGCCCGGTTCGTCGATTCCTAATACCATGGTTTTGATAAAAACAACTATTAAATAAATAAAAGCAAATAGCGCCACCAAAAACCCAACAAAAGTTGCCACGCGCAACGGCGCAGTGGTGAAGGAAACAATGCCGTCGATTGCCAAGCCAACCAATTTTACATAATTCCACTTGGTCTGGCCAGCCGCGCGCGGGTCGCGATCGTATAAAATTTCTTTCTTTTTGTAACCGATCCAACTAAATAATGCTTTGGTGCTGCGATTAGTTTCTTGAATACTTTGCAAGGCTTTAATGCATTTTTTATCTAACAAGCGAAAATCGCCGGTATCTTGCTGGATGGGGATGCGAGTTGATTTTTGTAAAACTTTGTAATACATGCTGGAAGTAAACTTTTTCAAAAAGCTCTCACCGGCCCGCGACCGTCGCCGCGCATAAACGTCGTCATAACCTTCCAACCAAATTTTTATCATATCCGGAATCAGTTCGGGCGGATCTTGCAAATCAGCGTCAATAATAATCAAGGCGTCGGCTTTGACATTATCAATTCCGGCGGCCATAGCGATTTCTTTACCAAAATTGCGCGCTAAATTGATATAAGAAACAGCTTTATTTTGCTCGGCGTATTTTTTAATTTTTTCAAAAGTTTGGTCGCGCGAACCGTCATTGACAAATAATAACTCCCAATCGAAGCGATTTTGGGACTTGATCAATTTGTCCAGCCGCGGGAACAATTTTGGTAAGACTTCTTGTTCGTTATAACACGGAATTAAAATCGTGATTTTTTTCATATTTTCCTCCTTTTTATACTATCGACAAATAATACCGCTAAAATTATAAACAGCGGGTACATAATTTGGGCGTAACGTCGGGCCGCTTCTACAAACATGTCGGACAGGAAAAATCCTAACAACACGACTGCAATTAAAATCACCACGGGACTGATTAATTTGCGACCGGCGACGACGTTTTTGGCTTGCTTAAGTAAAAAGATTGCTGCTGCTGCGAACAGTAAAGTTATGAAAAGTGAAATATAGAGACCGATCAAGTTGGCGACTTTGGAATCTTTATAGTCTTGGAACGACTGGTTGGCGTTGTACATATTATTTTGTTCGCTGGAAAATCTATATAATTTACTCACAAACAAACTCAACGTTTTGTAAATGCCATAGCTTTTATAACGCTCAATACCGTCACGTTGCAACCGATCGTGGGCAGCCTGCAGGCCGGATGGTTTGCTGGATTGACATTTTATAACAGCGCGTTTAGCGATGTCGCAATCTGAATATTCTTTGACTAGGTGGTCTCTATAGTCCGAATCTTTGACACTCCAACCGCCATTGGTGTGCTGGTTTGCGCCAACATAAATACTCCAGCCGCCGGAACTGACCGGCACATCAAGCCCAGTTTGGACCGAGACTATGGCAGTGCCCAGTTTTTGGAAACCTGTAAAAATTAAGCAAACTGCTACAAAAGCGCCGGCGGATAGCAACACCAATTTTTTGGTTCGTTTATTGGTGAAGATTATGAACAACAAATATAAAAATAAGGCGATTATAAAAATCACGAAAATTGGCCGGAACCAGTTGGCGGCCCCGAGCGCTAAGCCGAGCAAGATTGCTAAAATGACGATCGGCTTAGTTTTTTGTTTGACGATTTTCTGACCCATTTGATAAGCCAAAAAAACAACCAAAATGATAAAGAAGTTCACTATAACAATTGGCAGAGCTTGGGCCGAGAAGATAGTGTTAAATGGGCTGAATGTCCATAGGACGAAAGCCAAGGTTGGGGCTTTTGAGCCGGGTTTTGTCAAGGCTTTTACGAAGAAGTAAACGACAATTGCGCCCGCCAAATCGAACGCAGTGTTTAAAATAATTGTCGCCAACCACGGGTCGCTGATGATTTTCATGAAAAATCCCAAAATTTCGGAATAAATTGCCAAATATGGAAAAAATGCCACATAGGCGTTGCCTAATAATCCGGTGCCATTGGCAACTTCTTGGCCATATATGTAAAACCATTTTGGATCGGAGGTTGGTTGGTAGTTATATTTAAAGTAGAAAAAAAGCCGGGCCGCGATGCCGATTAAGGCTATGACAATTAACAATAAAACTTTGAACTTGGTAGTTTTTAGCCACGCCGGAAGTTTTTTGGCGCGAAGCTTCTTTAGTTGTCGTCCGAAAAACAGCCAACCGGCTATACCGATCGCAACGATAATCATTAACACTACCAAATAGAGCGGCGGCTTGATCGGCTGGATGTTGCTAAACAGAAACCACAGCGAAACTAAGCCAGCTAATAATAGCACGATTGTCGCCGCAAACTTTATAAAGTTTCTCACGTCCGGTTTTCCCTCCAATTTCTTAAAATAATCTTAACAGTTTTCATTGTAACATAGATTTTGATACAATGTGGCCATGAAGAATTATCAACCAACTAAAGAAATAATAGAAAAATACGCCAAAGTGCTGGTCAATTTTGCGCTGGGCGGCGGCAAGGGAATTAAGAAAGGCGACGTGGTTTGGGTCGGCGGTAGCGAGGCTTCGCGGCCGCTGTATTTGGAGCTGCTGCGGCAAGTTTGGCTGGCGGGCGGCCATCCGATTGGCGATTATTCGCACGATATTTATGAGCCGGCCGACAATACTGGCAAGTTTTTTTATGAACACGCCAGCGAAGCGCAGCTGGATTTTTTTGCGCGGGATTATTATCGCGGTATGGTCAAGCAAATTGATCACGATGTTACGATTCTTGCCGACACTGATTTGGAAGCTTTGAAGGGTGTCGATCCGGCCAAGATTATGCGACGCGGTCAGGTTCACAAGCCGCTGCACGATTGGCAGAACAAGAAGGAGGGCGCTGGCAAATTTACTTGGACTTTGGGGCTGTATGGTACGGCGGCGATGGCGCGCGAGGCTGGCTTGAGTTTGGAGGAATATTGGCAGCAGATTATCAAGGCTTGTTTTTTGGATGAGGCCGACCCGATTGCTAAGTGGCGGTCGGTCGAGAAAGAAATCGGCGCGATTCGCGGCAAGCTGGACGATTTGAAAATGGAATGGGTTCGGGTTCAGGGTAAAGATGTCGATTTGAAGCTGAAAATTGGCGCGGACCGCAAATGGGAGGGCGGTGGCGGCCGAAATATTCCTAGTTTTGAGATTTTTACCAGCCCGGATTGGCGCGGTACTACAGGGTGGATTCGCTTTAATCAGCCGCTGTATCGCTATGGCAATCTGATTGAGGGCGTGGAGTTGGAGTTTAAAAATGGTAAGGTTATTAAGAGTAAAGCTAGCAAAAATCAGAAGGTCTTGCAAGAAATGATTGCCACCAAAAATGCCGACAAAGTTGGCGAGTTTTCGCTAACGGACAGCCGGTTTTCGCGAATTACCAAGTTTATGGCCGAAACGTTGTATGACGAAAATATGGGTGGCCGCTACGGCAACACCCATATTGCGCTGGGAACGAGTTATCACGATTGTTTCGCCGGCGACCAGTCGAAACCGACCAAATCTGAGTGGGCGCGGCGCGGCTTTAACGATTCGGTGGTTCATACTGATATTGTTTCCACCACCGACCGAACCGTCACCGCCACGTTGGCAGACGGCACAGAGCGGGTAATTTATGAAGATGGGAAATTTGTAGTTTAGAAGATTTTACCTCTGGAATATGTAAAAAACTATTGACTTTTTTAGCCGAGTGTGCTATAATGAGGAGATGACTAACATTATTTCATCAAAACAGAGAGAACGCTCGCAGGCTTTTGAGAATCTAACTCAAAAACAATTTGAGCTTATTCCGGGTGGGCGCGATGCTTTACTGAAGGAGATTGGCGATGAAGCTGTGGGATTGGCTCAAGTGATTGATAATTATTTTTTACCGAATGTGAGAGCTGATGGTTATAAAGATTTTATTGAAGCGCCGAAAGATTTTGATGTGGAGAGTGAAAAAACGCCACTCGTGCCGATTTTGCCTTATGATTTAAGTTTGCATATTGGGCCGAGTAGTTCCGATTTAATATATCCAACCCCAAAACAACTTCAGGTTGCAGGTCTCGACGAAACTGACGAAGGGCAGTTTAGCACTCGGTTTAAAAAGAAAATAGATAAAACCCTCAGCAAAAACTCAGAATTTGCATCTTACAAAACCGACAGCAGCTTTGTGGAACGTGCAATCCTACGAAATGGAGAGAAGAGGACTTATTGTCGTCCGATGGCGTTTGTGCGCTCGGAGAAAAATCGGATCGATAACATAGCTGCTTTTTTACACGAGTCTAAACACGTTGAGCAGTTTATGAACTGGCAGGCGCGTTTAATGGACGATATCAGGTCAATAGAATATGAACTTCCAGCCTATAGAATTGATTTAAAAGCCACTCGGGCGGTTTGGAAACTTTTGGGGATCGAAGAGGATGTATATAAATGTGGAATTATTGAAGAAGCTGTGGATAGATTTACGAAATATTGCGACGAAAATCAACGAAAATATTGTGCCGAAGAATTTGTTGATTGGTTTCGCGATGTCTATGATTGTCAAGGTTATGAACAGTACAACAAAGATAAGGTCTGGAAATATATGACCAATGCATCATAATTTTGGTCCTTTAGTAAAGTTTGTCTGGATTCCGGCTCGGGGGCCGGAATGACGGGGTGAATAATTTATACCGCCAAATAAAACCACTCCTCGCCGGGCCGATTATCGGTCAACTTCGGCAGGATCATATAACTGTCTTCAGCGGCTTTTATCTCCGTCCCGTCCTCGAGAGTCGCCACCACCGCGCCCGCCGGCAAATAGTCCAGATGCTGCCAAGCTTTCGCCAGCCGACCGCCAGCTTGAAAATCATATTTCTTCGTCATATAAAGATTCAACGCCTCAAGATTTGGTTTCGAGACAGACTCAGACGGAATCATCCCCAGATGAACCAGCGCCCGCAGTATCGTATCATATGCCACGTCAACGGTCTTCGGATTAGTATGATTGCCGCACTCCACCGTAGTGCCGACCGCGCCCAGGCTCTCGGCGTAGCTCTCGGTCGTAAAATCGCCTTCCGGATACAGCTTCGCCCAGTCAAAAATAATACACTCCGGACCCAACGCCCGCACAAAGTCCAGCAACTTCCGGCTGTTATTTTGGGCGAAACAATACGACTGCCCGTCGACGTGTTGGGAGTGCAGGTCTAAAACATAGTCCGCCCCAGCAAAAAAATCCGTCAGCCGATTAGCACACCTCTGCTCATAACTAGTCGGATCCGAATGCTTGCGAAAAACCCGGTTCAGATTTTCGTCAACATAACGCGTATTCTGCCGATAAGCCTTCTGGTTGCAAACCGGCACCATCGTCAATTCGCCAGCGGTCAAGACAATCTTCCGAGCCTCCAGCTCAGCCGCCAACCGCCTTATCGCCGCCGGACCAGCGGTCTCGTTGCCGTGAATCGCGCCGAGGACTAGCAAACGCGGACCGGGCTTGCTACCCTTAAAAACAAGTTTCGGAATATCCATACTAATTAACCCTATCAGTTTTCGCGGATTGCAACAAGCCACACAGCGACAACTGCATAAAACCAATCCTACCGCCGTCCTGCTGGTCCAGCACCACGCCGCGATGCCCCTGCTCCAGCCAAGAGCCAATCCCCTCGACAGTCTCCATCGAATGCCCGCCTCTGTTGGCAGGCACCCACTCGCAGTCGTCGTGTTCGACATACAGCGGCTCGGACGTGAAATCCCGGCTCTGAATCGTCACAAAAGTGTCGTCCTCCGGGTCCTGCCGGACATCTTCGATCACAAAGCCATTATGCCCGACATACTGCGCCAAACTGGGCAGATTCCCCACCGTGATCTCCGAAATCCCAGTCTTGACATCGTCGCACTGCGTCAAAAACCCGCACGCCACCCGCGACAACATCGTCATCAAACCCCGACCCTGCAACTCCGGCATCGTGGCATCCGACACAAAAACCGCCGAGCCCTCCGGAAACTCCGTCATCCCAGAAATATCATTCGGACGCGGCGCAATTATGACGCTTTTTTTGCACACGATCTGGTCCGACTTGTCCCGCAGCACAAAAGTCCGCCCGTCGCCGCTAATCAAATTATCGATTTCAGCGCGGCTCTTGGGGTGGATCAGCTCCCGATTCTGAACATAAACTTGATTATGAAATTGATAAATCATCTCGGCATCAGCCTCGCCGGCGATGCTCGCCGTAAACTGCTCGCCGTCCGGTCCGACCAACGCCGTCTGGTACCCCGCCTCCGTCGCCAAACTCACCGTTTCTCTCCCTGCGTCAATATTCGCCATTCATTTCTCCTTTAAAATTAAAATCCCCGCGCCGCAGCGCTGGGATATTTTGACAATCAAAGTACGCTACGGCCGAAGCTTCGTCGCCTTCTTCTTGCTGTCAAACATATTTCGTGAAATCATATTGCCCATCATACACGATTTTTCCAAACGACGCAACCTTTTTGGACTTGCACAAAAATCGCGTTGGTGTATAATAAGGGCATACTTAACTGGCTGTCGTGGCCGGTTTTTTAAAAGGAAAGGAAGGAAATGGAAGGAATTAATTTGAAAGAGCTGGCCAAGATTGTGTCGGTTTTGGCGGAGGAGAAGAATTTGCCGGAAGAAGTTGTGATGGGCGCGGTGGAGCAGTCGATCGCGGCGGCTTGGCGGCGTGACAACGGCGATCGCGATCAGAACGTGCGGGCGGTTTTGAACCAAAATACCGGCGAGGCTAAGGTGTATGTAGCTTATGAAGTTGTCGAAGAGGTTGAAAATTCGGCCGATCAAATGACCGCCGAGCAGGCTCAGGAAATTAAAAAAGGCGCCAAAGTTGGCGATGTGGTTGAGGAAGAGTTTGAAGTCAAAACTTTGGGTCGGGTGGCGGCTCAGACTGCCAAACAAGTGGTTTTTCAGAAACTGCGCGAGGCCGAGCGTGAGGCGGTGGCGGCGCAATTTGAGGACGAAATTGGCGAAGTTATTACGGGTACGGTCCAGCGGATTGACCCGCGTGTGGCGCGAATTGAAATTGGTAGCGCCAACGCTTCGGCCATTATGCCGCGCGACGAGCAAATTCCGGGCGAGCGGCTGGTGCCGGGCAATCGGATTAAAGTTTTGCTGAAAGAAATTGAGCGCGGCGAACGCGGGCCGCAGCTAATCCTTAGTCGGGCTACGCCGGAGTTTGTGAAATATCTGTTTGAGCAGGAAGTGCCGGAAATCGAAAACGGCGCGGTGGCGATCAAGGGCATTGCGCGGCTGGCGGGCCTGCGCACCAAGATCGCAGTGGTTAGCAATATTCAGGGCGTCGATCCAGTCGGGACTTTTGTGGGCGGTCACGGCACGCGGGTGCAAGCGGTGATGAACGAAATTGGCGATCAAGAAAAAATCGATATTGTGCAATATGATGATGATATTAAAAATTATATTACCAACGCTCTTAGTCCGGCCGAAATTACTTCGATTGAGCTGGACGAAGCCGAGAAAAAAGCCATCATTAAACTGCCGGAAGATCAGCAAAAAATCGCCATTGGTCGGGCCGGCCAGAACGTGCGCTTGGCTAGCATTTTGACGGGCTATAATATTGATATCGAAACTGCTGATGGCGCCAAAGTGGCTAGTGCCGAAAAGCCCAAAAAATCTGGCAACATTGAAGATGAGCTGCTGGACGTGATTGAGCAAACCGAATAAACTTTTAATTTTCGCGGGCTTTTGCTAAAATAAGTTTAAGCATAAATCAGGAGGTGGTGAAATGGCAAAAACGCGAATAGCAATAAATGGTTTTGGGCGGATTGGGCGCAACGCCCTGAAAATTGCGCTGCAGCGCAGCGATCTTGAAGTGGTGGCAATTAACGATTTGACGGATAACGCCACGCTGGCACATCTTTTGAAACACGATTCGACTTATGGCGAATACGAGCCGAAGGTTAGTTTTGACGACGAGAGTATTTCGGTTGGTGGTCAGAAAATCAAAGTTATGAGCGTGGCCGAACCGGTTAATTTGGCTTGGGCCGAGCTGGGCGTGGAGGTGGTGCTGGAGTGCACCGGCGTGTTTGTCGATCCTAAAAAAGCTCACGCCCACATCGACGCCGGCGCGAAAAAGGTCATTTTGTCCGCTCCGGCCAAAGGCGATGGCGCGACCACCATCGTGTTGGGCGTCAACGACGACGCCATCAAAACCGCTGGTGAAATTATTTCTTGCGCTTCTTGCACCACCAACTGCATTGCGCCGGTGATGGCGGTGCTGTGCAATAATTTTGGTGTCAAAAAAGCTATGATGAGCACCGTCCACAGCTACACTTCCGATCAGCGCCTGCTGGACGCGCCGCACAAAGATCCGCGTCGGGCGCGGGCGGCGGCGGTTAATATTATTCCGACTTCGACTGGCGCTAGCTTGGCGGCGGCCGAAACCATTCCAGCGCTGGAAGGCAAATTTGGCGGCACATCCTATCGCGTACCGACGGCTGTGGTGTCGATTTGCGACATTGTGGTGCTGCTGGATAAAAAAACTACCGCCGAAGAAGTTAATCAAGTTTTCAAAAAAGCCGCCAAAGAGCCGTATTATCAGGGGATTTTGGACGCCACCGAAAAACCGCTGGTGTCGAGCGATTACATTGGAAATTCATATTCCAGCATTGTCGACCTGCCGCTGACCCAAGTCGTGGCCGGCGATTTATTAAAAATCGTGACGTGGTATGACAACGAATGGGGCTATTCCAATCGCTTGGTGGAGTTGACGGCGGATGTGGGGAAAGGGTTGAAATGATGATTTGTAAGACAAATGCTTGCAATTGTCTTACAAAAGAAGTAGAATGGAGGTATTATGACAACAATTACAATTAGAACCGACGACACAATCAAAGATATTTTGGCCCACAACGCCAAAATGAACGGATTAACTCTGTCAGGCTATCTCAATGTTGTATTTCGCCAATACATCTTTGACGATGAGCCATTAGAGATTGACGATAAGCGTATGCGAAAAGAGTTGGCTATCGCACATCGTCGCGCTAACGATCCGTGCACGGAGTATATTGATGCCAAAGTGGCGATCAAGGAGCTTGGTAAAAAATATGGCGTATAAAGTCGTCATTAACCGTAAGGCTAAGGATGATATTGACGAAATATACAAATATTACGCTGATACAAAATTTATTATTAAGTTTCAGGCGAAATATAATAAGGTGGTGACGGTGTTGAGGCTCTTTCCGCTGTCGGGCGAGCAGGTGTTTTGCGATTCGGAATATCGAAAGTTGATGATTATGCGTCGGTTTGTGCTGCTCTACAGATTGGATGACGATATCGTGAAAATCGAAAATGTTTTTGACGGGCGCACGGATTATAAAATTAAGGGGGAAAAATGAAAATTTATTTAGGGGCGGATCATCGCGGGTTTAATTTGAAGACGCGGCTGGAGACCTATCTGGCTAAGCGAAATTATCCGGTGGAGGATGTCGGGAATGAGGTTTATGATAAGGACGACGATTTTCCGCAATTTGCGGCGGAGGCGGCTCTGAAAATTATCGGTTCAGACGACGACGATCCGCGCGGGATTTTGCTGTGTGGCGGCGGACAAGGCGTGGCGATGGCGGCCAATCGGTTTAATTCTATTCGGTCCGTTGTAATTTTTACAACAGAAGCCTCAAAAGTAGCCAGACAAGAAAACGATGCCAATGTGCTGTGCTTGGCGGCGGATTTATTTGAAGACAACGACGCTTGGCAGGAAATCGTCGACGCCTTTTTGAAAACCAAATTCTCTGGCAAAACTCGTTACGTCCGCCGTAATCAGCAGTTGGACGAGCTGTCATAAGCGAGTTAACTTGACAATCTTGAATAAGTTTGATACAATGAGAATATAAGGGTAGGGCGTGCGAGCTGATTTTTAGTTTCGCT
>JAISDN010000034.1 GCA_031264785.1 Candidatus Nomurabacteria bacterium
AAGGCCCTGTCGATTTTGCGCAGCCGGCTGTTGCAGATTAAAATTGACGCCGAAAATGCCCAGTTGTCGGCCGATCGGCTGAAATTGATTGGCACCGGCGATCGGGCCGAGAAAATTCGGACTTATAATTTTCCGCAGGATCGTATCACCGACCACCGCATCGGCTATTCGCGGTCAAATATTCCGGCGGCGATGAACGGCGATATTGACGATTTGATTGAGAAATTACACGATTATGAACATCAGTTATTGGCTGAGTAATTCCGGTTTGGATCGGTTGGATGGTGAGTTGTTGTTGGAATTTGTTTTAGGACGGCGGCGCGAGTGGTTGCTAGCACACGACGATTTTGAGATTCCGGTTGGAAAGCTAAAGATGTTAAAACAGTTACAGACTCGGCGATTGAACGGAGAGCCAATCGCTTACATACTGGGTAAAAAAGAGTTTTATGGTCGCGATTTCCTAGTCACACTGGATGTGCTAATTCCCCGCCCCGAGACCGAAAATCTAATAGAAATCGTCAAAACCCTCGTTCGTCATTCCGGCCCCCGAGCCGGAATCCGGTCAACTGATAATTTTAACTGGATTCCGGATCAAGTCCGGAATGACGGGGTGACGAAAATGAAAGTTTTGGAGGTCGGCACGGGATCGGGTTGTATTGCTATTACGCTGAAATTGGAGCGTCCGGATTTGGAAATAACTGCCAGCGATGTGTCGAAATCTGCTCTGTTGGTGGCTCGTCGAAATTGGAAACAGCTCGGAACAACTGGCCAAAAAATCAACTTTATTAGGTGGAACCTAATAGGCGAAGCGGCTGGGCGGTTTGACATTATTGTGGCGAATTTGCCTTATGTTGACCGCGAGTGGGAGACTTCGCCGGCCGTTAAATATGAGCCTGAGCTGGCGCTTTTTGCTGGCGACGGCGGGCTGGAATTGATTAAAAAACTGCTTGATCAAGCGGCGGCGCATTTGAGCCCGGATGGTTATGTGGTTTTAGAATTTGATCCGCGCCAAGCGGCTGAGGTTAAAAAATACGCCGAAAAGCGCGGGTTTAAAGTTTGCCAAGAATTGCCTTTTGCGTTAGTTATTAAAAATTCGTTAAACCGCTAAAAAATATCAGCAGAGCCAGTAAGAAAATCGTGCCAAACATAGCCGGCAGGGTGACTTCGCTTTGTTTGATGCGGCCGTCGTTGCGGCGGAAGCTGCTGTAGAATTTTTCGATAACGAAGGATAGGATGGTGATGATGACAGCGATTTCGGGGATTTTGACGAGGCCCATACCGTAGGTGATGGTCCAGTGGAAGGAAATGAAGCCGAGCTCGGCCACGATGATGGCCCACATCAGGGCGATGATGGTGTATTGCGGTTCTTTGTGGAGCATTAGGACGTGACGGGCAACCGAAAAGCCGATGCCGAAGCAGATCAGAACTGCCAGCGGTGCGGGAATTTGGCTGGCTACCGAAAATAGCGCCATTAAACCGACGAATTGGCTGATGCCAGCTTGTAGCAGCACCGGCGCGGGTTTGGTTAGCGGTTTTAGGACGATTAGCCAAACGGCGTAGAGGGTGGTTAGGACTATTTGGTAAACTAATGACCAAGTTTCGACGGCGCTTTGGCCGGCGCCCCAGACTAGGACGACGATGCCGGCGCAGAAAATAAAATCGGTTAGGTTGGACAAAAGATTAGGGATCCAAAAGCGCGGTTTGACCGCAAAAATGCGGTATTTGCTGACTACGACTAGGGCGATAGCCGGCCACGGCGTGTCTGGAAACATCAAAACTAAGCCCATCGAGCCAAAAGCCACCACCAGATTAAAAGCGATGTGTAGCAGGCTGGTCACGACGTCTTTTTTCTGAACTGAACGAATTATTTCTGACATATTACCAATTATATCATAGTTTGTGTTACAATGGGGTTTATGCAACCAAATCAACAACCCCAAATTCCAAATCAGCCGCTGCAACGGTATCCGGCCGAAACGCCGCAGCCGGCGGCTAAGTCGCGCTATCCTTGGCTACGCGATTTGATTGGGCTGCTGCTGTTTATTGTGGCGGTTTTTGTTCTGGCGGCGATTATTAACGCCACGGTTTTTCGGAGTTTTTCGGTGGTTGGGCCGAGTATGGAGGACACGCTTTTTACTGGTGAGCGGATTATTGTCAATCGGCTGCCGGTGACTTGGGCGGCGGTTAGCGGGCAGGAATATACACCGGAGCGCGGCCAGATTATTGTTTTTAAAAATCCCCAATTCAAGCCGGGCGATGCTGAGGAATATATTGTCAAGCGGGTGGTGGCTTTTGCTGGCGAAAAAGTGGCGGTGGAAGATTGCAAAGTAGCGGTCTATAACGACAGCCACCCCGAAGGATTTGATCCGTATCAGAATTTTGACGTTAGTAATAAGGACGACTGCGTGACTGGTCGGGTGGAAGATTATACTGTGCCGGAGCACGAGATTTTTGTGATTGGCGACCACCGCAATGGTTATTATAGCCACGACTCGCGCGACGGCATTGGCAACGGCGACGCGGCCGATCATTCGCCGGCGGCGATTCCGCTGTCCGACGTGGTTGGGCCGGTGTCGATATTGTTGATGCCGCTAGATAAGTTTAAGATTTTTTAGAATTATTTTTTGTAGTGGCGGGTGACGAAGTTGTCCAGCACGGCGATGATGATGCCGACCGACAGGACGGAGATGTGGGAAGTGGTGATTAGATTTTTGACGTCGTCGGGAATTTCCAGTTGGCTGACTACGAAGGGGAGGATTGCGAAGCCGGCCATCACGGCGTAAAGTAGCGCGCCGAAAAAGCGGCCTTTGGGCGAGTGATATTTTGGACCGGATAGCATTAAAACCAAACTGGGCACGAGCACTAATAAAATTGCTGCGCCTTGGGCCGGTGAAATACCGCCGAGATATTGTTTAAAAACTTGTAAAACTTCTTCCAGCCAGACGGCGGTTTGGCCGGCCAGCAAAACGCCGGCGGCGATGCCCAGCCCCAACAGTCCGAAGCGCCGGCCACTAATGAAGGCCAGCAGGAATAGGGCGATTATCATTACTATGATTATTACGGTAACCATAAGTTTATTGTATCACAGAATCTGGATTCCGAAGCAAGTCCGGAATGACAGGAAGCCTTACGCGCCGACTTTGTCTTTTTTACCGCCGCGACGGGCGTTTCTTTCGATATATTCGATGATTGGCGTGGCCACATCGCGGCCGGTGACTTTTTCGATTCCAAAACCCGGACTGGCGTTGACTTCCAAAACCAACGGGCCGCGGCTGCTGCGCATAATGTCGACGCCGGCCACCGGCAAGCCCAAGGCTTTGGCAGCTTTGATGGCGATTTTGCGCTCTTCGTCGGTCAGTTTGATACTAGAGCCTTCGCCGCCTTTGTGTAGATTGGACCGAAAATCGTCGTCCAAACTTTGGCGTTTCAT
>JAISDN010000036.1 GCA_031264785.1 Candidatus Nomurabacteria bacterium
GTGTTAAAAATCGTCCGATCCAGATCTAGCAAAATCGCGGTTTTCATGAAAAATACAACCTCATAATTTGGCGGGCCAATTTGTCCGGATCGTGGCGAATCAGCGTCCGCTTCAGCTTGTCGCCTTTTTGGGTTTTCCAAGCTTTTTTGGACACCAAATCGACACCTTTGTAGCGGCGATCACTGCGGCCAGAATATTCCACCGGCAGCTCGCCGTCGTTGGCGTAGCGGCTGAGCTGTTCGTTGCTGGGCCGGCGATTATTATATATCACCAAATCTAAAAATTTCACACCAGCCAGCCGCTCCAACTCATCGGCGTGATCCTCCACCGAAAAATCATCGGTTTGGCCGGGCTTATTAACCAGATTGCAAAAATAAACCACCCGAGCCCGAGATTTTTTAAGAGCCGCGCCCAAAGTCGGCACCACCAGCGCCGCGCCCAGCGAAGTATATAAACTGCCCGGCGCCAGCACCACAATGTCGGCTTTTTTGACGGCCGCCAGCGCCATCGGATTGGGCTCGGTCTGCGGCTCCAGCCACAGCTCCGGTCGCGGCGCGTCAAAAGTTTTGTCGTCGATATTGCGCTCGTGGCGGGTAGTGCGGCCAGCACTTTTCATACATAAAACCACCTTGTCCAACGTCAGCGGCTCAACTTTACCAACAATTTTTAAAATTTTGCCAGCCAGCTCCACCCCGTCGGTAAAATTACCAGTCATCTTTTCTAGCGCCGTCAGAAAAAGATTGCCAAAAGAATGCCCGTCAAAAGAGCCGTCGCTAAAACGATAATTAAAAAGCTGGCGCACCTGCGGCGACCGGCTGAGCGCCACCAAACACTGCCGCACATCGCCCGGCGGTAAAACGCCGTATTCGTCCATCAGCTGCCGCGTCGAGCCGCCATCATCGGCCATCGACACCAGCGCCGTAATATTCTCAGCATAATTTTTAAGACCAGACAGCACCGTAAAAGATCCCGTGCCGCCGCCGACAACTACAATTTTTGGCCCTAAATCTGTGGGATTCATAGAAGATATTATAACATATGGTTTGAGTCTTATATGTCCGATTCGTAGCCCGCGTTAAGGTCAGTAATTTATTATGACATAAATTAGCTTTTTACAAGGTCCGACCTTGTAAATCATACGTTATTCTAAAATAAGTCAACATTTTAGAATAACGGGCATCACTATTCTACCAACGCAATTAATGGTTTTTGCTATTCTACTAGCCGACGCATTCGCCACAAAAAACAGTCTCTGGACCCGCGTTATTTAACCTGAGTTAAGTAATTATTTAACCATTTTTGATGATTTTTTAGCATGAACTAGGGTTTTTGCAGGACCAGACTTTATTGTTCAGCTATACCGTCGTTCAATCCGACATATCTCACATTATCGATCGACGCTGCCTTGTCGAACTGTCCAATAACGAAACGGTCGTCCCCGCTGGCGCCGAGCAAATCACCCACCTCATTCACAATATATGAAAACTCGGACTTTATAGTTTTACTAGCCTTAATCTCAAACAACCGCAACCGGTCAATCGACAATTCTTCGACCAAATCGACCTCGTTGCCATTGCTATCTCGATAGAAGAATAGTTTCGGATTGTTTCTGCCGCTGTTGTAATATGACTTGAAAAACTCCGAAAAGACATAGTTTTCAAAGATATTCCCATAGTATTTGCTTTTTTTCATATCGCTAACCGATTCGATCCCCAGCAAATGGCACAACAAACCAGTGTCGAAAAAACAAACTTTTGGTGACTTAACCAGCCGCTTGGGAATGTTTTTAAAATACGGCGGAATCAACTTTATGACGTAACTCGACTCCAACACGCTCAGCCATTCTTTCGCCGTGTTGACACTAATTCCTGTATCGGCCGACAGGTTAGCCACGTTCAACAACTGCCCAACTCTCGTCGCACACAGCGTCAAGAATCGATTAAAATCAGTTATGTTGTTGATACCAATAATGTCTTTGATATCTCTGTCGAGGTAGGTCGAAATGTAGTTGTCGTAATATTTGACGACATCTAGGTTTTTGTCATAGATCCTTGGATAACCGCCTTTGAATATAAATTCGGTTTCAGAAATCTCTCGGTCTTTCGACAATTCAAAATACGAAAACGGCAACAACTTGGCGATCCCAACTCGACCAGCCAGACTTTGCTTAATTTTTTTCATCAAAAGGAAGTTCTGCGAACCAGACAGAATATACTGCCCAGAATCATCGGATTGATCGGTTTTAGTCTGAATATACGAAAACAACTCCGTCACATACTGGACTTCATCGATAATTGTAGCAGCACTGTAAATTTCCAAAAAACCCCTCGGGTCATCCTTGGCGCGCTGCCGCAAATCGACATCCTCCAGCGACACATACTCGAAGTTTGAGAACTTTTCCGTCAACAAAGTCGATTTACCGCTCTGGCGTGGCCCAGTTAATGTCACCACAGGGTAGCCAGCCAACAATTCCTTGATTTCTGATTCAATGGTTCTTTTTATCATATGGTAATTATAGCAAACAATAGCATTTTATGCAAATCTATCAGTTTGGGTTATGTAAATCTATCAGTTTCGGCTATGTAAATGTTATAATCGACAAAAATTGACTCTTTAGCTTACTTGTGCTACAATAAAAATACTTAAACTTTTAGTTGTAAAGAACTGGTTGTTATTAAGTGTTCTTTTATAGCACGATTAAGGACATTCCACATAGATTATCCGCTGATTTCGGCAGTATCTGTATTATATGCTGCCGGTAATTGGCAGCGGGAAGGATGAAGAATATGTTTGTTAAATCTGTCAAAAGAGTTTGTTTATCGTTTCTTATCATTGCGCTGCTTTTTACTGGAGTGGCCAGCGCGGGACAGGCTTTTACTTCACTTGAGGCTTATGCCGCCAGTGATGTAAAAGCTAAAGTAAAAAAGTCGACCAAAAAGATTCGGACTTACTCTGTATCTTTTGGCTGGAGAAATGAGCAAGTTACTGCGAGTTTTAAAGTTAAGCTCAAGGATCCCAAGAAGCTTTACAGTATTGGTGAAGCCACACTAACATTGTCTGGCAAAAACCAGACTTTGTCTGTGCCACCGACCGTCAGGCAGAAGGTCCGGTATAAGATTGGCAGGAAGTGGTATATAAAAAATATCACTTTCAAGCTTAAAAAGATCACCACAACAAAGGATTTTCAACCTATGCAGTGGATTGATTTGTCGAAGGCGAAGTTGGGAGATTACTACCAGAGTAATATCAACATCCCAATATTCCAGCCGATTAGATATAACGGCGCGCTTTATTGCCTCCATTATTATGAATATTGGGAGCATATCAACGGCGACAATTGGGTCGACGAGATATTCGGCAATGAAGTGGCTTATCATTGGGTACGTAAATGTGTATTAGCCGGAACAGTTTCCAAATCCGATGCCAAGCATTTGGATAAATATGATAAGCAAGCAGTCAAGGCGGTTTTGAAGTTTTGGCAAGCCAACAAAGGCGCCACCCCGATCGAATACGCTAAAGCGGCGTTTCAATATGTCCATGATATACCCTATGGGTGGTATTATGGAAGCCCAGAAGCTGGGCCCGAATCC
>JAISDN010000027.1 GCA_031264785.1 Candidatus Nomurabacteria bacterium
GCGGTGATTTGTATTACCCCGTCGCACGTCAGCGGTAAAGTTGATGTGGTGCTGTTTTCGCCGGATGGCAACGCAGTTTTGAAGGACGGTTTTCTGTATTTTGCGGAAAAAAGCGTGATTCCAAATGTGCCGAGCACTGGTTTGTTCCGTTTGGGCGATAAAGTGGTGATGTCGAGCGATGTCTTGATTTTGTCAATCATCTTCCTGATTATTGGTGTGACGCTGGTGTTCATTGTTGGCGACGCCAAGAAAAAGACTCGCGCTACGGCTGGTTTCTCTGTCAAATCTGGCAAGCGAGCTGTTGCCGCCAAGCGCAAAACTACCACTAGCCGCAAAGCTCCGGTCAGTGCCAAGCGCAAGGCTGCGCCGAAGAAACGAAAATAGATTGTAAATAGTAGTCATTCCGGACTTGATCCGGAATCTAGGAGGGGGTAAGTTGCGGTAGGGCTGAACCCTACCGCAACCACCTAGCGCGATTTTAAAAAGTCCAGACCTGCGAGGCTGGACTTTTTTCGTCAAGAGGTGTATAATATATCGGTTATGTCTGAAAATATTATCAAGGTCACCGGCACTCGGGAACACAACCTGAAAAATATCGACGTGGAAATCCCGCGCGATAAATTTGTGGTGCTGACGGGGCTGTCCGGTTCGGGCAAGTCGTCTTTAGCTTTTGACACGATTTACGCTGAAGGTCAGCGCCGTTATGTCGAATCGCTGAGTTCTTATGCGCGGCAGTTTTTGGGCCAGATGGAAAAGCCCGACGTCGACCAAATAACCGGCCTCAGCCCGGCCATTAGTATTGACCAAAAATCCGCCAGCCGCAATCCGCGCTCGACCGTCGCCACTGTCACCGAAATTTACGATTATCTGCGCCTGCTTTACGCCCGCATTGGCATTCCGCACTGTCCGATTTGCGGCCGCGAGGTGCATCGCCGCACACCGCAGGCCATTATTGACGAGATTATGAAGTTGGACGGTCGGCGGGTTTATATTGGCGCGCCGCTGGCCAAGCAGAAAAAGGGCGAATTTGCCCATATTCCGGAGCGATATTTAGCGAAGGGCTTTGCGCGAGCGCGAGTGGACGGTGTGATTTATGCTTTGGATGAGTGGCCGACGCTGGACAAGCAGTATAAACACGATGTTGAGTTGATTGTGGATCGGTTGGTGATTTCTGCCGACGCCGTTAGTCGGATTTCGCAGTCGGTGGAGCAGGCGCTGGAGCTCGGCGGCGGAACGGTGGAGGTTTATATTGCCGGCGGTTCAAAGCCTTCGCAGTCGAATCAGCCAGAGCTCCTCACTTTTTCTACTGCCTATGCTTGCGTTGATCACCCAAATGAGCCGATTCCGGAGCTGGAGCCACGACTTTTTTCTTTTAATGCACCTTTTGGGGCTTGTCCGACTTGCACCGGCTTGGGTTCGCGCTTAGAGGTTGATCCGGATTTGGTTTTGAATCCTAATTTGACTATTGCCGAAGGTGCGATTCGGCCTTTTAATCGGATTGGGATGGACAGTTTTTATGTTAAAAAATTGGCGGCTGTGGGCGATTTTCACGGTTTTGATGTTCAAACGCCGGTTAAAAATCTGTCGCCGGAAAATATTGAGCGAATTTTGTATGGCACCGGCGCGCAGAAATATCTGGTGGAGCTCGGCAACGGCCGCAGCTACGACGCGACTTATGAGGGCATTATTCCCAATCTGGAGCGGCGTTTTAAGGAGACTGAAAGTGATTTTATGCGCCGCGATTTGGAGCGCTATATGCGCCAACGCGAGTGTCAAACTTGTCACGGCGCGCGGCTCAAGCCGGTGGTGCAGGCCGTGACAATTAACGGTTTGTCGATTGTTGATGTTAGTAATTTGTCCATCGAGGACGCGCTGGATCTGTTTGAAAATAAGATTAGCCTGAACCAGCAGGAACAGACCATCGCCAAGCAGATTTTTAAGGAAATTATTTCACGACTCGGTTTTATGAAGGATGTTGGCCTGAATTATCTGGAACTGGGCCGCGCCGCCAACACTTTGTCCGGCGGTGAAGCTCAACGGATTCGGCTGGCTACTCAAATTGGCAGCGGTTTGCAGGGCGTGCTCTACGTTTTGGACGAGCCGTCGATTGGTCTGCATCAGCGCGACAACGATCGGCTGATTAAAACCCTGAAACATCTGCGCGATCTTGGCAACACGGTTTTGGTGGTGGAGCACGACGAAGACACCATTCGGAATGCCGATTGGCTACTGGACATCGGGCCGGGCGCCGGTATTCACGGTGGCGAAGTGGTGGCGTCTGGCACACCGGCTGAAGTTGCTAAAAATCCCAAATCTATCACTGGTCGTTATCTATCTGGTAAAGAAAAAATCGCCGTGCCTAAGAAACGCCGGTCCATCAACGGTGACCGTAAGTTGATTGTGCGCGGCGCCACCCAGCATAATCTGAAAAATATCAACGTGGAATTTCCGCTGGGCGTTTTGAATGTGGTGACCGGCGTGTCCGGCAGCGGCAAATCTACGCTGGTCAACGACATTTTGGCCAAAGAACTTTTGATGCGGCTGAATCGCAGCAAGGATATCGCTGGCAAACACGACAGCATTGAGGGCATTAAGCTGCTTGATAAAGTGGTGGTGATTGATCAGTCGCCCATCGGCCGCACGCCGCGCTCCAATCCGGCGACCTATACGGGGATTTTTACTCCGATTCGCGAGCTGTTTGCCAAAACGCCGGAGTCTAGTATCCGCGGTTATAAACCCGGTCGGTTTTCTTTTAATGTGCGCGGCGGCCGCGGTGAAAATTGTCAAGGCGACGGCGTGATCAAGATTGAAATGCATTTTTTGCCGGACGTTTATATCAAATGTCCGGAGTGTCACGGCCGGCGCTACAACCGCGAAGCGCTGGAGATTAAGTGGCACGACAAGACGATTAGCGACGTGCTGGATATGACGGTCGACGAAGCCACCGAGTTTTTCCAAGATATTCCGGCGGTGTATAATAAATTGCGAACTATTAAAGAGGTGGGATTGGGTTATATTACGCTGGGGCAGCCGGCCACGACTTTTTCGGGCGGCGAAGCCCAGCGGATTAAGTTAGCCACCGAATTATCGCGCCGCGCCACCGGTAAAACTCTGTATATTCTGGACGAGCCGACCACCGGCCTGCACGCCGACGACGTTAAGCGCCTGCTGGTGGTCCTGAACAAGCTGGTCGAAGCCAATAATTCAATGATAATTATTGAGCACAACTTGGACGTCATTAAAACCGCCGACAATATCATCGATCTTGGACCGGAAGGCGGCCTGAACGGTGGGCGAGTCATCGCCGCCGGCACGCCGGAAGAAGTCGCAAAAGTCAAAGAATCTTATACCGGACAATATTTGAAAAAACACCACATATAGCGTTTAACACACCATATGTAGTGTTTGGATGTTGTAATTTTTACAACGTTTTATTCTTCGAAATAGTTCACACCGGATGATTTTGTGGTGGATTTTTCGGCATTGAGCGGCTGGCTGTCGTAGAGCGAAACATAGATATATGTCGACAAATCGAAGCAATTATAGCCTTCGGAGTGGACTTGCAATTCATCGCTGCTGCGGCCGTTCCAGTAGCCACTGGTTTTGGTGTCGGTTAGGAAATCGTCCGAGCAGAGCTGATAAGTAGCATTGCTGTTGCCGACTTCGGCTTCGCTGATAATCTTGTAGCCGTATTTGCTAATATCGCGATTCAGTTTGCCGTCACCTAGTGTTTTCAAGTTGGCTGGTAAATTGCCGTTGCTGTCGGCGTAGCGATTGATGGCTTTGGAGATTTTACTGAGGTCGTTGATGATGTTTTGGTCTTTGGCGGCGCTGCGCGCAAAGCTAGACGGGAAGATCATAAATAAGGCAATGACTGCCACCGAAATGATGGTCAAGCACCAGATGTAGAGCTTGCGGCCGCACCATTTGGGGAATTGCAAGACGTAACCGATCATTTTTGCCAAAATCACGAAGGCCACAGCTGAAGATACGATTTGAGCCAGCACGACTTTGTCGCTGATGTCGACGATGCCGACACCGGCGTTGACTAGCGGTGTGATTAACGCCACCAAAAATGAGATCGCGGCGATGGCGAGCCCCGAAGCGTAGGTGATGGCCAAGACGCGCACCCAGAGGTGGTCGGTGTAATATTTGCGCAAATTGCGGCCGGCCGCGTTGGCAAAACCAAGATAAATCCCGCCGAAAACAATCAGCGACGAAATTAGCCCAGCGTAAACCACGCCGCCGCTGTTGGCCAGCGACGAATAATCGCCCGTCACTAACATACTGACTAGCGCCACCACTAAGCCGATTAACAAGCCGGCAAAAACCCAGCCCAAAAACAGCGAAATACAATATTTAACCGTAAAACCAGTGATGGTCTCCGGCTTTTTAATTTTTTCCTTTGACATATTCCTCCTTATTAGAATTACCCCGTTTAATAAGATTATTAAACTTCTGCTTAATTATCGCACGCCGCTCCGGATTTTGCAAGACGTGGATGATGGCCGGCAGGAAGGACAGGATCAGGATTAAGATGATGATGGGCAGGATGTAGCTGTCGATGGTTTCGGGGTCGATCAGCTGGCCGAAGGTTTTGAACAGGAAGTAGCCGCCCAGCGTGAAGCCGACCGTCCAGATTAGGGCGCCGATGATGTTGTAGGTGATAAATTTGACATAATTCATTTTGCTGATGCCGCTGACGATGGGGTTGAAGGTGCGCAAGATGGGGATGAATTGGGCGAAAATGACGGCTTTGGCGCCGCTTTTTTCGTAAAATTTTTCGGCTTCTTGGAGGTGTTTTTGCTTGAAAATTCGACTGTCTTTTTTGCGGAATAAGCGACGACCGGCGTGGCGGCCGATTAGGTGGCCGGTGGTGTTACCGGCGACGGCGGCTACGAAAAATAAGGCGGCCAGAATGTAGGGATTGACGTCCAAAACGCCAATACCGGTCAGCGCACCGGCGGTGAAAAGCAGAGTGTCGCCGGGCAGAAAAAAGCCAATCATTAGGCCGGTTTCGGCAAAAATAATCAGCGGTACGAGGTAACCCATCGCCGACAGCACGGTTTGTAAATCAATTCCGGGAATCATTCTTCTATTTTAGCACAAAAATCCAGAATTAATTTCACAAGGACGCTCGGCTCAAGGACACCCGCCTCACCGGGCGCGATTTGGCGCGCCCGTAGCCCTTTGAAAATTCTGGATTTTTGTGGACATTTTGAAAAAACTATAATATATGCTACAATAGCCCTAAATAGTTCAATCAGGAGTAAAAAATGTCAGATAATAAAATTGTTTTGTCAGTAGAAAAGCGCGAAAATGTTGGGAAGCGGGCGGCTGAGTTGCGGCGCGACGAGATTGTGCCGGCGGTGGTTTATGGGAAGGATTTTGCGCCTATCAATATTCAAGCGCCTTATTTGGAGATTTCGCGGGTGGCGCGGCGGGCTGGCACGCACACGCCGGTGGAGCTGGAAATTGACGGCCAGCGGCAGACTGCGATTATTAAGAGTATTGATATGGATTATGTCAAAAATCGGATTTCGCACATTAGTTTTCAGGCGGTCAGCGCCGATCAGGTGGTGACGACTGAGGTGCCGGTGGTAGTGGTTGACGAGGACGAATCAGAGGCTGGTCGGGCTGGATTTATGGTTATGCAGTCGGCTGAAGAGCTGGAAATTAAGGCCAAACCGGCCGATTTGCCAGAGAAGCTGGAGGTTTCGGCGCGTAACTTGAAGGAGCACGGCGATAAGCTGACGGTGGCGGATATTAAACTGCCGAGTGGTGTGGAATTTTCTGACAGCGATGAAGAATTTAAGTCATTGACGATTGCCACGGTCCAAGATCCGGCGATTTTGGCGGCTCAAAACGAGGCGGCTGATAAGGCGGCGGAAGAAGCCGAAAAGGCCAAGAAAGCGGCCGAAGCGCCGGCTGAAGAGGCGGCGGCCGAGACCGAGCCGGCTGAGGGTGAAAAACCCAGCGAAGAAAAATCTGAATAAAAACTGCTTGCAAACTTACAAATTTCATACTATAATCAGTTTTGCATTATGAAAATCCTCTGGAACGCGGTGTGATTCACTACGATTTTCCGCTGATTTTGAAAAAAATACTTGATTTTTTTAACAAAGTGTGGTATAATTACGTAAAATAGGGGATATTATGACAAAAAAGAAAGAAAAATCGATTGCGCAACGCACTATGTATTATTACTGGCGCGAGCTAATGAAAAACAAGCGATATTTTATCGCCTTGCTGATTATCGAGCCGATTGCGATTGCTCTCGGCGCGTATGTTTCGGTTTATATTTTTTCGGAGATTATCAATATGTTGTCCAGTGGAAAGATTATGGCCGATCAAGTTATTTCAACTTTTATGCCATACGTGATTTTACTTGTTTTGGCAATGTTTATTAGCGAGGCGCTGTGGCGAGTGGTGATTTTTATTTCAACCAAACTGGAAACTCGTGTTGTTTACGGCCTGAATCGGCTGTCGTTCGACGTTATTTCTGAGCAATCTATGAACTTTCACAACAATCGATTCGGCGGCTCTTTAGTGTCGGCGGTCAACAAGTTTTCGGGCGGTTTTGCTAGGCTTAACGGGTTACTAATGTGGAATATTCTATACCTGATTGTAGCTCTGATATTTAACTTCGCCATACTTGGCCCAACTTTGCCAGCTTTCGCGATTTGTATGGCAATCTTGTCGCTGTTGTTCGTCTCGGTGGCTTGGATTAGTTTCAAAGGAATTCGTGTTTTGAACGAACGTGAAGCTAATGCCCAGAACAAATTAAGCGGGCGTCTGGCTGACAGTATCACAAATATTTTGTCGGTCAAATCGTATGGTCGCGAGCAGCACGAGAAAAAACTTTACGCTGATGTCAACGGTGAGACCCAAAGGGCCAGCCTTAAACTATTAGTTGCCAGCACCAAGAGGGACATTGGCTTTGGCGGCATTATAGTGATGATACAAGGTTTGTTTGTGGTGTTGTTGGCTTTCGGCGGCCTGTGGTTTGGCACGCCGGTAGGAACGCTGATTTTGGCGATAATGTATGGCCGTAATTTGGTCGAGGAAATTTGGGGAGTCAATCGGATTTTGCGCGATACCAATCGGGCGTTTGGCGACGCTTATGATATGACGATGATTTTGGACGAGACTAATGACGTGGTGGATGCGCGCGACGCTCGGCCGCTGGCGGTGACGGCTGGCGCGGTGGATTTTCGGGCGATTGATTTTACTCACGCCGATGGTAACGAGGCGGTGTTTGACGGTTTGTCGCTGGATATTCGGTCGGGCGAGCGGATTGGTTTGGTGGGGCGGAGCGGTTCGGGCAAGACCACGCTAACCAAGTTGCTGCTGCGTTTTGCCGACGTCCAAAAGGGCGAGATTTTGATTGACGGCCAGAATATTTCGGCGGTGACGCAGGAAAGTTTGCGCAAAAATATCGCTTATGTGCCGCAAGAAACCACGCTGTTTCACCGCACGATCGCGGAGAACATTGCTTACGGCCGTCCGGATGCTAGTCGGGCCGAGATTGTGCGGGCGGCTAAACTGGCTAACGCGTGGGAGTTTATTAAAGATTTGCCAAAGGAGCTGGACACTTTGACCGGCGAGCGCGGTGTTAAATTGTCGGGCGGGCAGCGACAGCGGGTGGCCATCGCACGGGCGATTTTGAAAGATGCGCCGCTGTTAGTGCTGGACGAGGCGACGGCTAGCTTAGATACGGAAAGTGAAAAACTGATTCAAGAAGCGCTGAGTCGGCTGATGAAAGGCCGCACCTCGATTGTGATTGCGCATCGTCTGTCAACGGTGGCGGAAATGGACCGGATTATTGTGCTGGAACACGGCAAAATCGTCGAAGATGGCAGCCACGTGGAACTGCTAAAGCGCGGCGGCATTTACGCTACGCTGTGGAATAAGCAGACGGGGATGATCGAGTAACTTATTTTGATATTGCTTTCTTTGGTAAAATTGGATATAATCGGATATATATGAAATATCCAATTAGACCAGCTCTAAATCAGCGGATTAGCCACACTAATTCGGCTATTAACGCTATGCTCAGCCAGATTGACGGTCTGCGTGGCGAATGGACAGGTGGGGTTAATTTGAGTCCGCAGATTTTGGGTCGGCTGAAAAAATCGGCGCTGATTACTTCGGCCGGCGCTTCGACGCGGATTGAGGGCGCTAAGTTGTCGGACGCAGAAATTGAGCGGCTTATCAACGGCCTGAAATTTGACAAAATGGCCGACCGCAGTGCTCAAGAGGTGCAGGGCTATTACGAAACGCTGGAATTTATTTACGACAATTACAGCGACATCCCGATTTCTGAAAACTATATTTTTGAGCTGCATACTCGAATGTTGGCCTATTCTGACGGTGATATTCGGCACAAGGGCGCTTATAAAAAACTGGAAAATAGCGTTAAGATGTATGACGCTGACGGCGCAGAAGTTGCCACTTTGTTTAAAACTTCGCCAGCGCTGGTGGTTGAGCAGCATACGCGAGCGCTGGTTGGGTGGTTTAACGACGAAATCGGGGAAAGTAACCATCACCCGCTGCTGGTTATAGCCGGTTTTTTGGTGGAGTTCTTGCGGATTCACCCGTTTCAAGACGGTAATGGTCGCCTCAGCCGACTGTTGACCGATTTATTGATGCTGCGGGCTGGCTTTGCCTACGTACCGTATCTGTCGCAGGCCAAAATTATTGAGGACAATAAGGCGGAGTATTATATTGCGCTGCGGCGCAGTCAAGTAACGCTCGGCACTGCACAAGAAGATATTACGGCGTGGATAGAGTTTTTCTTGCAGGTTTGCCTCAGGCAGGCTAAGGATGCGGTGGGGTTGTTGACTGGAGAAAATGTTGAAAAAACTCTGTCGCGTTATCAGTTGGCGGTTTGGGAACACATTAAAAAAGTCGGCGAGGCTAATATCAAAGCTACCGTCGCGGCCACAAATATTGAGCGCTCGACCGTCAGACAGGCCTATGCCAAATTGCTGGGGTTGAAATTGGTCGAACGCATTGGCGAGGGCCGCGCTAGCCGTTATTGCTTAAAATAATTGGTTATAATCGGCTACTTGTCTTGGTGCGGTGGGATATTTCAACGGCGACAGGGTTGCCATACAAATTGCAAAAGTTAGCAAAGTTGACCATTTTTTGTTAGGTTGATATAATTGTTTTGTCGGCTCTGTAGCTCAGTTGGTAGAGCAGAGGCCTGAAGAGCCTTGTGTCCTTGGTTCAAGTCCGAGCGGAGCCACCAGAAATTTTTTAAAAGGAGGTATTATTATGTCAACGAATTATCCATTGGCGAAGATTGTCGCGGCTTTGATTGAGGACGAATGGGAAGCGATTGAGGGTTATGTGGCGGCTTTGGACGCCGGCGGTTTGGAACAGGCCGATGTGGAGCAGATTGAGGAAATTATTAGCGACGAAAAGCAACACGCGCAGGTTTTGGCGGAAATTGCCAAGAAGTATGATGGTGGGATTCCGGTGGCGGAGGATTAAATAAGTTGGCGCGCCCGTAGCCCTTGCAGTCGGACGCCTAACTTTGCTGGTTTGCTGGTTCGTAGCGTTCGATTTTTAATATTGTAAAAATTACAACAAAAATCTAGTTGACTATTTGGAAACTATAAGTTAAGCTGGTTATGTCTAAAGTGTGGCAAGACAAATAATTTAACAAAAAGGAAACAAACAATGAAAAAAATTTTGGCATTTGCTTTGGCAGTTTTGAGTAGTTTGCCGATGGCTGGTGTGGCGCAGGCGGCGATTGTGATTTCAGATACTTCGGCGCGGTCGGCGGTGGAATCGCGCGGCGCTTTGGGGATTTTTGACGAAAATATGTTTATTTTTACGATTACGGCTTATTTGGTGGTGGCGATTTGCGTCAGCGGTTATTTTTTGACCAAACGGTTTTTGGACGACCGGAAACGAGGCGTGTTTCGGATTTGAGGCTTTGTATTTCGTCCACCACGACTACTCCATTAACGGATTTGTAAGAACGAGGCGCGTTTTCGTAAGGAAGCGCGCTTTGTTTTATCTGGATTCTGGGTCAAGCCCGGAATGACAAGGGAGAAACATTATTAGGTGGAACCTAATAATTATTTGTTGAGGAATTTTTGGACGTCTTCGGGCAGGTAGGGTTTTTGGTGTTTAAAACCGGCTTCCCACTTTTGACCTTTGCCAAAACCCAGATCTTTCATTAGTTTGGTTGGGGCGTTGCGGACGTGAATTGGCACCGGCGAATCTGGAAAACCGGCAGCTAGTTTTTGACTTTCTATCCACATATCATAACTTTCGCGCGATTTTTTGCCGCGACACAGCGCCACCGCCACGTGACTCAAAATAATGCCCGATTCCGGCATACCGATGCGCTCCACCGCCATAAAAGCGTTTAAAGCCAGACCCAGCGCGCCGTTGCCGGCTAGGCCGATGTCTTCTGAAGCGAAAATCACCATCCGGCGGGCGATAAATTTGGGATCTTCGCCGGCCGCCACCATCCGCGCCATATAAAACAGCGCTGCCGCGTCGTCGCCGGCCCGCATTGACTTGATGAAGGCGCTAATATTGTCATAATGAGCGTCGCCCTTTTTGTCGTAGCCGGGCAGTTTTTTGCCGGCGGCTTGCTCGATGGTTTTTTTGGTCAGCTGGCCGCCCATACCGAGCGCCACTTCCAATGTGCCCAGCGCCACGCGGGCGTCACCGGCGGAAATTTCGGCCAGATAATCAATCACTTCTGGCGCGATTTTTTTGCGGATTTTTTCAGTTTTAATAACTCGCTTGATAATTTCCACCAGTTCCGGCCGCGTCAGCTGTTCTAGCACTACCACCCGCGAGCGCGAAATCAGCGGTGTAATGACTTCGAACGAAGGATTTTCGGTGGTGGCGCCAATCAGGGTGATCAGGCCGGATTCGACGTGGGGCAGGAAAGCGTCCTGCTGGGCTTTGTTAAAACGGTGGATTTCGTCGACAAACAGGATGGTTTTGAGGCCTAGATTCCAGTTTTGGCGGGCGTGCTCGACGATGCGCTCGATGTCTTTTTTGCCGGAAGTGACGGCCGAAAGTTCAATAAAATCAGCCTCCATTTCGCGAGCGATGATGCGGGCCAAAGTGGTTTTGCCGGTGCCGGGCGGGCCCCAAAAAATCAGGGAAACCGGCTCGCCGTGCTGGACGATTTTTTTCAGCACCGGCATCGCTTTAACTTGACCCACAACTTGGTCAAGTTTCTGCGGCCTCATTCGCTCAGCTAACGGTCTCTTGTTCATAATCTAATTATACACCAAGAATCTCCAACACGAAATCCTCAGGCACACTCCTCGCGCCCGTCGTAACGGGGCTCGTCGCTAAACCTCACTCGTAAGTTCAGATTGCCTGAGGATTTGTGCCGGAGATTCTTTTGTGTTATTATGAAGAAAATTAACACAGAAAGGAGAATAGTGAGTAATATTTTAGTCATAAATAGTGGTTCGTCGACGGTGAAGTTCCAGTTGATTGATGAGGCTAGTGAAGAAGCGATTTTAAGTGGTAAGGCTGAGGGTTTGCGGCTGGATTCGGCGCGGATTGAGATTAAGTTTGAGGGGCAGAAAATTGAGCAGAAATTGCCCGGCGCTGATCACGAAAAGGCGCTGGATACGCTGTTTGAATTTTTGGATGAAAAGGCTTTGACGGCGACGATTTCGGCGGTCGGGCATCGGGTGGCGCACGGCGGCGAGCTGTTCCGCGAGTCGGTGCTGATTACGCCAGATGTTTTGGATAAAATTCGAACTTTGACGCCACTGGCGCCGCTGCACAATCCGGCTAATATTTTGGGGATCGAGGCCATTACCAAGATTAATCCTAAGCTGCCGCAGGTGGCGGTGTTTGACACGGCGTTTCATTCGACGATGCCGCCGGAGGCTTATCGTTATGCTGTGCCGGACGAGTGGTATAAAAAATATGGGGTGCGGCGTTATGGTTTTCACGGCACCAGTTATCGGTTTATTGTTCAAAAGATCGCCAAGATTTTGGGCAAAAAGCCGGCGGAGCTTAATTTGATTGTGGCGCACGTTGGTTCGGGCGCGTCGATTTCGGCGATTCGTGGCGGCAAGTCGGTGTCAAATAGTATGGGTTTCACGCCGCTGGCCGGTCTGCCGATGGGCACGCGCTCTGGTAATATTGATCCGGGAATTATCCCTTATATTATGGAGCGGGAGCATTTGAGCGCCGAAGAGGTGATTAGCAAGCTGAACAAGGAATCCGGCCATCAGGCAATGTCGAAAGTTTCGGACGATATGCGCGACGTGGTGGCGGCGGCCGAAGATGGCAACGCGGAGGCCGAGCTGTCGATTAAGATTTTTGCGCGCAAAATTGCCAAATATATCGCTGGTTTTATGCCGGATCTACCCAGCCTTGACGCGCTGATTTTTACGGCCGGAATTGGCGAAAATGGTTTTGAGACCCGTGAGGCGGTAGTTGAGCGACTGGCGATTTTGGGTTTCAAATTAGACCCCAAGCTGAACGCCGAAACTCGAGTTTTTCTGGGTAAAGAGGGCCTGATTTCGGCCAAAAATTCCAAATATCCGATTTATGCGCTGGGAACGAATGAGGAGTTGATGATTGCCAAGGATACTAAGGAGATTGTTAAAAATATTTGACAAAACTAATTGTTTTTGGTAGAATCTGGCCATTGGTTATGGCTCAGGTTTAGTTTTTTGACTTATCGGTGCCATTGCTGGCACTTTGATAAGTTTACTTTGCATCTTTGGTCGAAAGGAAGTGAGAAAAATGATGATGGTTATTGCTTGTGTCGTGGCAGGAGTGGTGCTGATAATGCTGGCTCGGTGCGGTCTATTCGAACGTGAGATAGATAACCTACCGGGCGTTGACTATGACAATGTTGATGCGGCAACACTAGATAACACGTTATATCCAAGAGTGCGATTACTCCTAAAAATTATCAAAATACAGCTGGTTATATTTGCTATAGCAGCGGTGGTTTTTTCGGGCTTTATCGTTTATGGGGTTTTGGCGGCGGTCGACTTCAAACTTTTTATCATCCTATTTTCAATGGTGCTATTAGGTTTGGTGGCGATTATGATACTAATATTTTTTAGTATCAAAAATGATTATCGTAAGCTTACAAGCGACTTGATAGTCATTAGAGCACGCCAGTTAGAAAGCTGGCTAAAGATGGCAAAATTCCTGTCCGGCAACCGTTGGACCGAGTAAACTTATTTGATCCTCCGGAGTTTTCTGTCAAAAGAAAATTCCGGAGGTGATTTGTTTTTATGGCAAAACAGGGTAAAATAGGATTATGAATAAATATATTACAACGGCGATTCCTTATGTTAACGCCAAACCGCACATCGGCCACGCGATGGATTATTTGTTGGCGGATATTTGGGCGCGTTATCAGTTGCAAAATGAAAACACGGTGCGATATGCGGCCGGCACGGATGAGCACGGCACGAAAATTGCTCAAAAAGCGGCGGAGGCTGGTTTGACGCCGCAGCGGTTTGTGGACGAGCTGGTGCCGAGTTTTCTGGAGATGCAAGACAAATTAAAAGTGGTGCGTACGGATTTTGTGCGGACTTCTGATCCGGAGCATATGCGGCGCTGTCAGGAGATTTGGCGGCGGCTGGACGCGGCCGGTGTGATTTATAAAGGCAGTTATGAGGGTTGGTATTGTGCTGGTTGCGAGGGTTTCGTGACTGAGAGCGAGGCCAAGGAGATGAATTATACCTGTCCGGATCACCAAAAGCCGCTGGAGAAATTGTCGGAGGAGAATTATTATTTGCGGGTCAGCGATTTTACCGAGCAAATTCGCCAGTTTGTGGCGGCTGCCGTCGTGCCGGAGTTTCGTGGCAAGGAGATTTTGGAGCTCATCAAAAACGGCGCTCAGGACGTGTCGATTTCGCGGCCCAAAGAAAAACTCAGTTGGGGCGTGCCGGTGCCGGGCGACGACGCTCAAGTGATGTATGTTTGGGTGGATGCGCTGAGCAATTATATCACTGCTTTAGGATATCCCGACGACGGCTGGGACAAGGATTTTTGGCCGGCCGACGTTGAGGTGATTGGCAAGGATATTTTACGTTTTCACGCCGTTATTTGGCCGGCGATTTTGTCGGCGCTCGGTTTGGATTTACCCAAAAAATTATTGGTGCACGGCTTTGTTAATGTCGGCGGCGGTAAAATGAGCAAATCCATCGGCAACGTCATCGACCCGAACCGGCTGATTGACAAATACGGTTTGGACGCTTTTCGCTATTTCTTCACGCGTCACATTCCGACTTTTGATGACGGTGATTATACGGAGGAAAAATTTGTGGCGGCCTATAACGGCGAACTGGCCAACGACCTTGGAAATCTGGTCAGCCGCCTGTCCAATATGATCCGCAAATATGAAATCCCGGCCGATTGGCGCGAGAGCGAGGTCCGCAATGCCGAAATCGTCAAGGATCATCACGCCCAAATTGCCAAATTTGATTTTGCCAAAGCCCTCAGCGCGGTTTGGGATTTGGTGCGCGCTTCCAACCAATATATTGACGAAACCAAGCCTTGGCAGCTGGCCAAAACCGACCCCGAAAAATTGGCGATAGTGCTGAATAATTTGTGGGGCGATATAATGGTGACCCAAGCCCTACTATCGCCGTTTTTGCCAGATACAGCTCGTAAAATCAAAGATATTTTTAATGGCGATCAGGTGAAGCCAGCCGAGATTCTATTCCCAAAAATCGAGATTTAGGGTATACTGACGATAATACTTTTGTGAGATTTGTCTCGTTCCTAAAGTAGGGACTTTTCGTTATTGTTTTTCGCGGACAAGGAGGAAAAAATGTCGATTTCTTATATCTTATTTCTGCCCGCCATCTTCGGTGGGCTCATTATGGTTATCGGTCTATTTATTTGCTTTTCGGAGCAGATCGCCAGTTATCGCAAAAAGATCACAAGGAGGTGATTATGGGAATTCTTGGTTTAATGTTGATTTCATTGGTCTGTGGGGCTATAGGCTTATTCTCGTGGGATAAGTTTGTAATTTCACTCGTCAAGGAGAAAAGTCACGATTGGCTCAAGGACAACATTGGTTATCCGATGGGCGCAGTCGCCGCGATAGTCTCCTTCTTTTCTTTTGCCTTAGTGATTGGACTCGGACTCACCGACTTTGAAGCGGGATGGACGGTAGTTTTTGTTCCAATTTTTATAGTCTGCGTATGTTTATTATTGCGCGGTGTTTCGCTCATAGTCGACGGGGACGGTCACTCTGAGACAGAAAAAGAGGAAGAAAAGTGCCCAAAAGAAGAACAATAACAGTTTCCGGTGCTTGGTTTCTACTCAAGCACCGGATTTTGGTGTAAAATAGGGAAATGAATTTAATTGATAGCCATTGCCATCTGCACGGCGACGATTTTGGGCTGCCGATTGAGCCGGTTTTAACGGCGGCGTGGGCGGCTGGCGTCGGCCGGATGATAACCGTCGGCACGGATGTTGCCAATTCGCGCTTGGCGCTGGAATTTGCGGTTGCCCACGATGGAGTTTTTGCAGTGGTCGGCATTCATCCGGGCGAAGATCCGAAGGGCACGGTCGCCGATTTAGAGAAAATTATTGGCGCGAAACCGGCCAAATTAATCGGTTTAGGCGACATCGGCCTAGATTACCACTACGGACAGGAAACCCGCGCCGAACAAATAAAACTGCTGGAAGCCCAGCTCGACTTGGCCGCCAAATATGATTTGCCGGTGTCGTTTCACGTTCGCGAAGCCTTTGCGGATTTTTGGCCGATTTTCGACAATTTTTCTGGTTTGCGCGGCACGCTGCACAGTTTTACGGACGGTCTTAGCAATATGGAAAAGGGTTTATCGCGCGGTTTGTACATCAGCCTGAACGGGATTTTGACTTTTAACCACCAGCCGGAACTTGATAAAGTTTTTGCGACCGTTCCGCTGGAAAATGTTTTGCTAGAAACCGACGCACCGTTTTTGGCGCCAAAGCCCCATCGCGGCAAAATCAACCAGCCGGCTTATGTGCGCGACATCGCCGCCGCGCTGGCCGCCAAACGCGGTAAAACTATTGACGAAATTGCCGAAATCACCACCAATAATGCCCAAAAATTATTTAATATGGTAAAATGACGTTATGTATTTTGATTACGCGGCGGCCACGCCAGTGGACAAAAAAGTTTTGACGGCGATGTCGCCGTATTTTTCCGATCAGTTTTACAATCCGTCGTCGGCTTATTCGCCGGCGCGACAGGTGCGGGCCGATTATCAGGCGGCCAAACATCGAATTGCCCAAGTGATTGGCGCCAAACCGGCGGAAATCATCATCACCTCTGGCGCTACGGAAAGTATCAATTTAGCTCTGGCCCAGTGTCATTCCGGGCTTGATCCGGAATCCGGTGTAATTACCACCGCCATTGAACATCCGGCGGTGCTGGAAACTGCCCGCCAAAACGGCGCTAGAATCCTGCCGGTAGATAGTAAAGGCCGAGTCGATCCGGAAAATCTGGAAAAATATATCACAGATGATATAAAAATCGTCAGTATTGGCTATGCTAATAACGAGCTGGGGGTGGTCCAAAACCTGAAGGCCGTAGCCGAGATTTGCCGCCAGAAGCGTCTAGAACGGGTTGAGAGCGGTGTTGCTATGCCACTAGTGCTACACACGGATGCTTCGCAAGCCGCCGGTCTGCTGGATATTAACGTGGCGCGACTGGGGGTGGACCTGATGACGCTGAGTTCTGGAAAATGCTACGGTCCGAAGGGCGTGGGGCTGCTTTATGTGCGAGCTGGAGTGGTTTTAGATCCGCTATTTAACGGTGGTGGACAAGAGGCGGGGCTGCGCAGCGGCACGGAAAATGTGGCCGGCGTGATGGGCTTTGCTACGGCCTTAGAGATGGCCGAAAAAAAGCGTAAAAATGAGGTGCGACGGTTGGAGGGATTACAAAGAAATCTGGAAAAATATATCATATCTGATATAAAAAACGCTGAATTGCACAGTATTTCTAAGCAAAAATTGCCAAATATCATCAATTTTTCAGTGGAAGGTTTGGACGCCGAAAGAGCGGTTTTTGCCCTTGATCAACGGGGAGTCCAAGTCTCGACCGGCTCGGCCTGCGCCGCCAACAAAGGCACGCGCAGCCACGTTTTGACAGCCATCGGCCTGTCGCCAGCCGCCGCCGACGGCAGCTTGCGGATTTCGCTGGGTCGCGGCACCACTAAAAAAGAAATCGAAGAATTCAAACCAATCCTAAAGGAAATTATCGACCATGAGCAAAAACTTAGCTAAAAAAGTTTAGGTTGGTATGAGCGGCGGGGTGGACTCGTCGCTCAGCGCGGCTTTGTTGGTGGAGGCGGGCTATGACGTGACGGGCGTTTATATGAAGAATTGGTCGCGCGATTTGCCAGGGATGAAGTGTCCTTGGGCGGAGGATTTGGCGGATGCTAAGCGGGTGGCGGTGCAGCTGGGGATTCCTTTTCAGGTTTTTGATTTTGAATCTGAATACAAGCATTTGGTGGTGGATTATATGATCGGCGAGTACCAGCGCGGGCGAACGCCGAATCCTGATGTGATGTGTAATCAGGAGGTTAAGTTTGGGATTTTTTTGCGGGCTTCGTTGGATGATGGCGCGGATATGATTGCTACTGGCCATTATGCACAGATTGTTCGAAAAACTGGCTCGTCTTCCGGGTGTTCGGGTCCTGTCTCGAAGTCCTCCCCCGAAAATTTTTCTGAGGACAGAAAACATTGTTCGGGGGTCCCCCTCCTTCGATCCACCCGAACAGCCCTGTCAGGGTCACCAGTTTTTCTGGTTCGTGGCAAGGACGAAAACAAGGATCAAACTTATTTTTTGTATCGGGTTACTGAGTCCGCTCTTGAGCGAACTTTATTTCCGATCGGGCATTTGACCAAGCCGGAGGTACGGGCGGAGGCCGAGAAGCGCGGTTTGGTGACGGCGGGGCGGCGCGATTCGCAGGGGATTTGTTTTGTGGGGAATGTTGGGATTCGGGAATTTTTGAGCCAGTATGTCGAGACGGCGCCGGGCGATATATTGGAGCAGGAGACCGGCCGCAAGTTGGGCCGGCACGATGGCGCGATTTTTTATACTTTTGGGCAGCGGCACAATCTGGGCGTAGGCGGCGGACTGCCTTATTATGTGGTGGGTAAGGATATGGAGAAAAATGAAGTTTATGTTAGCGCCAATTTGAACAATGACGAGTTTTGGCGGGAAGAGTTGGTTTTGAGCGACCCGCACTGGATTAACCAGCCGCCGCGGGTTGGCCATAAATATCAGGTGCGCCTGCGGCATCGTGCGCCGTTGATTGATTGCACGGTGGGCGGCGAAGTTGTGAAACTCGAAAACCCAGAACGAGCCATCGCGCCCGGCCAGTCGGCGGTGATTTATGACGGCGAGGTGGTTTTGGGTGGCGGGATAGTGACTTAATAATTCACACTGATAATTCTTCCGGCTCTTGCTCGAGAGCTAGGCCGAATTTTTGTTGGACGGTTTGGATGATTTCGGCGCGGGCGGCGGCGAGGTCGGCGTAGGATTGGGCGGATTGGTTGATTAGGATTAGGGCGGCGCGGTCGCTGACTTTTATGCCGTGCAGGGTTTGGCCTTTGAGGCCGGCTTGTTCGATTAGCCAGCCGCTGGCGATTTCCCAGTTTTTGCCGATTTTGTAGATGGGCATTTCGGGAAAATCGGCGCGGTATTTTTTGACTTCTTCCGGCGGAATCGTGATGTTTTTGAAAAATGAGCCGGCGCTGGGGATGATTTTGGGGTCGGGCAGTTTATCGGCGCGGATGTCGCAGACGGCGCGACGGATGGTCAGAGGCGAGCGGTCAAGGATGCCGTTGTCGTCCAGATATCTTTGGAGCGAGGCGTAGAATTCGCCGCGCATTTCGCCTTTTTTCAATTTGAGGCAGACGGCGGTGATAAAATAGCGACCTTTGGCGGTGGTGTTGAAAATGCTGCGGCGATAGGAATATTCAAGGTCGGCTTTGGCGAGGGCTAAGAAGGCTTTTTTGTGGCTGTCGAAAACCTCGACCGATTCGAGAATATCGGCTATTTCTTGGCCGTAGGCGCCGGAATTTTGGATGACCGCGCCGCCGACGGTGCCCGGAATAGCGCTGAGGGCTTCCATTCCGGTGTAGCCTTTTTTGGCGGTGTTTTCACAGATATTGTCCAAAATTTCGCCGGATTTGATTCGCAAAGTCATACTGGTTGTTGTTTTTTTTACAACACTATAACCAGTTAGGCGATTTAATAAAATTAGGCCGTTAAAACCTTCGTCGCGAGCAATCACATTGCTGCCGCCGCCCAAAATATAGACCGGTAAACCGTCGCGTTTGGCCAGCTTATAAGCCTGTTCAACGTCGTCATCGCCGGTGATATCCACGACGTAGCGCGCCGCGCCGCCGAGACGCATAGTGGTCAGCTGACTGATTGGCAAATTTTCCCGAATCTTCATATTTTTATTCTAGCACAAAAATATGCTTGTGTTTTGGAAAAAGCTATATTATAATTTATTTGTGCAAACAATTTTGCGAACGGAGGAGAAAAGATGTCGCATTTCACAATAAAAAATAAAAATAGAATTAAGACCGCATTCACGGCGATTTTTTGCTTAACTTTTTTGGTGCTCGGCTCGGTATTTTTGATGAATCGAGATTCGGAGACTAAGGCGGCTGATGCCAGCCCACATCCTTACAGTAGGCTAAAGATAGAAAAAGGATATTATCACGACACCGGGACTTATAAGCCTAGCACGCCGACTTATCCTGAGGAAGAAATTGAATATACGCTGACGGTTTCAACGACTAATATAGTAGATGGGCAGGTAACGTATCCGAATGTTTATAACGTTGTCAACATATATGACGAGCTTTCGCCAAATCTGGCCAATGTTCAGGTGACTAAGGTGCGCGTTGGTGAGGATAGTGACGGAGTTGGCGTTGACCTTGATGAAAAAAAGATTAGCGAAGTTTGCACTGTGTATGACTACGCGCTACACTGCGGTTTTCGGACAGTAACTTTTAGTAGTGCTACCAGTAAGATTATTGTGACTGTTAAGGCTAAGACGGTGGACGTGAACGGCTCCGATTCACAGACTATCAGCAACACGGCCTATGTCTATAGCGACGGTGAGAATGATATATATTACAATAACAATGAAGAAGAGATGGGCTGTCGGACTTTGGACTTTGTCATGAACGGAAAGGATACGGGTGGAGGACATGTCAATCCGCCGGGTCGGTGTTTCAGCTCACTTGATTTTACGGTTGGTACGCCGCGGTTGCAGATTGCTAAGGAGGTGGACAAGACTGGTGAGGTGATTTGCTATTACCACACTAAAGAGGAGCCGGATATTGAGTTGAGGAAAGATTTGACAGATTCTAATAATCCAAAGGCAGAGTGCTTGAACGAGGATTCTGACTCGAGGCCACCATCAGAGGGTGAGGCGACCGAAGCTTGGTTTTCGACGGATATTGCAGTCCGAGAAGAGTGGAAGCAAAAGGCCGCAATGACTTGTGACGATTGTGACATTATGAAAATAGCGCTTGGTTTATTCATTAAAGATTATATTTCTAAAACACTCATTCTGACTAAACCGGCTACGCAGGGCCGAATTGTGGATAATACGGTTTCGGCTGGCGATACGATTAACTTTACAATTATTGTGATAAATACTGGCGTTGTGCCATCAAAACCAGGCATTGAGATTCGTGATCAGCTTGACCCAATATTTTTCGATGCTAAAAACGTCAAAATAACGCCACTATCTGGCGGAGTTAACTGCGCATTAAATAATTTAGAGGTAGTTTGCGTCTCAAGCCGTGGAATTAACCCAGCAGAAGTGGACAGCATCTATAACGAAAACGGTAAAGGTGAAGAAAATAGGAACAGTTTTAAGGATGGGTTGGTTGTTCGGATAACCGCTACAGTTAAAAGTGATGGTGATATATTCAATCGCGCTTATGTTGGTGGTGGCGGTGATACGCGTTGCCCAATTGATTTAATGGCTTGTTATGACGATGCGGAATCTAAGGTCCGCTCGGTTGAACTGCACATCAATAAAGAATCCAAAATGCTTTCCCAAGATTGCGCAACTACGACTGGCGGTGAGGGCGAAGAGGGTGCTAGCGCTGGCGGCGGAACGCCTTGTAGCGGTACGGCTTCGGCTGATCGCGGTGTGACTTTTTTGAAAGGCCAAGAGGGTGAATATATTATTAGGGTGACCAACGAGGGCGAGGTTGAGAGCAAAGGCCGAGTGGTGGTTCACGACTCGATTCCGGAACAGTTTGACGTTAACCGCGTGACTTTGACTTACGATTATTCTCAGGGGCTTTGCGAGCTGCGGGCCGACCATCAACTGTATTGCCGGATGTATGAATCTTCGGCCATTGCGCCGCGTGGCGGAATTTGGGAGATTTCCGTTAAAGTCAAGCCAGACGAAGACATTAAAATTACACCGGACAATAAGCACGTTGTGAACTACGCCTATGTGTATGGCGGCAACGACCGAGTCTGCACCGACGAATCGATTGAGCCAGCCATCAAGCGCATGGTAGAAGCTGGCGAAAAGGACGTTGATAATCCATACGACCGCTGTTATGATTTCTTGGGCTCGGATATTGTTAGTCCAAAGCTAAGGGTCACTTCGAAAATTAATGTCGACCAGATTGTGGCTGGCGAACCGTTTAATTATGATATTACAGTCAAAAATGAGGGCGACTACGCCACAGTTGGTGCCACCACCATGCGTAACACTTTGCCAAAAGGCGTTAAACTGGTTGACGTTGGCAGTTTGCCGGAGGGTTGTGAATATGCCGAAGAAACTGGTGCGATAACTTGTACAATTCCGGACGGTGGTATCAAAAAGGGCGACTATATTTCTTACAGTTTTGACGTGGTGAGCGAGGCGGTGGAAGGCAATCTTACTAACACAGCGCTGGTTTATAACGCGTATGACAGCGATTGCTCAAATGTAGCATCTGCCAAAAACACGGCGCGTTGCCGGTCGATCATTACTAAAAGCGCGGTGGCGCCAATGCTGAAAATTGATACTTACGCCAGTTCGCTGGAAACTTATGCTGGCGCTCAGTTGGTTTATAATATCAGGGTGAAAAACCTTGGTAATGCAGCGACCAGCGACGAGACTATAGTTTATGACACAATTCCGGCTGAGTTGAAGTTGATTGGTCTGCGGGCTAGTAATGGTACTTGCAAACCGGATCTCAGTTCTTTTGAATGTTATCTGCCGGCGGGAATTCAACCCGGCCAGAGCGAGGTTATTAGCGTTTTGACTAGCGTATCTAATGCCTCCGACGAAATAGTCAACACGGCCTATATGACTGGTGGCGGCGATCCAGTTTGCGTGGTGGAAAATAAGGACGAAGTTGGCAATGACGAAATGCCAACCAAGAAGCGCTGCGTGTCTAGTGCTACGGTGCGTGCTTTAGAATTTTCTGGCTTGGCTAGCGGCGGCAACGGCGCTATTGGTGCGCCCAGTTCTGGCGTTCTCAGCTCTCTCCAAATCACCGGTACAGTCGTTATGCTAGGCGCGGCTTCATATGTTTTGCTGGGCTGGCATCGGCGGGCTTTTGCGGCTGGGAAAATTTAGACTTTACAAAACCACTTCGACTGATATATAATTAAAGCAAGCGCTGCCGCTATTTTTGGTAGCGGCAGAGATATTAACCTAATAAATAAGGAGAAATGAATGGCAGATTCATATGGCGGTAAGCCACATGTGAATGTTGGAACTATGGGCCACGTTGACCATGGTAAAACCACTCTAACAGCAGCTATTAAAAAAGTTACGGCTGATAAATGGCCTTCGGAGGTCAATAAGTTTGTGGGCGTCGACGAAATCGACAACGCCCCAGAAGAAAAGAATCGCGGTATTACCATCGCGACTTCGCACCAAGAATACGAAACGCCGAGCCGGCACTACGCTCACGTCGATATGCCGGGTCACGCTGACTATGTTAAAAATATGATTACCGGTGCTGCCCAGATTGACGGCGCAGTTTTGGTGGTTTCGGCCGCTGATGGCCCGATGCCGCAAACTCGCGAGCACGTGCTGTTGGCCAAGCAGGTCGGTGTACCGAAGATTCTGGTCTTTTTGAACAAAATGGATCAGGCTGACGCCGATTTGGTGGAGCTGGTCGAGGAAGATATCCGCGAATTGCTAGAGAAAAATGGTTTTGACAAAGATGCGCCAATCGTCAAAGGTTCGGCCCTCAAAGCGCTGGAAGGCGACGCCGAAAATGTCGAGAGCATTGTCAAATTGCTGGAAGCTATGGATGAATATTTCCCAATCCCAACTCGCGATCTGGACAAGGCTTTCTTGATGCCAATCGAAGACGTCTTTTCGATCAAAGGTCGCGGCACTGTTGCCACCGGCCGAATTGAGCAAGGCATTGTCAAAATCAACGACGAAGTTGAGATTGTCGGCATTCGCCCGACTCAAAAATCGGTCGTGACTGGTATTGAAGCTTTTAAAAAGTCGCTTGATCAAGGTCAAGCTGGCGATAACGCGGGCATTTTGCTGCGCGGTATTGAGCGCACCGACATTGAGCGCGGTCAAGTGATTGCCAAACCCGGCACTATTACTCCGCACACCGAATTTGAAGCTGAAGTTTATATCCTCAGCAAAGAAGAGGGTGGCCGACACACACCGTTCACCAAAGGCTACAAACCGCAATTTTACTTCCGCACTACTGATGTGACCGGCGAAGTCGAACTGCCAGCCGACAAAGAAATGGTGATGCCCGGCGACACCGTAACGTTTGTTGTGAAGCTACAAGCACCAATCGCGATGGAACAAGGCTTGAACTTGGCCATCCGCGAAGGTGGCCGCACCGTTGGTGCTGGCGTTGTAACTAAAATCATTAAATAGTTTACAGGCCCGAAAAGAGACTGGCCGCTCTTAAAGAAATACCTCCGTCAATAGACAGGGGGTATTTTTTGTGATATATTTTTCCACAAGTTAAAGGATG
Source organism: Candidatus Nomurabacteria bacterium (assembly GCA_031264785.1). Taxonomy (GTDB): domain Bacteria; phylum Patescibacteriota; class Saccharimonadia; order Saccharimonadales; family Saccharimonadaceae; genus JAISDN01. The sequence continues at coordinate 23,971 of JAISDN010000027.1, forward strand.
TTAAATATTAGAAATATTAGGTCTCACCTAATAATGGCTAATAATGATTTTCATACAACTAGCACTTTTAAAAATTGTGCTATTTTGATAAATTCGCATATTTTTCAGTTTTCAGGAGGAAGAAATGGATTTTCAAACAGCAAAGCGAATTATTAGTTATATCTGGATGACGCTCGAGGACTTTAAGGAAGGCCTGAACGATATCAATGTCTTCCCGGTGGCCGATGGCGATACTGGGAAAAATATGGCTAAAACTATGCAAGGTGCAGTCGACGAGCTAAACCGCTTACCGGAGAACGCTAATATGTTGGACTTTTGGCAAGCTGTCCGCAAGGGAGTTTTTGCGGCTTCGTCTGGCAATTCCGGAACGATTTTGTCGACTTACATTATGGCTTTTTGTGATGTGATGTTGCAGGATTACTCCGAGCAGTGTTTTCAAAACGCGTTGCGCCAAGCGGCCAACAAGGCCTATACGGCGATATCTCAACCCAAATCTGGCACGATATTGAATGTTATGCAAGATTTGGCCAACGCAGCTGTTAAGGTTGAAGCCAGCAAGGGACCTCAGTATTTACTGAAGATCCTGACCGACACGGCTTACGATTCGGTCGCCAACACCACGCACCAAATGGAGCTTTTGGAAAAACACCGCACGGTGGATTCTGGCGCGCTCGGTTTGGCAATTATGGTCGAAGCGATCTACCGACAGATTCGCCGTAGTTACGTCAAAAACGACGCTTATGGTCGGGCGAAGCAATGGCTAAAGTTTAAGCCAAACCTCGATATCGAGCGTCACACGCACGAACAGGTTGGTAAATATGGCTATTGCACACTGTATCTTTTCGAGGCCAAAGAGGCCATCGATGCGGAGGCTTTTCTGCACGAAATGCGCAAAATCGGCGACAGTGAGGTGTTGATTCGGGATGGTAACAAATACAAATTGCACGTCCACACCAATAACCCGAAAGCAGTTGAGCGCAGAATTCGGAAAATTGGTGGCGAAGTCTTGAAGAAAGAAATTTCTGATATGAGGACGCAGGCCAACGATCGTTTAGATCGGATTGAGGAAGCCTACTCCCAAGACTGCGGAGTGGCCATTATCACCGATTCGACCTGCGACTTACCGCCGGAGGTTTTGATGAAAACTGCCATTGATTGTCTGGAGGTTGAGGTTACCGACGGCAAAACGGTGGCCATCAACGAAAGCCGCTGGTATGACGCGGCCAGAAGGAATTTGGCGTTTGGCCGCGATGTGTTGATTATCTCGTTTTCTTCGAAGTTGTCGTCGACTTACGACAACGCCGCCAAAGCCGCCAAGAAACTGCAGGAGGAAAATCCCGATCAGCAGATTATCGCGCTAGATAGTAAAACCACTTCGATTGGTTTAGGTTATCTGGTGCTACTGGCTCGGCAAGCCCTGAGTAGCGGCTGGTCGCTGGCGCGCACCGCCAACCGGATTGATATTCTCAAGCAGCATATTCATATTTATGCTGTTATTGAGGATCTCGATTATTTGTATCGCGGTGGGCGCTTGAAGAAAAATCAGCAGCTGCTTTTAAAACTGACCGACCGTCGGCCGGTGATTTTTGTCACCAAAGACGGTGCGCTGGAAGTTTTTGGAACGGTGCCGAGACGAAAAGCTATAGATTTTTTGACCAAACAGGCCAAAAAATCTGTCAACAAAACCGTCTCGAAACTGATCGGCGTGATTTATAGCGCCGGTGGCGAAGCGACGGCCCGACTTTTAGAGCGCGGTCTGGAGGCTCAGCTCGGCAAGCCGAAGGCCGGTGAAATCACTGAGATCGGCGCTGTAGTATCGGCCCACACCGGGCCAAAAGTGGTGGCTTTCGTAGTCTTAGGAAAACGGAAGAAGTAGCACAGTTTTACAGCGGTCAAGTTTTTAAAGACTTGACCGCTTTTGCGTTTTTTGATATAAAATATACACAACATTACTAATTTGCGGAAAAACTCTACGGATGTTACCGCAAGACAGGAGATTTGAAATGGCAGATGCCAAAAAAACCCCAGAAAAAACTGAAAACAACAACGGTCAAGGCCCGCGAATTCGGATTCGCTTGAAGGCTTATGACCACAAAGTTATCGACAGCGCCGCCAAGACGATTGTCGACACGGCTCTCAGGAGCGGTTCGGAAGTCATTGGCCCAGTTCCACTGCCGGTCAAACGCAGCACTTGGACGGTCGTCAAAAGCCCGCACGTTTATAAAAAAGGCGGCGAAGCCTTTGAAATGCGCGTTCACAAACGCCTAATCGACATTGTCAACGCTCGGCCCAAAACCATCGATATGTTACAAAACCTGTCCTTGCCGGCTGGCGTTGATGCCGAAATCCGGATGTAGCAGCTTGTCATTCCGGCCTGCGAGCCGGAATCCAGAAAAAAACAGTTGTATCCGCCCCAAAAGTGTGCTAAAATGAACCCATAAAGCAAAAAGTTTCGAGACTTTGAGTAGGTCTACCAGCGGTGGAAACCACTCGACTTTCGAAAATTTTTGTTGGATATTAATTTAAACAAAGGGAGAGTATGAAAACTCTAATCGGTACCAAAATTGGTATGACCCAGATCATCGGCCCAGACGGCGCGGCAATCCCCGTGACGCTTCTTTCGGCTGGCCCTTGTATTGTGACTCAAGTGAAGTCGTCCGAAACCGACGGCTATAATGCAATACAAATCGGCTTTGGTCAGGGTAAGAACTTGAGCAATGCCGTAGCTGGACACGTTAAGGCCAGCCAAACTACACCAAAAATTATGCGCGAAATTCGCGTCGAAACCTTGCCGGAAATTTCAGTTGGTGACAAAATTACCTCTGAAATTTTTTCAGTTGAGGACGTTGTCGACGTCACCGGCACATCCAAAGGCAAAGGTTTTGCCGGCACAATCAAACGCCACAATTTCCACCGCAGCCGTAAAACGCACGGCGGCAATGGTGACGTCCGCAAAGTCGGCTCGATCGGATCAATGTATCCGCAAAAAGTCCTAAAAGGTAAAAAAATGGCCGGCCAAATGGGCGCGGAACGCGTCACAGTCAAAAACCTGACCGTGGCCTATATTGATGTGGAAAACAACCTAATCGGCGTCAAGGGCGCCGTGCCCGGCCCGCGCAAGGGCGTGGTGATTATCGCCGGAAAGGAGA
>JAISDN010000009.1 GCA_031264785.1 Candidatus Nomurabacteria bacterium
AAGGGAATTTTGAATCCGGGCGTGATTTTGGATTCCGAAGAGCCGCGTCTGATTGCGCTATTAAATCCCACGCCACCCGACCGATTTTTTGACTATCAGCCGAGAGTGTAGTATATTTATGTTGATATGCGCGCGTGGCGGAATTGGTCGACGCGCTAGCTTCAGGAGCTAGTGAGCTCACGCTCGTGGAGGTTCAAGTCCTCTCGCGCGCACCAGATGATGTAAAAATTACAACATATTGTCATTCCGGCCTCTGAGCCGGAATCTAGACACTGCTTTTTCTGGATGCCGGATCAAGTCCGGCATGACTTATAAAACACACATTGACTTTTTATGCTATTCGTGCTACAATTACGGCATAGGATTGTATTTGTTGGTCCAGCACCTTGACAGATTGTTAAACTTTTTGTTATGTTTTTTTGGGCTTCTTTTGAAGAAAGGGTGGAATAATGGCTAGAAAAATGAAAGTAAAATACGTTAATGTTTGCAAAGAAGATATGAGGGCACCGCACTACCCGCACTTCGCATTTATAATTTGCGAGGAAAACGGCGTGTTCTATACGCCTGAGTACGATACTCCGGTAGGGCCGAAGTTAGCAACCGTCGAAGGGCCTGCGGGCGACCTTCTTTGGAACGGAATACCGGTAGGTCCGGGATGGATGGACATAGTGATAGGTTTTGTCGAGGGCACATTCGAGAGGACTATTCTATTGCCCGTCAAGGGAGAATACTGGATTGAGAAAGGCAGCGAAGGGCTTTGGGCTTTCTTTTATTCGCCGGACAATATTAAGATTGGCGGAAGCAATGTCATGAGGGAAGGCATGGGATTCACGGCAGAGCGAAAAAGAAGTCGGAAAGAGTAATAATAACAAAAGTTTCGCAATCAATTGCGCTCAGTGGCAGTTGTCTTTATGGACGATCTGTTGCTGGGCTTTTTTGATGTTTTTCTGGATTCCGGGTCGAGCCCGGAATGACGGAGCGCGTTATTAGGTCTCACCTAATAAGTTATTTGTGAAACTTTATCTAGAAGATAAAACTTCACCCGTTCGGAATCAATCAAACAAGTTTGATTATTCTCTCACGGGTTTGTTCTATAAAGTTTCAGAGCAGTTTGGCGGGTAGGATTCCAAATGATTTCGTGTTAAAATAGGGTTTATGTTGGGTGCGAAGGGCGCCGGAGAAAAGAAAGGATTTTATGAAATATACTAGGAAAAATTTGAGCAAGAGCCAGATTGAGTTGGCGGTTAATCTGGAGACGAGCGATATTGAGCCGCTTCGGCAGGCGGTGGTGGAGCGAATGTCGAAGGAGTTGAAGGTGGCGGGTTTTCGCAAGGGCAAGGTGCCGGCCAAGATGGCTGAGAAATATCTGAATCAGCAGGCCGTGATTGACGAAGTGGTTGGCGAGGCGATCAACAAGGCGCTGATTGATATTATTGTTAAGGAGCAGATTCAGCCGCTGGACAAGCCGAACGCCAAAGTTAGCAAGCTGGTGCCGTTTGATCAGATTGAATTTTCGGTGGAGATTGACATTATTCCGCCGGTGAAATTGGGCGGTTATATGGGTCTTAAGGCTAAATATGAGGCGCCGAAAATTAGCGACGACGATGTGGAAAAACTGATTGAAAATCTGCGGTCGCAGGGTGCCGAGAAAAAGGAAGTTAAGCGCGCGGCGCAGAACGGTGACGAAGTTTTGATTGATTTTGTGGGCAAACGTGATGGTAAGGAATTTGCCGGCGGCAAGGCCGAAAAAGTGCCGCTAATTTTAGGCAGCGACCAAATGATTCCGGGTTTTGAGAGCGCGATTGTGGGCCATAAAGCCGGCCAAGATTTTACGATTGACGTGACTTTTCCAAAGCAATATGGCAACAAGGAACTAGCCGGCAAGAAAGCGCAGTTCGATATCAAACTTTATAAAGTTTCGGAAGTCAAAAAGCCGGAATTGGACGACAAATTTGCCGCCAAAATGGGCCCGTTTTACACTGTTAAGGAATTGCGCGACGCCGCTAAGTCGGAGCTTAGCGGCCGAGCCGAATTTGAAGCTACTGAGAAATTTAAAGGTGACCTGCTGACCGAATTGGTTGGCAAAACCAAGCTGGATGTGCCGGCGGTTTTGGTCGACGATCAGCTGAAAGCTTTGCAGGCTGAGGCGGAGGACAATATTAAATATCGCGGACTTGGCAAAGAGCAGTATTTTGCGCAGAATGATTATAAAGACGAGGCCGATTGGCTGGAGCGCGAGGTACGACCGGAGGCGGAGCGGCGAGTCAAAAATGGTTTGGTGCTGTCGGAGCTGGTGCGGCAGGAAGATATTGAAGTTTCTGATGCCGAAATTGACGCCCAGCAGCAGCAAATTATGGGTCAATATAATGACGAAAAACTAAAAGAGCGCCTTAACACGCCAGAGGCGCGGCGCAATATTGCCAACCGCATTGCCACGGAAAAGGCTTTGCAAAAACTGGTTGCATATAATAAGTGATGTGTTAATATAGTAAAACCCTTTTTTGGTAACACCGCTACTTGAAGTTACGAAACGGAATACAAGAATCAAAGTAAGGGAGCAACTTTCAGACTACCCTTATTCTTGATCTCCATTAGTGCTTCGAGTATGTGATTCTACATAGCTAGTTTTATCCGCGTAAATTGAATCAGGAGGAGAGGAACATTAGTGAAAAGTAGGGAAAAGAAAGATCGTCGAGTCGATGAGAACTTTATAGGAGCTATAAATGCATTGCCTTTTAGCTCTGAAACACAAAGATTTGTCGTTCGATGTGCTCGGAGATCGGGAGACGAACCACTTGATTCTTTCAGGTGTTTTTCGTCAAACGACATTGGATTCCGCGTCGTAGTATATTTGATGTTTTGCGTCAGCAAAGAAGAACCGGACTTGATTGAAGGCCTTAATGTGGTTGATGACCTCAAAAGGACCTTCAAAAGGGTCAAAGTATATTTCGACGAAGCGATAAAAATGGTTGAGGAAGAGCAACAGCAGAAGGAGAAAAGTTTCCGTTTTTCTGAAGAGGAAAAAGGGAAATTGCATTCTGAAGCCAGCCGCTCACTTTCCTGTATGGAAAGACTTAGCAGATATTATCGCAACTATCCAGAGATCGGTTGGAATGACACTGTCCGACCGATCATTAAGGATTGATTTGCATTTTTAGCATTTCAATCCTCTTTTGGTGCACGGTCATTCCGGACTTGATCCGGAATCCAGAATGGCAAACGCAAAAACAGTTGAAATTTATAAATACTCGTGATAATATGGAAAGGTAATAATATAAATGTTACGTTATAGGCAATCGACACGATGCGTTCGTAAGACCCTATAGCGCGATTTGTTTAGAAAGGATTAAAATGAGCCGAATCGGAAAACTACCGGTCAAAATACCAGCCGGTGTGACAATTACGGTTGACCCGGAATGGGTTACGGTCAAGGGACCAAAGGGCGAGCTGCGCCAGTTCACAATGGACGAGGTTAGTGTGGCGGTCGAGGGCGACGAAGCTATCGTCAGCCGCCGCGACGACGAAAAACCGGCCCGCGCCAAACACGGCCTAATGCGGTCGCTAATCAATAATATGGTGATTGGCGTGACGCAGGGTTTTGAGAGAAAACTGGAAGTCAACGGTGTTGGCTTTCGGGTAAATGGCGGCGGCCAGAGCTTGGAATTGCACCTAGGATTTAGTCATCCGGTCAAATACACTGCGCCGGAAGGCGTCAATATTGCTGTTGATAAAATGAATATCACTGTCAGCGGCGCCAGCAAGCAGCAGGTCGGGCAGGTGGCGGCTGAAATTCGGGCGCTCAAAAAACCTGAACCATACAAAGGCAAAGGCATTAAATACGCCGACGAACAAATCAGGCGCAAGGCCGGAAAGGCAGGTAAATAATGGACAAAATTTTGAATAAAAAACTGCGTAAAAACCGTGTGCGGTCGCACGTTGGCGGCACGGCCGAGCGGCCGCGACTGAGTGTTTTTATTAGCAATACGCACGTCAGTGCGCAGATTATTGATGATGTGGCTGGCAAGACTTTGGCTAGTGCTACGTCGGTTGGGCAGAAGTTGACTGGCACGATGACCGAAAAAGCCGGCGCGATTGGTAAAAGTATTGGCACGAAGGCTAAAAAAGCCAAAGTTGGCAAAGTCGTGTTTGATCGCAATGGCCGGGCTTATGCCGGTAGATTAAAAGCGCTGGCGGATGCCGCTAGGGCGGAAGGATTGGAGTTTTAATTATGGCGGACAAAGTTAAGAAAACCGCAGACGTTGCTGCGAGTGCAGCAAAGCCGGTTGGTGACAAAAAACCAGAAAATAATGATAAAGCTGCGGCTGATAAATCGCAAGCTCCGAAAAAGTTTGAACGCGTGGCCAGCACGGCGCGCAAGTTTAACAACGATCGGCCGCGTCGTGACCGTCGCGACAAACGCGGTGATAAACCAGCCGAGCCAAAGCAATATGAGGAGCAAACCATCGCTATTGATCGCGTGGCGCGCGTAGTCAAAGGTGGCCGACGCTTTCGATTCAAGGCTTTGGTTGTGGTTGGCGATCGGAAAAGCAAAGTTGGTGTGGGCGTTGCTAAAGGTCAAGATGTTCAGGCTGCCGTTACTAAGGCCACCGATGTTGCCAAAAAGAGTATGATTAACTTTTCAATGGTCAATGCCACCATTCCGCACGAAATCGAAGTTAAAGTCACCGGCGCGCGGGTTTTACTGAAGCCAGCGGCGCCCGGCACCGGAATTATTGCTGGCGGCGTGGTGCGTTCGGTTATCGGCACGACCGGCATTACCAACCTGCTGAGCAAATCTCTGGGCAGTAATAACAAAGTCAACATTGCCTACGCCACCATCAAAGCTTTACAAAGTTTGGTGCCGAAGGAGCAGTGGATTACTAATACCCAAAAATCCTCCAAAAAAGCGGAGAAGAAAGCTTAAAAATGGCGGAAATCGTGCTCAGAGGAGCTGGCGTAAAAGACCCACAGTATTTAACTCCTTGTGAGTTTTGCAAAGATGAAGACCAAAGAGACGAGTGCTTTAAAAATAAAAAAAGTCACTGCGAACCTGACTATACTGATCCTGAATGCCAACCGGCTGTGATTAAATTTGAACAAGCTGAGTGGAACTATGAAAAATTGATGGCTAATAGTGTTGTTGCGGAATTACTGAAAAGGGGCGCGAGCAAGGGTGAAGTTTTGGAGCTACTAATTGAACCAGTGGTTGGGCATTTAGAAATGGATAATTTACTCGATGGTGATAAAATGTCTTCAATTAGAGAGCTTAAAAAAAGAATAGATGATGATAATAACGTTTTAAATATTAGGTAGGAGAGAGGAATATTATGACAAAATATAACGAACTAAATGCCACGCCAAATCGCAATAAAAAGCGCGTTGGGCGGGGGATTGCGGCCGGCGGCGGTAAAACTGCTGGGCGCGGCACCAAGGGGCAAAAGTCCCGCACTGGTAAAAAATTGGGACCGGCTTTTGACGCTGGCGGCCACGAGCATCGGCTGTCATCTTTGCCAAAAATGCGCGGTTTCAAATCGCTGCGTGCGCCGGCACAGGTGGTTTATAGCGATCAACTTGATGTTGTAAAAAATACAACAATCGATAATATGGCACTATACGAAGCCGGCTTAATTATGACGCCGTATCACGCGGTGAAAATTATTGCGCGCGGCGAAACTGCCAGCAGAGCTACTGTTAAAACGCAAGGGATGAGCAAATCGGTGCAGGCGCAGCTAACCAAAAACGGCGGCAAATTTGAAAAAACGCCGGTGCCGAATCTGCCTAGTAGCAAAAAAGACAACGACTAATTGCCGAAATCGGCTTGGAGGGGTATAATAGAGGGAATGAATTGGAAAATAATTTTTAAATCACTGAAAAATAAAGAAATGCTAAAACGCGTTTTGGCGGTGCTGTTTATGGTGGTGATTTTCCGCCTGATGGCGCATATTCCGGTGCCGCTGGCCGATCCGACGCAGCTGCACGATATTTTGCAATCCACGCTGTCTAGCACCCAATTTGGCGGTTTCTTAAATATGCTGTCTGGCGGCGCGCTGGCTCAATTTTCAATTGTTTTGGTTGGGCTCAGCCCATATATCACAGCTTCAATTATTTCTCAGCTGTTGACTAAAGCCATTCCCAAGCTGGAAGAATTACATAAAGACGGCGAATCCGGCCGCCGTAAAATCAACCAATGGACGAGGATTATTTCTCTGCCTCTGGCGATTTTGCAGTCCATTGCCTTTGTTTTTATTTTGCGCCAGACGGTGCTACAGGGTGACGTTTTGGCCGATATGGATATGTTCCAGTGGATTATCGCCGTCACGGCAATGAGCGCCGGTTCGATTATTTTGATGTGGCTGGGCGAAATTATCACCGAAAAAGGCATTGGCAACGGTATTTCTTTGCTAATTTTTGGCGGTATTATTTCCCAATTGCCAAACACTCTGGCTAGCGTTTGGCAAGGTCTGACCACAGTTGGCGATGGCGAAGCCCTAAATGTTTTCAACTGGTTTACGCTGCCAATCAATGCTGAGATGTTTTATATCGTCGGGGTGGTGCTGGTGCTGGCTCTACTCGTATTGTATTTTTTGGTCAAAATCAACGAAGCTCAACGGATTGTCACCATAAATTACGCCAAACGAGTGCGCGGCAACACGGCCTACAGTGGCGTCAAGTCGATTTTACCGATAAAAATGATTACTGCTGGCGTGATTCCGGTGATTTTTGCGGTGGCTTTTCTGGCTCTGCCTGCCTTTGTCGGCCAGCTGTTGATTGCCACCGGTAACGAAGCTTATAAAGATATCGGCCAAAATCTGGTGACGTGGTTTCAAAGTCCCAGCGCGGCCACAGTGGTGGCTTATGATATGTTCAGCTGGACTAATCTGATTTATCCGCTATCGTATTTTGTGTTGGTGATTTTGTTCACTTATTTTTACACCTCCATCGTCTTCAACGCCAACGAAATTTCCGAAAATCTGCAAAAACAGGGCGGCTTTATTGAAGGTGTGCGGCCCGGCAAACAAACCGAAAAATACTTGCGGCGGACGGTCAATCGCTTGACGTTGTTTGGCTCGATTGCTCTGGGCATCATTGCGGTGTTGCCGTTTGTCTTTGAATATGGTTTGGCTTTTATGGGATTCTCCGGCATCAACTTGGCCATTGGCGGCACCGGACTTTTGATTGTGGTTTCGGTGGCTCTGGAAAGCCTCAGGCAAATTAACTCGCGGGCGCTGATGGTCACTTATGACGAATTTGAATAAAAAATCCGGCAAAAAAATAATATTCTTCATCGTGACGGTGATTTTGGTGTTGCTGGTTGCTGCGGCTGTTTTTTTGGCGTTGCGTTATATCAATAATAATGATAATTTCCACGACAGCGAAGATTTGGTGCTGCAAGGCCGGTCCGATCTTGACACCGACGCGCCGCTACAAAGTGATATTGAAAATTATACTGTTGCGGCGGAAAAACCGCGCTATTTATCAATCCCGACGCTTGGCATAAACAACGCCCGCGTGGTGGAACTCGGCCTGTCTGGCAGCACTAACCAGCTGGACGACCCGACCAACATCAACGACGCCGGCTGGTATACCGGCAGCGCCTTGCCCGGTCGCGCCGCCGACGACAAAATGGCCGGATTGTATGACGGGCACAACACTGGCTACAACGCGATGGGGATTTTCTATCGCCTTAACAACCTGCAAATCGGCGACGAAATCATCATCGAACGCGGCGACGGCGAAAAATTCACCTATGCCGTAGCCGAAAATCAAATGCCACTCCTAGAAGACGTCGATATGCGCAAAATGCTCCAACCAGTCAAAACCGGCACCGAAGGCCTCAACATCATCACCTGTGGCGGCGACTGGGACAAAGACCGCAACACTTACACCCACCGCGTCACGATTCGGGCCAGTTTGAAGTAATATTTGCTCCTCATTGACAGCAGTTTTTATTAAATATATAATGAAATTATGAGTGAAGCAGTATTACGTCAAAAGATTTTAGCCTTACCGCTGAATAAGCGCGAAAAGTTGGTTTTTGATGTGATGGCAGATATTGAGCAATCCCGACTCGACAGTGAACTTGATGC
>JAISDN010000021.1 GCA_031264785.1 Candidatus Nomurabacteria bacterium
GTTTTTGGGGTTTTTAGTTCGCAATTTTATTGCGAACGCGGCGCGGCTTTAACTTGTAATCTCGGGCTTGTCTTATTTTGTGCTAAAATATGTTCGAGCCGTTTCGTATACGGCGACCATTTTGCTTGTAGCGCCACTGTGGCGCGCGGTAGCGGATTATCTCGCCCCGAGCCAACGGCCGTGAGGTCGCAAGTTCAAGTCTTGTCACCCCGACCAAGTGTTGTATTTTTTACAACACTTTTTAATAATAACGATTAACGCGGAAACGCTGGAGTTTGATTTGATTGCGAGCGGTGGGTGGAATGTCGGCTTTTTGCATAGCGATGGCGATTTGGTCTTCGGCGGAGTCTATGCCGTCGAGGTTGGGCAATAATAAGCCGTGTTTGTTGCCTAAGCTGACTATAACGCCGTAGATTTTTGGGTCGAGTTGGTTGGGGCTGTCGATCGATTCGGCTGGTTGGAGGACGTCGACTGAGTATGATAGATAGGGCAGCTCGTCGGGCTTGATTGGCTCGAAACGCGGGTCTTGGGTCGAAGCGTTGATGGCGTTAGCGACGATTTCTTGGGCGATGTTGGGCTGGGTGGGCTCAATTGTGCCGATGCAGCCGCGTAGCTCGCCCAGCTTTTTTATCGACACAAAGACGCCAGCTTGTTTGGCCGATAAGCTGGGGAATAGCTTATCGGGAGATTGTACAACTTGGTCAAGTTGTACATAAGTTTCGACGGTTTGGCGGGCGAGTTTGACGTGGTCGCTGGCGGTGATGTGAAACGACGCTACTCCGTAGCCAACCCCGAAAGGTCCTTCGTATGACAGGAGTTTTGGCTGGTATGGGCGGTCGCCAATGCAGCCAGCCATAATGACGAGCGGGCGGTGTCCGCACTCGCCAGCCTTGTCGCAAAACTCAGGCGACAGGTCGAGCAGCCCTTCCAGATTGCCAGACGTGATGATCTGCTGAATGGTTTTGTCGAACTCTGGACCTTCGGGCGCGTAGCCGTATGGTCCGTCGTCGAGCAGTCGGTGCGACAAATCGCCGCTGGCGACTACGATTGTTCGGTGGTTCAGTTGCTCGGCAGTTTTAGCGATAAGTTGACCAAGTCGAAAATGTTGCTCCAGCGACAAGCTGGTGATGCCGATACGGACGAATTGTTGGTTGTTGCCAGCGTCGCTAATGAAACGCAGCGGCACCATCGTGGCGTGGTCGAGTTTCGCGTCCAAATCGCCATCGTTGCCAGCTGGGAAGTCGTTGTCTGCGCAGGCGTTGGTTAGGCTTTCGGCGAACTCGGTGTCATATTTCATAGTAAGTCGAATCTCCGACGCGCCAAACTCGCTCATATCGCCACTTGCCGACGCGTCGGGGAAAATATAAAAATAATCAGCGAACGACGGCGCGTGAGGCGACAGCAAAATAATCGTGTCAGGTTTCAGCTCAACAATTTCCGCCGCCACTTTCTTATATGCCTTGATAGTGTCCTCAATCTTCCGCTCCTCGCCGCGCCCGATTTCAGGAAAAATCAGCGGCGGGTGGGGCACAAGATAAGTCGAAATTATTGACATAAGCCTATTGTAGCACATCTGTGATTAGCGTGGGCGAGTGGTGGCGATGTCGCGGGCTTTGGTGGCGAGCGTGTCGTCGATTTCTTTTGGCTCGAAACTGCCGAACTTTTTGATGGCTGCTAGGCGGATTAGCTCGTCGGCTAAGGCGGGATTTTTGGGCAAGATTGGACCGTGCAGGTATGAGCCGAAGACGTTGTTGGTGCGAGCGCCCTCTGTGCCGTCCGAACCGTTGTTGCCGGCACCTTTGACGACTTTGCCGAAGGCTTTTTGGGCTTTGTTCAGATACGTCAGGCCGGAGTGGTTTTCATAGCCGATTATCTCGATTTTATTCGGGATTGCTTCACTTTCGCTCGCAATGACAGCCTCAATAATTATATTACCAATCAGGCGGGTTGGGCCGGCTTTGGTCCAAGCGTCAAAAATTCCAATACCGTCGATGTGATGGCCGGCGTGGGTTTCAAAATAATGTCCAAACAGCTGATACAGGCCGCAAATCATCAGCATTGGCGTGCCGGCCGCCGCTAGTTTGTGCAAAGCGGCGCCGTTTTTTAACAAGTCAGCCTGAATCTTGTCTTGCCCAGAATCTTGACCGCCGCCACCAATAATAATATCGGCCGAAGTGTCAAACTTTTTATTTGGTTCGTGCTGAATATACTCGGTGTCAAAACCGTGCCACTCCGCGCGCTTTTGCAAAGCCAGCAGATTGCCGTGATCGCCATAGATGTTCATTTCATTGGGGTACAAGCACATAATTTTCAAGGTTTTCATAAGGCGCGCTCCACTTTGTCTAATTTGCTGAGCAGTTTTCGAATTTGTAGCATAGCAGTATAGGTGCAAAAAATTTGTTTGGGCTTGTTCGGGTCGTGACTTAGGAATTTGCCGAGCGCTTTGTTGACGTCGGTTTCCACATCGGTGAATTCCACATCGTCATATTTGAGGCGTAGCGCCATATCGTAAGCTCGAATCCCTGTCACCACTTCGACCGATTTCAGTTTGGAAAAATCCACATCCCATAACCAGCTCATATCGCGGCCGTCGGCGTATTGGTCGTTGATGGCTATCATAGTGTCGGCATCTCGAGAATATTGTGACAGCAGACTAAGCCGGAAACCGCTGGGGTTTTTTACTAAAATCAGTTCAATCTTTTTGCCGTCGATCAGCAAAACTTCGCCGCGCCCAAAGGCCGCCTGCATTTGGCTAAGCGTTTTTAGCAGCTTTTCGATGTCGGTTTTTTTACTCAAAATAGCTTGCGTCAAAGCCAACGCTCCAGCCGCGTTAAACAAGTTGTGGGCGCCGGTAATTTTCATACTAGTTGAATAACTTTTGTGTTCAATTGAATAAAAAACTTTTTGGTCGTTAAAATCTGTCAATTCCACCTCTGGTTTGACGACAGATTTTTTTAATTTGGCTTTGCCCAAAAGTTCGTCGTCGTTTGGAAAATATTTGCTGAGTTTTTGGCTGTAGCCAAAAAACTTGACTTTTACAGCTCGCGGCAACGAACAAGCAATGGCTGCAATTAGCGGATCTTCTTTATTCAAAATCACCGCGCTGGTGGTGTTTTTGGCGACTTCGGTCAAAAGCTTGGCAGTTTTGTCGATCTCGCCAAAGCGATCCAGCTGGTCGCGAAAAACATTCAAAAGCAAAGCATATTTCGGCTTAATTTGTTTAACAAACCGCACAGCGTGAGCTTCGTCCAGTTCCAAAACCGCAATGTCAAAATTAAATTTAAAACCACGCATTTCGCCCAAAATTGCGCTGATCACGCCACGCGTAAAATTACTACCGGTGCGGTTGGTAAAAACCCGCAGCCCCTGACTTTCCAACAGCTCAGTCACCATTTTAGTCGTGGTGGTTTTGCCATTAGTGCCAGATACCACCGCCACGCCAAAAGGCAGCCGGCTTAAAACCTCACTCAAAAAACTCGGATCGACTTTTTCCACCACCAAACCGGGTAGAGCCGAACCGCCGCCCCTGAGGCGCGACGCCGCCCGAACCAGTTTTCCCAAAATAATCGTAGTTTTTTTCATATAATCTATTGTAACACAGTCGAACTTTTCTACAGATTCTTGGAAAAATGTTCAAATTGTCCTTGACATCATGATGAAGGGGCATTATACTGAAAATAGTCTTTCGGTGTGGCAAGACAAATAAACAGATTATATTAACAACAAACAAGGAGACAAAAATGTCGCGTTTTCATATTAAACATATTGGGCTAAAGCACGGCTGGTTGACCAGAGCCGGGTTATTGATGGCTGTCGTGGCGGCGATTGGTGGCGCTGCTTTTGGGGTGAAAACTTTTGTTACCCAAGCTGCGCCAACAGATTATACCGCCACTGCGGCGGAAATTACGGCCTACTTAAATGACACGCCAGGTGCTAGCTTTAATGATATTTTAAATAACTTTTCTAGCGATACTATCATTGAGCTGCCGGCCGGAAATTATCAGCTGAGCGACAATCTTATAGTCTCCAAACGCTTAATTATCAGAGGCGCAGATAATACCACACCGGACCAAGTTGTTATCGATGGGCAATCGCATTTTAGTGGTGGCAACTTTAACAACGGCTACTTTATCGATCTCGCCTATGCTAGCGCCATGATTGAAGGCGTGACGCTGACTCATCTCGGTACGAGTGTGATTGATTATAGCATCAGCCACGACAACGACATGCCAGCGCAATATACGGGCTATTCCATCGCCGTGCGCGGCGGCACGCTGAATCGAAACATTATTGTCGATAATGCTGGGCTGTTTCCTGATGCTACGGACGGCTGTCAGCTCGGCGGTGCAGTGGTCGCTTTATTTAGTGGTACACTAAGCGGTAACCTAATCGCCCATAACGGCATTAATTTTTCAATAAATACACCGCCCTCTTGCTATTATAATAACACTAGGGAAATAGTCTTCGCTATGGGTACATCGCATTTGATTGGCAATACTATCGCGAACAACGTTAACGATAGCGGTTCAGACCCATGGATAAATAAAACTGGCTACAGCAGCACAGTCAATCTATGGGATGATCCAATTCTAGAAAACAATGTTATTGTGGGCAGCACCAGCCAGCCTACATCATGGTATGGTGATGGTTATCAGGTTCTGATTGGTTTTCATAATACTATTGACATGCCGACAGCGGTCGGATATAAAAACAACTGGATTCACAAAGATACTGAGAATAATATTATTGGCGGTAACGGGGCAGATTTGTTTGCCAATTTCCCAGCCAGCCAAGGCGCGACTGTGGACGGAATCTTACCAAGCTTTGATTATAGGCCAAAAGCCGGATCGGCGTTAATTAACGCCGGAACAGATGTGTTTTACCCAGTGATTCCACAGGACTTAAGTGGTAATTCGCACTACTTGGGTGCCGCACCGGATTTGGGCGCATATGAATCTAGTGGCGCAAGTCCAAACTTTACTAAGTATCCGAGCGGTGTCGTCTATGTGACTGAACATGGTGCTGGTAATAGGAGCGGCACTTCGTGGGCTAACGCCATTGACGGCAATGCTGCTGGTGGCCCGCAGAACGCTTTAATCGCGGCCGTTCGCGGTGGTGCGCACCAGGTTTGGTTTGCTGAAGGCAATTATAATGTGCTAGGTCGCGAATATTTATATACTCGCGCCAAATCTAGCAAGAATGTTGACGATAATTTTGTGGCCGGAACTTGGGGCGGTTTGTTGATTGCGCCGTCTTATGGTGATGACGATACGGGCGTTGGACATATGCAGATTTACGGTGGTTTTGTTGGTGGCGAGACATCAGCCGATGACCGACCAAGTTTTAAATATGAAAATAGTGCTGGAACTGAAATTGGGACGACCTTGCGCGGCTCGTCAGCTAATGATACAACGCATTTTATTGGCGAACGGGGTTATGCAGCTGATGGCGCCTCGACACTTAGTCTTAACAGCGTTGTACCACTAACGCCGATGCAGCCAGATTATTTGAACTTGATTAATCAGGACCCAGCCACTCTGCGCAAACCGACTTTGCCGTCCCAGGGCGTTCACGTCATTAGCCAAGTTGAATATGCTGGTGTGGGTGAAGGCGCTGGCGAGGGCGAGTTTCGACCGTTGATCGATGGTGTAGAGGTCAGTAATGGCTTCAGCGCCATTTACTCGCAAATGCTCTGGGGCACAGAGAACCTATTACTTGACACTTCTACTCAAGGTGGCGCTGGGATTTTCCTCCACGGCGGCATTATTCGTAATTCCTATATCCACGACAATTATGACGCCGTAACAACCTTTATGACTTGGTTTATGAGTTGTGGCGGCGGAATTTTTATGAATGGTGGCACTATCGACAACGCGGTGGTGACGGATAATGTTTCCGAGACTACTGGCGGCGGCATATTGTTGAACGGTGCGCAGTTGCTCGGCAGCTATGTGGCTGGGAACTACGCCTTTAAAGAAGGCGGCGGTGTCCACACTGGCTCGGCTCACAATAGTACAACCGTTGACCCAGAGATTACTAACACCGTCATAACCGACAATCACACCCTGACGATTCCCACCGAAATGTTCTCCACGCCCAGTGGCAACGGTGGCGGCCTATGGATGAGCGACGCCAACTACACCAAAGTCCGCGACGTCACGATTTATGGCAACTCCGCGACGGCAGTTGATGGCCAAGAAACCACGACAGGGCTTGGTGATAATATCTACTTCGCCGGCGGAGACTTGACCAACGTAGTGGCTATGGGGTCGGCCCACGCGTCGAGCGATGGCTATTCCAAAACCATTTGCTACATTATGAATGTTGAAATCGAGGTGACGAATAATGACTGCTCGGTCCTCTATGGGCCTTGGCCGCAGGGGCTGATAGTAGCGATTTCGGGCGCAGGAGCGAATATCTCATATTTTCTAAGCTCAACTATGCAAAACATAATTAATGGTGGTGGTGATTATAATGTCACAGTTGATATTGCCGGAGATGATTACTGGATGATGGAAACGTTCTTTAGTGCATATCTTCCAGAAGCCGAAGGGGTTGATACTAACACTTTCCTAGTCCATACCGATGGTCACGTTATGCTTGGCAGTTGGCCGACTTATTCCAGCAGCCCATTATCGGACGAAATAAAGATACAAGTTAAAGGCGGTTCTGCTTGCACCCAAGCCGTCGACTATACGAGTAGCCTCGGATTTTTGGCCACTAATATAGATAATGAAGGTCGTTGCGTGGTGTTTTTGCCATACAATATTGAATCAATCGCCGACGCCAAACAGTTCTTAAATGGCCAATTGACGGCCGATAGCGATGTGTTGTTTGCTTATGTACCAGCCAGCCTTTATACATATGATGCCTACTGGACGGCCGCTGATTTGGACGTCCAACCGGTTGACGATTCCGAACCGTCGTCGCCATTGGCCGGCACGGATATTTACGTCGCCGACGACAGCCTGCTGGACAAAATAACCTATTCTGCATTTAACACGACGGCCGGTAGTAACGGCGCGATAACTCTGGGTACAACCAATTTGACTGGTCTGTCCGACGCTGATGCGGTATTTGAGGACGTTTCCACTCGTAATTTCCGCCTAGCGGCAAACTCGCCCCTGATCGGTAAAGGTACGCCTATCGCTGGGATCAATTATGATGTTGCTGGTGCGCTACGCCAATATCCCAGTATCGGAGCTTATACTGCTTTGCCGCAGGACAATGGCAACGACAACGGCAACAATAACAACGGTAACAATGGTAACAATGGTAGCAACAGTAACAACGGCGACGCCGACGGATCTACGCCTGGCACTCCAGACACCGGTATCGGCGGTATCATTAGTGATCACGCCCTAGAAATAGGCTTAATTAGCTTAGCCGTCGTTGCCGCTACAGCGGTCTGGGCTTCGCGTCGTCTTAGTCAATACGCTTTATATAAAAAAGATTTAAAATGTATGCTATAATAAACTTATGGTTATATTGTCGATGTTTTCGTGGTGGTATACTTCGGGCTTGCTCGATCAACTCCGCCGCATAAAAACTATGCTGGTAAAGGTCGGCGATCAGTTTTCGATTGCGCTGCTTTTGAAAACTCTGTTTCAGCCGTTTCGCCAGATTGACGCCGGCAAAGTTGAGGGTGCGCTGGGCGACAAAATCCGAGCTTGGTTTGACAAATTAATTTCGCGCTTCATCGGCGGCCTAATTCGTTCAACCGTTATGATTATCGGTCTGATTTGCTTACTGGGCGCGGTCATTATCGGTCTGATTCGGTTGGTTTTTTGGCTAGTAGCGCCGCTACTACCGCTGGCCGGAATCGTTTTAACCGCGAAAGTGGGGACGCCGTGGCTGTAGAGCACAATTTCAACACTCTGCGCGCGCGGAAGGCCCGCTTTAACCGAAAACTGGGCGATGTTTTGAAAATCACTTGTTTTTCGCTATTGGCGATTTTTGTGATTGGCGGCGGTTATTGGCTATATCTTGGTAATCTCAACGCTTATTACATAATTCTGGCGGCGGTTTGGCCGATGATGTTTTTGCTTTGGCAAGCTCGCGATTTGAAGCATTTGAAACCGAAGGGTGATGACATTGCCGGGCTGCTGGACGGTGACATTTTGGGCGGTTTGCCGACTAATCCCACGCCGCAAGATATTGCCAAATCAATCGACGGCACAATTGGCGGTAAGTTTTTCGCGGCCCGGCTGGGCATTCCATCGGCGCAAATCGCTCAGTATGTTAGCAGCGAAGTTACCGATTCGGAGGCGATTTGGGTAGAGACTCGGCAAATTCACAATAATTTGAAAGACAAAGGCAAAACCATCACCGCCGCTACGGTTTTTGCGGCTTTGATTCGGGTTAGCCCCAACATCCGCCAGATTTTGCCAGACCTAAAACTGGACGAAAATGACGTCATTAGCGGCGCGGAATGGTTCGCTCATTTGAACAAGATTTTCGAACGCGGCAACGCGCCAAAACTGACCGGCGGCGTGGCCCGCGACTGGTCGTTCGGCTATATCCCCACCCTGAAACGCTTCGGCAGTAACCTGTCCGAAAAATACGCCTACACCAAAGGCGTAAATGTCCAGCTGGAATCGCACGAAGATTTGGTTAACCAAATGGTGCAAACTTTTTCCACCGGCGGTCGCCAAAACGTCACTTTAATTGGTCCGATTGGCTCTGGCAAAACTACAGTGGTGGAAGCCTTCGCGGAGCGGCTGATGGACGGCGAAACCAAAGTCCCCAAAAGTCTGCAATACCGCCAAGTTATCAGCCTTGACGCCACCTCGCTGATTTCGGCCGCGCCGGGTCGCGGTGAGCTGGAACAGCTGGTAACCATTGTTATGAACGAAGCCTATTCGGCTAAAAATATTATTTTGTGTCTGGACAACGCCCAACTGTTTTTTGAAGAGGGCACAGGCTCGGTCGACATCACCAACGTGCTGCAGCCGATTTTAGAAGGCGGCGCTTTGCGACTGATTTTAGCCATGGAAGAGCAAAAATTCTTAGAAATTTCTCAGCGCAACGCGGCTCTGACGGCGGCTATGAATCGCCTGCAAGTCCAGCCGCCCAACGAAGCCGAAACTATGCGGATCGTGGAAGATAATTCGCTACTAATCGAGAGCGAAAAGCGCGTAGTTTTTATGTATCAAGCCCTGCGCGAAGCTTACCGTCTGGCGGAGCGCTATGTCCAAGATGTGGCTCAACCGCGCCGCACCATTCAGGTGCTGGAAGCTGCCGCTGGGGTAGCCAAAGGTGGTTTGGTTAGCGCCGACGTGGTGCGCAGCTCGATGGAAAGCACTTTGGGCGTGAAAATCGGCGTCACCGACAGTGCGGAAGAAAAGCAGCAACTGCTGAATCTGGAAGACCTAATTCACGAGCGAATGATTAACCAAGTGGCGGCCGTCAAAGCCGTGTCGGAAGCCCTGCGCCGGGCGCGGGCTGGTGTGCGTAACGAAAATCGCCCCATTGGCACGTTCCTGTTTTTGGGTCCGACTGGCGTTGGTAAGACCGAACTAGCCAAAACTTTGAGCGAGGTTTATTTCAGCGGCGAGGGCAATATGGTGCGGGTCGATATGAACGAATACGTTCGGGCCGAAGACGTTTCGCGACTGATTGCCGACGCCGTTAGCGATCCCAATTCGCTGGTAGCCCAAATCACCAAAAATCCGTTTAGCGTGGTGCTATTAGACGAAATCGAAAAAGCCCACACCAACGTCATTTCAACTTTGCTGCAGGTGCTGGACGAAGGTATTTTGCGCGACATCAACAACCGCGAAATCAGCTTCCGCGACGCGATTCTGATCGCGACCTCCAACGCCGGCTCAAACCGGATTCGCCAATATATCGAAGCCGGTTACGACGTCGAGCAATTTGAAGAGCAGTTCAAAAACGAGCTAATCGACAGCCGCCAATTCACGCCGGAATTTCTGAACCGCTTTGACGACATTGTGGTGTTTCGGCCGCTCACCAAAGAGGAATTATTAGAGGTCGTCGGCCTGCAGCTGAAAAGCGTTAATAAAACTTTGTCCACCCAAAAAGTCAGCGTCAACGTGGCGGAAGACGCCAAAACCGCGCTGGTCGACGCCGGCTATGATCCGCGACTCGGCGCGCGCCCAATGCGCCGCGTGGTGCAAAGAACCGTCGAAAATATCGTGTCGCAAAAACTGCTGTCCGGCGAACTGCAGCCCGGCCAAACCTTAGAAATCTCGCTGCCAGACATCCAGGCCACCGGCGAGCTTGATAAAAATGAAAAATAAATGATATAATTAACCCACGCGGGCGTCGTATAGCGGTTAATATCCAAGTTTTCCAAACTTGTGACGAGGTTTCGACTACCTCCGCCCGCACCATTTATTATTAGGCCACAAATGACCAACCAACAAAAAATACTATCCAGAAAATTTTTAATCTACAAATTCGCAATGAATCTGTGGTTTGTGGGTGCTATTTGGCTATATTTCTACCGAATTTTTATGACCGATGGACAAGTCGGATCATTGGACGCCATAGCGTTTTTTATTGGCCTGCTGGTTGAAGTTCCATCCGGTGCACTGGCCGATAGATTTGGCCGCGCCCGCATTGCCAAAATCGGAGTGGTGATGACCGCTATTGGTATAGCCGCTCAAGCCATTGGCGGTTTCTGGATTATTTTAGCGTTCCAGATTGGCGTAACTGCTGGATCATCGCTAATTTCCGGCGCTGACGAAGCCCTATTCTATGAAAAACTAAAATTCAAGGAAAACTCGCACAAATGGCGCAACTTAATGACTCGCGCCGGACAGGTCGCGCTTATCGCCACACTTTCCGCCAATGTATTGGGCGGTTTGATTTATGATTTTAGTCCAACCCTAACTTGGCTTTTAACCGGTTTAGCTTTTCTGTCCGCCGCAGTGGTAATCTGGAGCATAAAAGACGAACCCATCAAACGAGTAAAACAAACCATCACAAAAAGCATAAAAGGATATTTCGCCGACATTTCAACGGGCTTTCGTGAATTTATCAAGCCAAAGTTTCGTTTATATATCCCACTAATAATTACCGTTCAAGGCCTGTTCTACGCTTGTGGTTGGGGGCTGCTAAGACTGGTCCTCATCAGCCGTTTTGACTTCACGCCGTTTTTGGGGTCGATAGTCATAGCCTCCTGCGGCATAATTTCCATTTTCGCGCTTCACTTGTTACACAAAAATTCCGAAAAACTCCACGAAAAACGAGTTCTCACCCTGATTACTTTCGCAGCGATTTTTGGGCTAATTCTGTCAGTATTCAACATCGGTTGGTGGGGCTACATTGTTATTTTGCTGTTTTACGTCGGTGAACACGTAACATACCCCTTCCTCAGCGAAATTTTCAATAAACAAGCAAAACCCGAGCAGCGCTCGACAATTTTATCAATAGCCTCATTCCTAAAAATATTGCCATACGTAGCGCTAGCGCCGATTATCGGCTTCCTGAACGAACACGGTTCGCTAGAAATCTTCCTAATCGCTTGGGCCGTATTGTCCGCCGCCGCTTGGATCTATTATTTTGTCGCAAAAAAGAAAGACAACCTAATAAAAGTCGAGTTTGAAGACGCGAACGAGCCAGCGCAAATCCCATAATAGTCAGCTATAAAGACTCCGATATAGAAAGCCAGATATAAATGTTGGCGCTTATTTAATCACTTCATACTTCACGTTAATATACGACTCTTTCAGAACCTTACATTCCAACAATTTAAGTATACCGAGCTGATCAAGCTCATTTTTGTTTGTTAGCGACTCTCCATCGATCAAAGTCGGCGTGTCTTTTCCGCCAACCAAAACTGGAGCGAACACAAGATTAACATAGTCTATCAATTTCGCTCTCAGTAAAGCGCCGTTCATTGCGCCACCCGATTGAATGGTTACATTTTCCGCTCCGTAATCTCTTTTAACGCGCGCAAACAAATCATTCAGATCAATCTCGTTTTCGTAAAAAACCACGTCAACATCTTGGTCAAAAGTGTCATATTCGCTATTTGTCGTTACGATTATCAACCTTTTCAACCAAGCGGTCAGATATTTTATGCCGGTTTCTTTCAGATGCTGCTTATTATCGACGATAATAAAAGTGACCGGCGATTTTTGAGGAATATCCGACTTGTCATTAATGCCAATTTTCGCCAAAACCCGCCCCGTGTTAAACGAAAACAAGTCAGTCGTTTGCTCGATGTCGTAATATTGTTGCAAGCCTTCTTTCAGCCCATCAATTTCAATCCAGTCCGCATCAACATCCAAACCGTCAGTTGAGCCGCTGTTAATTTTGCCATCAACTGAACTCAACATAAAAAGTGTATTAGTAGTCCGGTGTTCCATTTCAAATTTCCATAGCCTTTAACATTGGTGTAGTTATAGCATATCCGCACCAGAAAAGCAAAAAAGTCATTTTGGGGTCTTCCACATCAATCAAGCATATGCTAAAATACCTAATATGATAAAGAAAATTGTGGGAGCTGTGGTTTTGTCGCTGATTGTTAGCGCCGGCACTTCGAGTGGGGTTTTTGCGATGCAGATTTTTATTGATTTGGCGGCTACTGATGAGACTTTGACTTTGGAGGTTGAAAATGCCGACACGATTGGGTTTATTAAGGAAGAAATCACCAAGCAGCGTCCGGAATATCCGGTGGAGTGCCAAAAGCGGCTGATTTTTGCGGACAACGTTTTGGACAACGGTCGCACTTTGCAAGATTATAACATTCAGAAAGAAGCGTCTTTGCGGCTGGAATCCGGTCCGCTCAGCAACCAAGTTTCTGACGGCGGTGTAACAGTTATTTTGGATGGTACTGAAAGATGTGATCGGGCGTTGATGGTTCACGCTATGACGATGCCACCTCAGCCGGATTATTTGGGTGGCGTTGCTTACGACCTCAAACTTTATCAAGACGGTGTTTTGGTGGCTGATTTTACAAACTTCTCGGCCACGATTTCTGTGCCGCTGCCGGCCGTTAAGGGCGATTACGAATGGCAAGTTCTTGATATCAGTGGTAATATTCGGCCACTGAAATCTGTGGTGCAGGGCAATCAGATCAGTTTTCAGGTGCAGCACCTCAGTAAATATGCCATTATGTATAAAAATAAAGCGGTCAGCCTGCCGGATCCAGAACCCGAAATCACCGCGCCCAACACTGGTCGACCCTACCAGCCATAAGACGAGTAAAAAATCCTTGACAAAACGCTTATAGTTTGCTACAATGACAGGGAACGCACATTAGCGTGGTTGTTTGCTTTTATCTAAATAGCTCAGCGCCTGTCCGAGCGAAGCGAGTAGAGAAAAATTTGAGCCTGCTCTAATCCGCTCTGGTGTGTTATGATATTATGTGCAAACCGCTTTTTTGTCCCGGTAGCTCAGCGGATTAGAGCAGAGGGCTTCTATCCCTCGTGTCGGGGGTTCGATTCCCTCCCGGGATACCAAAATCGCCGCCAACCTTTATCTACGGATGGCGGCGATTTTTGTTTTGGTTTCTGGAATAATCTATTTTGGAGATTTTTCAGGAGCTAGCGAAGCCTTACCCAGCGAATCTTTCCACTGCGAACTGTCAACGCCCATAATAATCAGCCAAATAATCGGCAGGAAGATGTACATAGCCACCCAGCCGCCGCTTTTACCAAGTTTCAGGCCAATATTATAAGCCGCAATGAAGTCGAAAATGGCCACCACAATTGCGCCCGCGCCCGGGATCAAAGCAAACAAAAGAAACAGCGGGTTTTGGCCACCCAGTTGCCAGAATTTGATGGTGTTATAAACCGGCACCCAAGCTTTCCAAGCCGCCACGCCAGCTTTTTTGAAAAGCATCATCATAAAAATCGCTTCGACGACATAGGCCGCAATCAAGACGATGCACCAGATGAAAAGATACGCGGCCAGAAAAGCCGCCAATCCCGCCGAATCCGCCACAGTGCTGGTCGAGTAGTTATATCCATAATCGTATGGATATAAATCTGTTGTGTTATACATTTAAACCTCCTTAGTTATATTAATCAAAGTATAAGCTTATCGGCGCGACCTGTCAACGTTTTTTTCAGCTTTTGTTCAGGTTGTCGCGAATTTCTTTTAACACCGCCAGCTGTTCGTCGGCTTTGCTGGCGGCCGGTTTATCCTCAACTTCCATTTTGGGTTTGGCGGCGGCCGATTGTAGCTTGTTAATAAATCTTACAAACACAAAAATCGACAGGGCAATAATTAGGAAATCGACCACATTTTGCAGGAAAGAGCCGTATTTGATATTGGCCGAGCCGAGCCGGATCGACAATTCCGAAAAATCAAAGCCGCCCATCATTAGTCCCACGCCCGGCATCAAAATGTCGTCCACCAAAGAACTGACAATTTTGCCAAACGCGCCGCCAATGATGACGCCAACCGCTAGGTCGACCACATTGCCTTTGGCGACAAACTTTTTAAAATCGTCCTGAAATTTTCTGATGCCGCGCGTGGCCTTTTCTAATTCTTTTTTGTCCATAAACCCTCCAAATTATATTTTAAATATATAAAAAATCCCCTTAAGTTACAAGGGGATTTGTTTTTAGATTTCTGGTAAAACTATTTTTTAATAAACTTGATTTTGCCCAGCAGCGGTATTTCTTTACCTTTGCCACTGGCGGCATTGATAATACCCAAGATAATAAAGACCGCCAAAGCCAGCCAGACAATCATAAAGATTGTGCCAACCACCAAGACCGCTCCGGCGCTGCTGGCTGCCGCTACGGCGTTGTAGCCGTAATAGCCACCGTAAGGCACCACGCTAGTGACGGTCGCCGCAGTTACGATGGCGCTGATAATCCCATAAATAATCCCTAAAGCCACTTCAATCAGCAACAAATTGATGCCCTGAACAGCGTGAAATCGCACATACTTATTTTTCTTTTCCGCAAAATACGGAATCAAAGCCAAAATGCCGATATACGACAAAATCGCCATACCCTTGCCGGCTTCGACATCCTTTTTTTCGAAACTTATTTTTTCTGCCATAACTTTTTCCTCCATAATTTTAGTTATGTTTTTAGGTTATATTATTTTTACAACAAATGCAAGACTGGTTTGTTATGAGGAATTATGGTAAAATCTTGGAAGGTGAGCACCCGTAGCTCAGCTGGATAGAGCGTTGGTTTCCGGTACCAAAGGTCGGACGTTCGAATCGTCTCGGGTGTACCAAAAATCGTGTGCCCGTAGCTCAGCGGATTAGAGCATCTGTCTTCGGAACAGAGGGTCGGCGGTTCGAATCCGTCCGGGCATACCATTTCAGGAGTTGTTTTTGCAAGGACTATCCTTGCAAATTTTACTTTTTCGCCACAATCAAAGTCGTCAAAATATTTTCTTTAAACTTGCCGGAATTGTTAATGGTTTCCAGTTTGGCTTTCAGGTCGCGCTGGAATTTTTCTAGTTTTTTGCCAAATTTATCGCTGGAAATTTCCGGAAACGACAGCAGCCAGCCGATGACTTCTTCAGCCGAGCGCAGGACCGGTTTTTCATATTCGAATTGTTTGACGCTCCGAAAACCAGCTTCGCTAAGCAGGCTCGAATAATCGGCGCGGTTAATTTTATCGGTTGGGTCGAGCTCTTTATTTTTGACTTTGATATATTTTCGAACCGTTTTGTCGATGATTCGGTCGCGCTCTTCGTTGACCAAAAAATTCCAACTGTCGTCGATGTCGACCGCCCGGTTTTTGATTATGGCCACGCCGCCACCAGTCTTTAGCTTGGCGTGCAATTTCGGAAAAATCGTTTTGCCGTCGAGCGACGACATTGATGAAGCAATAATCGTCAGTTTGATTTTAGTGTCCAGTTGGTCGATTTCGTCTTCCGATTTTTGTTCCAGAAACAGATTTTTTAGACCCAATTTTTGGCGACGTTTGGCGGCAATTTCTAGCGCGTCGGCGTCCACGTCCCACGCCAAAATTTTTTGAAAATAATCCGCTAGTCCAAAATTGGTTTCGTTGCTACCATAGCCAAGATTTAGCAAAACGTCGTCGGATTTTTTGGTCAGCCCAAAAGTTTTGATAATTTCGTCATAAACTTCCGGCGGGAAGGGCTGGCGATATTTGTCATAATAATAGGCGAGCGATTTGTTCATATTTTCTATTTTAGCACAAAAGCTTCCAGTCTGGATTCCGGATCAAATCCGGAATGACAAATACCCAGACATTTATGCTACAATAACAAAATGAGATTTTTAAATGGCGGCGAACTGGCCGATTTTATCAAAGAGCGACAGGCTCATCAAGTGCGGGCTTTGCGCCAACACGACAAGATTTTGCCGCGTCTGGCGATTGTGATCACCAAAGACGATCCGGTGATTGAAACTTACGTGCGTATCAAAAAAACTTACGGCAAAGATATTTTGGTTGATGTCGATATTCATCGGGTGTCGATGGCGGATTTGGCGGGGAAGATTGAGGAGCTAAATAATGATTCAAGCGTTATTGCGAATGTTTTGCAATTGCCTCTGTCTGATCCCGAAAAAACCGACGAATTTGTGGCCAAAATTGCGCCCCAAAAAGATGTTGATGGGCTGGGTCCGCAGGCCGATTTCGATTCGGCAACGGCGGTGGCCATAAATTGGCTTTTGACTGGTTATAATATTGATTTGAAACAGAAAAAAATCACCATTGTGGGACAGGGGCGGCTGGTTGGTAAGCCGCTGGCGCAGATGTGGCGCAATTCGGGGCTGGATGTAACTGTTGTAGATTCTACAACAGTTGATATGAAATCAATTTTGCTTAGTTCGGACATTATTGTTTCGGCGGCCGGCGTGCCGAATTTGATTTCCGGCGATATGGTTCCGCCGGCTGCGGTGGTGGTGGACGCTGGCACGGCGTCGGAAGGCGCTAAAATCGTTGGTGACGTAGCAGACGAGATTTATGAGCGCGAAGACATCACCATCACGCCGCGACGTGGCGGCGTTGGACCGCTAACTGTGGCGGCGCTATTTGACGGCGTGATTCAGGCCGCCCAAAAGCTGGCGCAGACTAAAGCGTAATCGCAAAAGCCGCGATGATAATCACAATCACCAACGCCGCAATAGCCACAATCCGAATCAGCTTTTTGTGCTCAAAAATCCACTGGCCGAAAGCCGATCGATTGACCGCCGAAACCTTATGAACCGTCACCGTCGATTCGTCCTGCCGCGCGTCAATGCCGGTGTATTTTTTGTTACGTTTCTTCTTGTTCTTTCCCATATTGCTATTATATCACGAACCCATAAACGAGCCAAAACCCCGCTACGTGATCAGCGGGGTTTTGTGGGTTTGACAGTGGGCGCGTTCTCATCATCACGGATTTGAGACCGAGAACTTGTCGTATCAAACCTTATACTCATATTATAGCGCACTTTTGTCAATAATGCAATAGCTATTTCCACAAATTATCACAACCTTGTTTATGCGCTTGGTATCGCGGATGTGGTCTGTGGCGTGATTGATGGCACTACTGATTTTTATCTGTGATTTCGATATGTCAAGCACAACGTTAGCGCTCTGTAGCTTAGCCTTGCGCAAATTGTTTTTAATCGTGTGATGCGAGCTACCAGTCAGCCCTTTAATTTCCCAAATCTCATTTTTCCAAACAATATCAGCAGTGTGTTGATATGGTAGATTAGATTTTTTTTACAAACGATGTCAAATCCGAATCGCGAAAGCGCCTTAACTATTTCAAGTTCGTGCGGTTTGACGGTTCGGTCATCTTCAATATGAACTTTTCCGGGCCTGCGAGCGTTTGGAAGCTGGCGAATTTTAATGTTTAGTTTTTTAGCCATAAACGTTATTTTACCACAACCACCAACAAAAACCGTTGTATTTATTTAACTTATGCTATAGAATGTAAGTATGAAACTGCGAAGAGGGGAACTGCTAGGTAGGTATGTTGCTTATTGCGAATCATTTGCAATAAGGCCGGCTCTCTCTCTCTCTCTCTCTCTCTCTAGCGCCGCTGCGCGATGGGGGTCGCTGTGAGGATTAGGCCGCGCGGCGGATTGGGGCGTTTTGGGTTGATGGGCAGTTTGGTTTGCGCGATTTTGGCGGGGGTTTTAGTTTTTAGCTCGGTTTTTGAGGTTTTTCGGGCGGAGCCGGCGCGGGCTTTGACGAGTGTGAGTTATGATTATGGCGGTTCGGGGAGTATTACAATTCCTAATTATGTGGTTTCGCTGACGGTGACGGTTTGGGGCGGCGGCGGTGGTGGGGCCGGTGCGGTAGCGTGCATAGAAGATAGTTATGGCGGCGGCAACCCGCAAGGCGCATT
>JAISDN010000026.1 GCA_031264785.1 Candidatus Nomurabacteria bacterium
CCAATAGTTTGGTCAAAATCGGCGACAGCAGCGCCAGCGTCCTAGTCGGCTTAGTGCTCGACGGAGCCAGCAGCGACCCCGCCACCGCCACCAACGGCGAGATGTATTACAACACCAGCTTGAATGTTTTCCGCTGCTATCAAAACAACGCTTGGGTCAACTGCACTGGCGGACCGGCTAAAACTAACGTCGCTGACGCTCGCAGTATGGGTACTGGCTCAACCATCACCCAAACTATGAACGGATGGACCTTTACGTTGACAAAACTCTCTTCCAACAACTATTTCGGCGCCAGAATGACTAACAACAACGCAACATCTCACACCTTTGAACTGTTTGAGATACAAACCACACCCAGCGACAGCCATTACGACGACAGAAAGACCATAACACTTGCGGCTGGCGCGACTTCAGCAGAACTCGAAACAGCTGGAATAACCGGAGATATCGGATATAATCAGGGCTTAAATCGTGTCGTCTTTGAAATATTTGATATTACCGATGGCACGCATTGGATATGGACTATCTTTTATGCTAACAGTGCTAGCAACGGTCGATTGATCAGCGAGATAGAGCGGTATTAATGGTATAATAGGTTTAATTGAAGGAGAAAATTATGGAAAAAACTGTTGAAAATAAATCGGTCAAGCCAAAGCGCAGCAAGCTGCGAGTAATTTTAGTAGTCTTGGCGGCGACAGTGATCGTGGCCCTAGCGGCGACGGTAGTGATTTTATGGCAGCAAAACGCGACTCTTCGCAATACCGACCAAGCTGTGGCGGAACAGGCCCAACAATTAAAGGATAAAGTCGGCTTATTGATGGAGATCCCGGATGAAACGCCAGTAATAGCCACAGTTTCTGATGTCGAAAAATTGCGCGAGCAGCCGTTCTTTCAAAAGGCCGAGGATGGCGACAAGGTTTTGATTTTTTCCGCCGAGAAAAAAGCCGTCATTTACCGCGAATCAACCAATAAAATCATCAACTCTGGGCCCATCGCCGTCACCAGCGACGACAGCGGCAACGTCAAAACTGAAGATTAGTGCGGGATATCCAGCCGGCCAAGCTCTGATTCGATGCCTTTGTATTTATATTCCTCCGGCATCCCCATATTATCGGCCATCTCTTTCAGCAGGCGATAATCTGCTGTGCTGCACTTACCGCCGTCAGCCTCTACAAGTTCCGCACCGGAGCGGATTTTACCGATATGCATTTTAGACTTTTTGAACATATTAAAAACGTAGAAGTCTGCGTCAGGCGCGAGTGAATAAGCGTGTGGTACAACATCAATTTTGTCCAGAATTCCGGTTTTTTTGGCGCTATTTAGCAGCATACCGACTGGGCGAATATTTTTCTCGCCATCGGCTGATACGCCGGTTTCGTATTGCGACTTGTCGGCAAATAGATGTTTATGCATTGCAGCCGGCTGGGCTATCGCTACCATATCGCCGTTCGCCAAATATTCTAACGCCAGTTCGTGATAGCGTTTAAAAAGAATATTTTTTAGCTCGTCCATATCTTCCGAACTGCCCATATATTCAGAAACTTCCGGTGGAATTACCGGCATAATATTAACCCAAGCCTTACCCAGCGCTTGATGCCAACGGCCGATGGCTTCAAAACGCGGCAAGTCCACTGGCATTAGGATTTTTTTATCTGGGTAACGCCGGATCGCCCAAATCGCGCTCATTGGCGGATCGCCTGATGACGGATGGTTACAAACTACTAGTTTCCCATTGGATTTATCTTCGTCCTTATCATAATCTTCGACCGGCAATTCCTCATACGGCAAAACTGAGCCGACTATCTTTAAAACCGTCTGACGATAATTATCGCCCCAAGTTTCAAAACCTAACCTCTCACCAGCATTAGCGACACCTTGAAAAACTGGATTAAAAGCTAAAAAGAAAGCTGTGTTACAGATTATATCGTCTTTATAAAACTCCAAACGCATTTGGCGACCTTGGTCGTTAGTCGCCATAGCCGAAAGACCCCCCCCCGCAAGCATTTCGATTAACTCTTCAGGTTCGTAATCACCATAAGGCGGCTCGATAGTTTTACTAATAGCTTTTTCGGCCATTTTTAAAAACAGACCGGTGGGTGGTTCGGTGGCCGTCAGTGCATTGGGCTTAGTGACGTGACTTTGATCTTTATTCATAACTTTATGATTCTGCCCACCCATAAAAATTTGAATTTCAAAACAGATATCCGCTTTGAAATATTTGGCGGAGGAGGGGAGATTCGAACTCCCGCGCCAGCTTTCGCCAACCTAACGATTTAGCAAACCGTCCCCTTCAGCCACTTGGGTACTCCTCCGTATTTATGGGACAAAACCCATCGCGCGGGGCAAAAAGCGCGGTTTTTGCTCCGGCTGCTCTTTTTCCTTTGGCTGGCACTATTTTAACAAATTTCTCAAGAAAATGAAAATCTGGTAAAATGTCTAACGGATGGATGACCGAGTGGTTTAAGGAGCCGGTCTTGAAAACCGGTGTGGGGCAACCCACCGAGGGTTCGAATCCCTCTCCATCCGCCACGTTGTATTTTTTACAACGTTTTTTTTATTTATCATAAGCGTGATATAATTGGCCTATGGGAAATTATAAGGTCCCGCAAAATGTAGAAGCGGAAGATAAAATCTTAGGGCCGTTCAGTTTTCGGCAGTTTATTTATCTGCTAGTTGCGGCCGGTTGTGGCACGGCGATGTGGTTTTTGGGCGCGGCTTATTGGGCTTTGGCCCTGATACCTCTGCCGATTTTTGTTTTGGCGTTAGCGCTAGCTCTGCCGCTGCGCAAAGATCAGCCGATGGAAACTTATTTGCTGGCAATTGTGAAGTTTTTGTTTGTCTCTAAAAAACGACTGTGGGTTAGCGGTAGTTTCACGCCCAATGTGGAAGTCGATGCCACAGAACACGACGACAGCCCGCCAATCAAAGACATTCGCGGCGCCGATGCGGCCGATCGAATATCTTTCCTGTCTCAAGTTTTGGACAGCGCCGGTTGGTCGACGCGCGGTGTGGATTTTCGAAATCCTAACGAAAATATCAACGAAAAAGTGGCTTCTAGCATCATAAAAGAAGCTGACATTCACGATCAATTTGAAGACAACAGCACTGTAGCGCAGTCAATTGAAAACCGGCTTGGAGAAGAGTCGCCAAATACTGCCGCTTCTGCTATAATAAATAGTGATAATGTTTAATGGAATGAGGGTGGGATAATGCAACCAAATCAGCCAAATCAAAATCAACCAGCACCGGCAACGCCAGCGCCAGCTGCGCCACGGCCGCCTCAACCAGTTGTGCCGGCATTACAAAGCAATATTCAAGCCGCTTCACAGCAAAACTTGCGGCCCAAAACCGCTTCCATGACTTCGACGAACGTCAGTGCCATCCCGCCGATTCAGCCAGCACCGCCGGCCGGACAGCCACCCATGCCGCAGCCACAGCAAGCCCGTCCAGCGGCAATGCCGGGTCAGACCACGCCGCCAATGCCTCAACAACCGGGTCAGCCTATGCCGCAGCCACAACAGCCGATGCCAGCTGGCGTTCAATTACCTCAACCTCAACCAGCACCGGCTGAATCTAAGAAGCTCACCAAAGAGCAACAGGAGCGCTTAGATTCTGCTCAAAATTCATTACTAATCAGCGAGATTCGCGAAAATATGGTGATCTTAAATGATGGCAGCTTTCGGGCGGTAATAGCCTGCGAATCGATCAACTATGACCTGATGAGCACCGAAGAACGCGACGGTATTGAATATCAGTATCAAGGACTTTTAAACAATCTGAACTTTCCAATCCAGATCGCCATCCAATCGCGCCGCATCGACATCAAGCCATACCTCGAAAAACTTGAAGGAATTCGCGCTAAGCAAGAAAATATGTTACTGGGCGTAATGATGGACGATTATCTTGATTTTGTTTTTGACATTTCCCAGCAGGCCAACATCATGCGCAAAGACTTTTTCGTGGTGATACCATACAACTTGGGCGGCGACGCTAGCAGCGACGTAAATAACCTCAAAAATATGA
The DNA here is from genome assembly GCA_031264785.1 of Candidatus Nomurabacteria bacterium. Lineage (GTDB taxonomy): Bacteria > Patescibacteriota > Saccharimonadia > Saccharimonadales > Saccharimonadaceae > JAISDN01. The sequence goes on from JAISDN010000026.1 coordinate 4,024, forward strand.
CCGACAGCTTAGTTTCCAGTGTTGAGAAAAAACAGCGTATTAAAATCGACGCCAAAAATTATGACAAAGCCAAAGATGAAATGAAAAATCGAGTGTCTATAGTCCTGAGTAGTTTAATGAACATCGGCGTGCGGGCTGGCCAGCTGCCGACCAAAGCTCTGTCCGAGCTGTATTATAATTTTTACAATCCCGACACCGCCCTGAACGAGCCGATTATCGACATCGCGGCTCATTCCGGCGCGTTATATATTAAAAAAGCCGAGGGCCAAGCGCCCAGCAATCTCGAGGAGGCGACATAATGGCACTTTTTTCTAAACAACCATCCGGCGACGCTCTGGCATCGCAGCGCGCCAGCGAAGCGGCGGCCGTCAACGCAGCCTTCCAAAAAGGCGTCACCACTCTGCGCGATATCATCGCACCCAGCAGCTTAGAATTCCACGTCGGCTATTTCCGCTTGGGCACAAAATACGCTCGCACTTTATACGTCTACGGCTATCCCAACAGCCTCTACACCGGCTGGCTCAGCCCAATTATCAATATGGATGAGGTTTTGGACGTTTCGATGTTTATTTACCCAGTCGATTCGCAAATCGTGCTAAATAACTTGCGTAAAAAAGTTACTCAACTGGAAGCGTCTATGCAAATCAATTCCGAGCAAGGCCGAGTGCGCGACCCAAGCAGCGAAGCGGCTTATCGCGACGCCGAAGAATTGCGCGACGAAATCACCACCGGTCAGGAAAAGTTTTTCCGGTTTGGTCTATATGTCACGATTTATTCCGATTCGCTGGACGAGCTAAACTTTGTCCAACACAAACTAGAATCCGAACTTGGCCACCAAATGGTTCTAACCAAAGTTGCCTCGTCCCAACAAGAGCAGGGAATGAACAGCACCGTGCCGCAAGCCAGCGACCAACTGCAAATCCGGCGCAATATGAACACTTCGGCGCTGTCGACTTCGTTTCCATTCACTAGCGCCGACCTAACCCAAGACAACGGCATTCTCTACGGCGTCAACCTGCACAACAACGGTTTAGTGATTTTCGATCGCTGGAGTTTAGAAAACGCTAACTTGGTAGTCTTCGCCAAATCCGGCGCCGGTAAGTCTTTCACTGTCAAATTGGAAGCCCTGCGCACTATGATGCTCGGCACCGAAGTCCTAATCATCGACCCAGAAAACGAGTACCAACGGCTCTGCGAAGCTGTCGGCGGCTCGTATATTCGGCTCAGCCTCAACTCCGACACCCGCATCAACCCCTTCGACCTGCCGCGCGTCACCGACAGCGACGACCCTTCGGCCGACATTTTGAAGACCAATCTTATAACCCTGCACGGCCTGTTCCGCCAAATGCTCGGCAACGTCCAAATCGCCGACAGCGGTGCGACCATCACCACCTTAACCCAAGAGGAAGAAGCCGACCTCGATCAAGGCCTGATCGATACTTACGCCCGAGCTGGCATCACCTCCGACCCGTCGACCCACAACAATCAGCCGCCGGTCATCGCCGACCTTTACGACACAATGGTCCATATGGGCGGCACCGGCCCGAGCTTGGCTCAGCGGCTGCGGAAATACACCACCGGCACTTTTGCTGGCATTTTCTCCCAGCAGAGCAATGTCGACATCAATAACCCAATGGTAGTCTTCAACATCCGCGACCTAGAAGAAGAACTGCGGCCGGTAGCGATGTATATTGTGCTGGCTCACATCTGGAATATTGTCCGGATGCGCAACCATCGCCGAATGCTAATCGTCGACGAAGCTTGGCAGCTAATGAAATATGAAGACGCCGCCAACTTTATGTTTTCCATCGCCAAACGAGCTCGCAAATACAATCTCGGCCTAACCACTGTCACCCAAGACGTCGGCGACTTTATGGGCAGCCCAATGGGCAAAGCCATCGTGGCCAACGCCAGTATGCACTTCTTTATGAAACAAGCCACCAGCGCGGTCGACACACTGGCCGAATTATTCAAACTAACCGACAGCGAAAGAAAAATGCTAGTCGGCTTCCAGCGCGGCCGCGGCCTATTCTTCGCCGGCCAAAGCCACGTGGCAATAGACGTCATCGCTAGCGCCACCGAAACCCGCCTCGCCTCCACCGATCCAGATGAACGGCAAT
>JAISDN010000046.1 GCA_031264785.1 Candidatus Nomurabacteria bacterium
GGTTTGAGGATAAGAAAGAGATAGGTCTACATACAACTCTTCGTAGAGGAAGCCAGACAGGATGTTGGAGCGATCTTGGTTACGAGATTCACCGGTGTCTTTGAGGCCGTTGCAGGATGCGGGGAGGGCGGAGGAACAGGTGGCTGGAACAATCAACGAAGTGATGGTGTTATCAAGCGTGACCGAGACTAAGCCCGGATTGTGAGCCGGAGTATAACAAGTTATACTTGTTATACTTACCATAGTTATGTTATCGCAGGTGGTTTGGTCGATTAGTACGGTAAAATCATAGTCCTTGGTCAAGTTCCACGGCGACAGCATATTATTCGAGCTGCCCACCAACCCATTGCCAATCTGCCCATATTCATTCCAGCCCCAAGTATACAACCGGCCAGTCTGGTCAATCGCCGACGAATTGTTCTGGCTAGCAGAAACTCGGATAAACTTCTCGCCCACCGCGACTGATCCGCCCTGCACTAATTGTGGCGTCAGAACATCCCCAGCCACCGAGCCGTTGCCAATCTCGCCGTAAATGTCCGAGCCCCACGCATATAGCGACCCGTCCGCCGTAATTGCAAACGAATGATGTCCGCCTGCCACAGCCTCGCGAACCGTCGTGCCCGCTGGCAACGCTCCGCTGTCTACCAGATACGGCGTTGTCATATAAACATACGTTCCAGAATCACCATTGCCAATCTGCCCATTGCTATTCGCGCCCCACGACCACAAATTGTCGTCCACGTCGATCGCCAGCGTGTGATAAGCTCCAGCGTCCACCGATTTAAACCGAACCCCAGCCGACAGCCCACTGCCAGCGCCGCCATTGACTCGCCACGGCGTCAGTGTGAAAATGCCTGTCCCTGATGCGCCGTTGCCAATTTGTCCGCGAACATTTTCGCCCCAAGCATACAAATTACCGTCCACGTCGATCGCCATTGTATGATAACCCCCAGTCGTTATCGACCGAATCACCGTCGTCGGTGATATATCGCCCCCTTGCACCAGCTTGGGCGTCAAATTGAACTCAGTAATAGAACCATCGCCCATCTCGCCCTGATCGCCCTGACCCCAAGTATAAACCTTGCCATCAGTGCTCAGAGCCACTATGTGATAAGCGCCCGCTGACACGTCAGCGAACTTCGTTCCCACTGGCAAATCCCCGCCGCTAACCAGCATCGGCGCGCGGACGTTAGTTTGATTGCCATTGCCAATCTGTCCATAATTATTCAACCCCCAAGCATACAAGTTTCCATCAGTGTCGATCGCCAGCGACGTTCCATTGCCCGCCACGATCTTAATAAACCTGGTCGACAGTGGAATGCCCGACTCAATGTGTCCGTTGACCTGAACCGGTGTTCGTTCGGGACCCATCGAAGAAAGCCCGCCGATGCCCAGCGCTCCCTGCGATTTCAGCCCCCAAGCATACAAATTACCCAGCGCGTCCAACGCCAAAGTGTGCTCCGACCCCGACGAAACCTGCGTAAAGGTTACAGGTTGCACCGCCAGATTAGTGCCGGTCAGAGTGATTTGAGTGTTGCCAGTCTCCGGACCGTAATTGGGCGAAATACTGGTAACGGTCATTGGGTCGTAATAGAAATATCCGCCGAATTCGGTGTCGGAAGTGGTGCTGTTGTAGACTTTGACGTCGACTAGGCCGGCAGCGTGGGCCGGTGCTTCTACCACAATTTCCGTATTAGAACTACTCACCACAGTGGCCGCCGCGCCACCAAATGTCACGTTCAGGCCCGAGCTCGTCCCGCCGTCGCTCATACAGCGCAATGGTATGCCTTGCTGGCGGTTGTATTCGTTTCTGGTGTCAGCCATATAAGTTTGAACAATGTGAAGGTTGCGGACAAGACTAGCAGAGCTGCCAACAGTCGACGACCACCAACTGCCAGTCGTGGCGGACTCGTCAAATGCGGTGCCAGTCCAAGTGCCGCTCAAAATACTGCGGAACGAACTGTTTGAAATCCAACCGTCAGCATAATACATATCTCCGTAATTGTTGGCTGCATAATCGGGGTCTTGATTGCCGTTGAACCCCGCCATAATGGCATTAAGTTGGTCATATTCATTGGTCGGGTCGCCAGCCAGTCCGCCTCTCGCTAGCCGCCACCCGCTCGGGCAAATCGAATTCGCCGCATTCTCGCCATTGGTAACGATAGCCGACGAATCATCTTCGGCAATAGCCGCTGTCCAGTTGTAATAATATCCGTAAAAATTACTGCTGGCGATGGCGGCGTTGCTGTTCGGTGTGCCCGATTCGCCGCTGGGGTCAGCGGGCGACGGACCATAGACATAGGGCGTAGTTTCTGATTTATGACTAGTGTCGCTGCCATCGTCGATCTGCGGCAAAGTGTATGAGGCTTTATTGGTGAGGTTGGTATCGTCATCGGTCAAAAGCGTCGGTCCAATGGTCGAGCCGAGCTTGAGGTTGGTGATCATCCAGCAGTTATTGTCGGCTAGTTTTCGGATTTGGTAATCTTGGCCATCTCGCGCGTCAGGCAGCGTCAAGGTGTCGCCGACGGACATATAGACACAATAGGCTTGAGTCATTTCTTGCATAGAGGTCGGCGCTGGCGGCACTGGAAAGTCGCCTTTAATGGTCACTGTATTTTGACCAGCTGTTGTGCCATTACTCGGCGTTACATTGTCAATCCGTATGGTGTCATAATAATTATACCCATTGGTTTGAGTGACCGGCGGATCGACGCCGTTATCAACGGTGACATCCACCGACCCAGCGGCATGCGCTGGCATTGTCACGGTCAACTCCGTGCAATCGGAATTGCTCGTCACATCGCCAGCCGCCAGCGCCACACCATCGACTTCAACGGTTGGATTAGTGCAAGTCATAGTCGGCGCGGTGGTCGAATATGAGACTTTGACCGCCCCAGTTTGGGCTTGAGCGTCAGTAGCTGGGTTGTTTCCGCAGTTCGCCGTTGAAATGTCATGATTATCGCAACCGAGTCCGCCTTCGCCATAGCTGACGTTTGCTAAACCTTCCACTGCCAAACCGCGCGCGCCCAGCGCAGGACTACCGGGGTTCGAATACTGGCCGGGAACAACTAAAATACTACCATCCCCACCATTATTGCCGGGTGTTTTTATATCACCACTGCCACTGACCGTGCCGCCTACGCCACCAGTGCCGCCGGCATCGCCAGTGGTGTTGGCACAGGCTGGCATATAAGCTCCGCCACCGCCTTTACCGCCGTTGGCTGAAATAGTTAAACTGTTAAAATTAACTGTCGAAGCAATACCATTGCCGCCCGTCCCACCCGAGCCAGCAGTGTTAGTCGTGTTTTTCTTCGTGCCGCCTACACCGCCGGCGCCGACCGTATAAGTCAAAGTGCCGCCGACTGGCCCAGCGAAGACCTGACGGCTATAAGCCCCTGAACCGCCGCCGCCGCTAGAGTTATTGCGGGCGCCCATACAGACACCGCCGTTGGTCCACCAAGCCACAGCGCCGCCGCCGCCGCCGCCGCCGCCCCAAACCTCGACGGTCACGCCGTAGCTACCCGCGGGGATAGTGATAGTTTGGCTAGTGCCAGTAGTATAAACTTGTTCAAAAGTCGACGGTGAATAAATATAATTAATTGTGCCAAAATCGGTGCCAGTAATGGTGGCCTTTGTCCCACCGGTGGTCGGACCGGAATTGGGGCTGATGCTGGTAATGGTGGCAGCGTTAGAGTTCTGATTGTAATGATTTATGGTGATTATCGTGATAAGAACAGTTAAACTAAAAAACATCAAACCAACAATCAGCTTCCTAGTGTTCAGTTTTGGTTTGACGGCGTTTAATGTTAACACAATATTTATTTCCTTTTACTTTTGTTTGTCTATCACCACAATAGATGCCCCCATTATACACGGACCCCCCCCAGCTTGTCAACAGTATTTGTTCATTCTGCTTGTGGAAAAGTGTCTAGCACCGTCATTCCGGGCTTGACCCGGAATCCAGACCAGAATATTCGGCCTGTTGCCCAGTATCGCTCAGGTAGATATTACCAACTACAGCGCTGGGTTTGTCGAACAGCCAGTCGCCCTTGACAATAAACGAAGTGGCCTGAATCAGCGACGGAACTACCACAAACCGGGCGTCAAAATCATTAATCAGCTTATAATAGCGGTCGTCCAGCGAAACTTCCGGCGTTTTTTCAACTTGAGGCTCCAAATGATAATTCTCCGTCAATTTATACAAATCCGAGCGCACCAGCAGCAATTCGTTGGTGGTTTTGACCGGCAAAAAGCGCGAACGCGGAACTTCGATGGCTGTGGCGCCGTCCAGTTTTTCAATGGCCGAGCCCATCGCCGATTCCAGTTGAATAACTTTTGGAGTGGTCAGATCGGTCGGGTCGACATTTTTTTCATTGCGAATAAACGGCAGATCCAGCACGCCGTCGGCCACTCGCAAAGCTTCACGCAGGGCCGGCAAATTTAGCCAAATATTATTAGAATTGAAAAACCGGTGCTTGTCGATATTCATAAATTCCGGCTTGTCGGCCTCTGTAGTTTGGGCCGATTCGCGCAAAATCAGCCGATCGTCGGCCTTGCGCAGCGCCAGATGACCGCCTTTTTTATCATTAACCGTGCGCCGGCAAGCCTCAATGGCGAACGGCGCGCCAGACTGGGCAAACCAGCCAGCCAAAATCGCGTTCGGCGTGGCGCCCAAATTATCACTGTTGGAAACGTGGGCATATTCATAACCATCGGCAATCAGCTTATCCAGCAGACCGCCGTCCAGCAGCGCCGTGTAAATATCGCCGTGACCGGGCGGACTCCATTCCAGCTCCGGATCGGCCGGCCAATCCACCGGCTGCAGGTTGTCCAGCCGCAGCTTGGGGACTCGATTTTGCAAAAAATCCAGCGGTAAATCGCCAACCGGCAGCTCCGGATATTTTTTAATAAAATCCAGCGACTCCTGCCGAGTGTGAAAACTGTTCATCAGGATCAGCGGCAAACGCGCGCCATAATCAGCCCGAGCCCGCAGAATCTGCTTAACCACAATATCCAAAAAAGTCTGGCCGTCGCGCAGCGTCAACAGCGACTTGGTTTTGGCGAGCCCCATAGAAGCCCCCAAACCGCCGTTCAGCTTAATAATCACAGTTTTGCCAATCGCCGCCTGCTGCGCCGCCACGTCAACCTTGACATCGTCCAGCTTTTCCAACTTTTCCACTGGTGTGATAGCGTTTTCCGCAATATTGCCGTCCGAGCCACCCAACATCGCCAAATATTGCGCCGCAAAAACCTTAATCGCCGTTGGGTCGACCCCAGCCGCCGCCATTTTATCCTGCGCCAGCTTCAAACCATCATTTTTCATTTGCTCCTCCTCTTTGCTGACCTCATTCTAACATATTTTCGCCAGCCTGCCACCTCTAGACATATTTAATAATTTATGCTAACATAATTGTAATGAAACCGTTAAAAGAGTTCGATGTTGATAAATTTGAAGTCGCCGCCTTTGATTGGGACGGCACTTTGGTCGATTCGCCGGGCAAATACCGCGAACTGGACCAGATTTTTGTGCGCGAATATTATGGTGTGGAAAAAAGCGTTAAAGAGCTGCGCGATTTGTTTAATGAGCTCTGGGACGAAGGCGATGATGGAGACTTTTGGGAAAAATATTACCAGCATTTTGATCAAAAATTCGGCAACGGCGACAAATCGGTTGAGGAGCTGACTCAGGCGCGCCAAAAATATTTGCACAAAGTTCAGTCGGAAATTGAATATAAAGAAAACGCCGACGCGGTTTTGCAGAAAATGCGGGCCAATCACACCCTGAAATTGGCGCTGGCAACGGCTTCAAAGACTTTCGATATCGATTACATTTCCGAGCAGCTGCAGATTCGCGGCGAGCTCAATCCCAAAGAATCTTTCGACCTGATTTTGACGATGGACGATGTTGAAAAGAAAAAACCGCACCCGGAAATTTATAATCAAGTTTTGGGTCATTTCGCGACCCTGCCGTCTGGTTTGGTGGTGGTTGAAGACAGCCTGACCGGTGTCATAGCCGCCAAAACTGCCGGCGCTACCGTCATAAATAAAATCGACGAATTTTCCGCCGCCGACCAAGCCGAAATCGACGCCATCGCCGATTTCAAAATCGAACATTACGACCAGTTTTTGGAAGTGATTTAAAGCTTGGTTTTAATTAACTTGTTGACGACGCCGGGGTTGGCTTGGCCTTTGGATTCTTTCATAACCAGCCCGACGAGGAAGCCGATGGCTTTGTCGTTGCCGGCGCGAATGTCAGTCACAGCTTGGGCGGCGGCGGGGCTTTCCAAAACTTGGTCGACAATTTTTTCGATGGCAGATTCGTCGCTGACCTGTAGTAGGTTTTTGGATTTGGCGATGGTTTCCGGATCGGCATCTTTTTTTAGCAGCTCAACAAAAATCTCTTTGCCGGCCGTCGAGCTCAATTGGCCAGCGCCCACCATCTCTGATAATTTAACCAGATTTTGGCTAGCCGGCAAAGCAAACTTTATAAAGTTTTCATCATCAACAGGGGTGACCGAAGCAAACCAATTAGCAATTCGACGAGCAATATCAGGGGTGGAAGTCTCCAAAACTTTATAAAGTTTGGCGGCCATTTTTTGATCGGCCAGCACAGCGCCCAACACCGAAGCGTCGACTTTTAAGGCCACAAACTTGGCACGATATTCGGCCGGCAAAATCGGAAAATCGGCCTGCATTGCCGTCACCTCGTCCTCGTCCAAAATCACCGGCGGAATGTCCGGATCGGGCATATAACGATAATCCTGAGCGTTTTCTTTGCTGCGCTGCGTGGTGGTCTGGCCTTTGGCGTCGTCCCAACCGCGCGTTTCCTGAACGACTTTTTCGCCGTTTTCCAGCAGCTCAATTTGCCGCGAAATTTCATATTCCACTGCCCGCTCCACACTACGAAAACTGTTCAAATTTTTGACTTCGCTGCGCGTGCCTAGCTGGTTCGAACCGGCCGGCGCCACACTGGTGTTGACATCAAACCGCATATTGCCGTGGTACAAATCGCCGTGCGTCACGCCAGCGTAAGTCATCAGCAGATACAGCTCCTTGGCAAAAGCTTTGGCGTCGGCCGCCGAGTGAATATCCGGCTCGGACACAATCTCAATCAGCGGTGTACCAGCGCGATTCAGGTCAACTTCCGAATGGTCGCCGTGATGAGTTAATTTGCCAGCGTCCTCTTCCAAATGAGCGTGATTTATCCGGACTTTTTCGCCGTTTGGCAGCTCCACGTGGCCAGCCAAAATTATCGGCTGATACATCTGGCTGATCTGGTAACCTTTGGGCAGATCGGGATAAAAATAATGCTTGCGATCAAAGCGGCTGACCCGCGCCACCTCGGCGTTCAAAGCCTTCGCGGCCCGTGCCGCCAGCCGGACGGCCTCGCGGTTCAGATAAGGCAGCATACCGGGCAGCGCGTAATCAATCACGCTAACCTTACTATTCGGCTCGGCCTCCCGCGCGTCGTTGTCGACGGCGCTAAAAAGCTTGGTTTGAGTTTTCAGCTGAACGTGGCACTCAATGCCGATGGTGGGAATATATTTTGTCATTTTGCCTCCTTTAACAACTTAAAACCTTGCCGCAAAATCGCCATTTCTTCACCGTTATTGCCAAATTTGTCGGCTTCGTTTTCGCTTAGCCAAACGGCTTCGGAGTGGTCGGCGGGATTTAGGATTGGCTCGCCATCGCCGACGATTTGGCATAAATAAACCACTTCACATTTGAAGTTTTTCTCGTCGCCATAAGTAAAGGCGCCGACCACTTGGCCAATGTCAACCTGAAGTTGCAATTCTTCGTTTAGCTCACGTTTTAAGGCATTTTGCAAGCCCTCACCCAATTGAACGTGACCGCCGGGCAATTCAAATTTATTTGGAAAAACCGCCTTGTTCGCCGCCCGCCGTGCCACAAAAATCTTGCCATCGCGATGGATCAATCCACAAACAACAATGTTGGTGTCGGGTTGGTTCATTTTTGCTCCTTTTCATCAAGCAATTTACTTCCCCGCATACCCAAATTTTTGGCATTTCCTGAGCTAATGACTTTCCCGCCCTGACGCTCGATATCCTCGCGGGCGTTTTTGGCGACGGTTGCGCCCTTGACGGCGATTTTGGCGCTTTCGATTGGGGTTTTTGGCTGGGCGTTGGTCGACAGTTCGGTAGCACTGGCTTCGGCCAACATATTGATGACGAGTTCCAAATTAGTCATATTGTCACGCAAGTTTTCTTTTTTCAAATCCTTGTGATTTTTATATTCGCGCGTCGTCATTCCGCTCCAAGTTTTGGTCATCAGGTCGGTCAAAACGGCGTATTCCAAGCCCTCTTTGACGCCGCTTTTGTCCCATTCGTCGGTTAAACTTTTGCGAATGTCAATCGACTGCAGGCGCAAATTAATCCAGTCTTCGGAATAACCCAATCGGCGATAACCGTGAATGGCACGATTAATTAATAATTCTGGGTCAATGCTTTCATCAATACGCTCACTACCAACGCGAGCCAACCAAAGTTTGAACGGCTCAGCTTTTTTAGACGGAATCGATTGAATCAGACGCAAAACCTGCTCGGTATCCATCACATCAGTCAGGCGCTGTCGGCCGTCTTCTGCCCTCATCTTCAACTGGTAACAATTTGTTACCAGTTGGTCTGCGCCCTCTTTAATCAAGCGACCTTTCAGCACTTTCCAATACTTTCGTGCCGACTGGTAATCGCCGTCAGTGAGCACTCGAACTACATCAACGACTGAAAGCCACCATTTTTCAGCTTTTTCATCCCATAGACTACGAACTTTTTGATTTTGAAATAATTGAATCTTATCTTTCATATCGCTCCCAAATCCTTCAAAGCTCGCTTATAAATCATCATAATTTTCTTGAGCGTTAGGAAATTGAGCGCCACGTCGGTTTCGTGGGCGATGCGGTTGCGCATTTTGTGGGCTGTCCAAACGGCGTCGATTTTGCTGAAACGATTTTTGCCGTTTTTCAGCCGATCGCCCATATTTTCACCTATCATCCCCAGTTCGCGCATCGCTTTGTCCAGCAATTTGTCGGCTGACAGCACCGCCATTTGAAAAGTCATGGAATTTTTGTTGTCGATAGAATTTTCGATTTTCAGCCACTCCGCCCGAAACCTTTCCACATTCAACTTGCCGCTGCGCCCGCGCGTCAGCTTGACCGCCAAAATAATTACCAGCCCAATTAATAGCGCTGACCCCAGTATCATTAAAGTTTCAGTACCCATTTTTGCTCCTTTCGCAATGATTTTTTTCTAAAAACTGTTTCAAATACAACAGGCTGTCCATAAATTTTTTCAAATATTTTTCCGGATTTTTCTGCACGTCTTTAATAAGTTCATCCAAATCGACCAGTTTTAAAGCCTCGACTTCGCTGTCCTGCTTCACAAAATCGCTTTCCTGCCAATCGCCGATGGCCACAAAACGTTTGGAAAAAAACTGGTGCTCACCGTCGTGAAAATGAGATTTGTCGCTCATTGGGATTAGTTTGACATCAGTCAAACCGACCTCTTCGCCTAATTCTTTGACTGCGTTGGCTTCGTAACTTTCATCCTCTTCGACCGTGCCAGCTGCCGATGGTTGCCATTTGCCGGGGTTAATTTCTTTATCTAAACCGCGTTGCGCTATCAACACCTTGTATTTTCCGTTGCTCGGCACCACCACCCAGATTGATGAAACGCGATAGATGTCGTCTCGGCCAATCGCGCCACGAAGTTTCGCGCCGATTATGTTGTCGGATTTGTCAACAACAACGTATCGATCATTATTCATTTTCGACCCCGCTCAAAATGCTCTTGACACAAGCAAAATAGTTTGCTATAATTAGGGTATATTCGGGATTTTCCCGCCGCCCCCTGAGCAATCAGGGGGAAAATTTTTTCTGTAGCTAAGTTGAGATATAGCATCAGTATAACCTCCTGAATCCAGCGCGGATTCGTTTATAATCTTCTCCGTCAATCTCGCCAACGAGGTTATACAACCTTTTCGAGCTAATCACGCGCGCTTGCGCTAGATTGGCATATGAAGTTTTTCCCTGAAATTCGAACCGAACATACCACGAACCAACCTTTTTCTGCGTTGTTAGCGGGATCCCCATAAAACCGTCGCGACTAAGTTTGCGATAAATCAAGACTGGTCGCGAGAAAAATTCGCTTTTGCCGTTAACTTCGATGCCGACATTTTCGCCCAGCGCACACCACCAAACTTCGCCTTCTTTTAGTAGGCGTTCGACACTCTCGTCGTTGTGAATTTTCTCTTTTAGTTTAATCCACTCAAAAAAATGTTTGATCATTCCTCAGCCTCCTTTGCGAAGTCCAACAATTTCGCATCCGACTTCATCGGCCCGATAATCTGCAAGCCGATCGGCAGGCCGTTTTTGTCCGCGCCGTTTGGCAGGCTGATTGCTGGCAAACCAGCCAAGCTAGCTGGCACGGTCATAATGTCGGCCAGATACATTTTGATTGGGTCGCTGATGTTTTCGCCGATTTTATAGGCTGGCGTGGGTGCGACTGGCCCGATCAAAAAGTCATATTCCGCA
>JAISDN010000050.1 GCA_031264785.1 Candidatus Nomurabacteria bacterium
AATTTCAGATTATCGATAAACCAACACTTGCCGTCCTGCAGCCGCCGCACCTCGTATTTCGTGCCGTCCCGCGCGTCGGTCAGCTTAATCGTGCTGGCGGCGTCGGGCGCGTCCTTGTCGTAAATCGGCAACGACCCGCAATATTCGGCCGTCATATCCTGTAAAGTGCTCGGCTGAGCCAGCGGAACCTCAGGAAAATCACCCTTAATCGTCACCTCTGTGCCACCTGCCGTCAAACCCTTGTTCGGCTCAACCTCGCTAATTTTCACCGTGTCTAAATAGAGGTAGCCATCAACCAAAGTGTCCTCAGCTAGGCCGTCGCTGATAGTCACATCGACTGGCCCAGCAGCGTGGGCGGGAGCAACTACCTCAATCTCCGTGCCAGAATAACTCACCACTGTGGCTGGTACACCATCAAACTTCACCGTCAAAACTGGCGTGGTAGCAACATCTTTGACACAGCGAACCGAAAAACCATTGAGTTTGCCACCGCCAGCCGTGAAAGACACATTGCCTGGCTCAAAAGCCAAGACATACGCAGTTGTCACCGTAGCGACGCTCGACGACCAATAACGGCTATTGAGGCCTTGATTGGTGTAGTTACCACTACCATAAGAGCCACCATAAACTCCCAGCCAATCACCAAGCAAACCAGCGTCTGAATTAGCCAGTCCACCGTTAATGTTAGCGTTAAGCCCTGCCAGTTCACTACCGCCACCGCCAGTCGGCAACCGCCAACCGCTAGGGCAAATCGAAATCGAAGTATCAAAGCCAGTGGTCGAAACGTTATCGCAAGCCGCAGACTGGCCACCCATCGCCGCACACCAGTTATAGAGATAGCCGTATTGACCGCCCACGCCAGTTATGACGCTGGGGTCGACTGGCTCGGTGGTAACCGTCGCTCCGCCAGTGTTGGGATAATAATAAGCATCAGTGTAGGAATTGGTGGTATTAGCCGTAATAGTTTTGTCGTCGTGATAAGTGTCTGCGCCGTCGCCAGCGTAGGCTAGATTCGTCAACATCCAGCATTCGCCGTCGGCCAATTTCTGAATATAGTAACTGTGATTGTCCCGAGCGTCATAAACCCGAGTGCGAGTAGTCGGACAATTATAACCAGTCACGGTTTGAATAATATCGCCGTCCTCCGCTATCGGCACCGTGATCGTCACCGTCGTCCCACCTGTGGTCAAACCCTTGTTCGGGTTAATGGCCATAATCGTAGCCGCTTCAGAATTAAATTTGGGCAAAATCAAACTCAAAATCAAAACGGTGCCAATCATAGCCAGCCCAAAAATCCAAACCAAAGCTCGCCGATAACCGGTTTTCAAAGAAGCTACAGTCTCAACCAATCTCAATGCCCTCATTCTCCTCCCAAATATACACAACCATTATACCCCCCCCCAGCCGTCAGTGTCAACGGTTTTTGCGGGTATTATTTTGGAAGTCTGAGATTCTTAGCGTTGTTTGGGCTGATGACTTTTTCAGAGCTTAACGGGTTCGGCTTTTTTGCTCGGCACTGATTGAATTAGGCGGAGGAGTTGTTCGGTGTCCACAGCGTCAGTCAAATATTTTTTACCATCAGCAGCTTGCATTTTCAGTTGTCCGATGTTTGCGGACAACTTACTCCCCTCCTCTGTTAATTTCTTTTTAAGGTCGTTCCAGTATTTGCGTGGTCGCGGGCTTTCGCTCAAAATCGCCACGACATCAACCACCGAAAACCACCAATTTTCAGTTTCCTCGTCCCACACACTGCGAATCTTTTGATTCTGGAATAATTGCAACTTGTCTTTCATTTCTAGGCCCCATTATGGAGCCGCCTTCGAGATTTGAACTCGAGACCCCTTCCTTACCATGGAAGTGCTCTACCACTGAGCTAAGGCGGCGCATTTCGCGATAGCGTTCGAATCGCTAAAACCCATTCTACAACACTACACCAAAAAATCAAAATCAACTATCGTATTGCAATGTAAGAAGACGACCCGAGCAGTTCAGCAGGGGTCGTCTTCAGTGTTATGATTATATCAAACTATTTCTCAAAATGCAAGCATCTACGCGATTTTGTGATAATAATCAAACGTTTTAGTATTTTTACAGTTTTAAAATCTTTTTTCAATTTATTGACGGCGTTTCGCTCAGAAATTATACACTGGCGCAAATCAAAAATCACATTGTGAGACTGTTTAAGAGCAGACTTCATAGCGTGGTCAAGAGTATATTTACCATTTTTACGCGGATTCTTGATTTCCCATTTCATCCCGTTCATTTCAATGTCTGGTGTTCTTATGCCTTTAGCTTTCGATACGGCCAAAAATCGAATCGTGGTCTTCTTGTTTTGCGCAACAAGAAAATTAGTTGTTGCGATTTCGTTTTTTAGCGGCTCCGCGCCTGTTTGCAGAAATATTCGGTCAGCCATTGGCTCATTTTAACATAATTTGGTATTTGCGTAATCCAAAATCTGCTATAATATCCATATGCAAAAAATTAGCAAATTGCCAAATACTTGTTACAGAGTGAGTGCTAAAGCTGTAATAAAAAATTCGGCTGGGCAGGTTTTGGTAGTCAGAGAAGACCACTCAAGCATTGAGGAAAGTCGCTGGGCGTTGCCGGGTGGCGGGGTTGATCACGGTGAAACTATTGAGCAAGCGCTGTATCGTGAAATAAAAGAAGAGTTAGGAGTTTCTGGCGTTAAGCTGAGGATGAAGCCACTAGGCAATAATATTCGTTATGTAGACTCGGTGCAATTTTATAAAATGGACGTTATTTATACCGTTGAAATTGCCGACGACTTTTCCCCAACCGCCGGCAAAGACGTGCTGGAAATAGCTTGGAAAAACCCAACGGAATTTAAAAACTCTGAGTATGACAACGGGCAAATAATCTATAAATTTGGCAAATAATTAAAAACGGGCATTTTTACCCGAAAATTGGTGCTGGGGGCTGGATTCGAACCAGCGAAACCATTACGGTGCGAGATTTACAGTCTCGTGCGATTAACCACTACGCGACCCCAGCAAAAACTATGCCACCGTCGTATTATACATTATTTTTTGGGCAACAACAACCTAATAACATCGACATTTTCACTGGGTTCCGGATCAAGTCTGGAATGACGAAGGCGAGCGGCCGAAATGACGGTTCCCTAAATCGCCATCTTGCGCGGCTGCTGAATATTACGATGAGTAGTGCGGCTGCGCGTCAATTTACTAGCCCGATTGCGCAAACTGGCCGCCAACTGCTTGCGATCGTCTTCGTCATAAGCCTGCGCCAAAATCCGCAACACTTGCGGCGTCGGCTCAAGATCGACAGCCTTTTCCAGTTCGTCAATCATCGCTTTTTTATTGCCCAACTTCTCCAAAACCTGTGCATAAGAAATATGCCGAAAAGCCACATTTTCCTCTAGTCGCATCGCCTGTTCCATCGCAATAGCCGCCTTTTCAAAATCGCCAATTTCCATATGCACCAGCCCCACATTGTGAAAACTACTAGCCGACGGCGCAAGACTCTGGGCAATTTCAAAACATTCAATGGCGTCGTCATAATCGCCCTGCTTGGCAAAAATCATCCCCAAGCGGTTATAAGCCACCGCATTGCGCTCGTCGACCCGCAAAATCATCAACAGCGCCTTTTCGGCCCGCAAATATTTTTTACCACGAATCGCGTCCTGCTGAATCCGCCACAATTTGTCCAGCTGCGACGAAAACTTCGACTTAATTTCGCGCGACCGATTGACGGCCGGCTTTTTGTTGACCACATATATTCCGGCCAGCAAAATCACTATAATGCTTAGGAAACCTAACATATCACCTATTTTAGCATATTCTGATTAAAAATTCACGGCCAAATGCGTTAGTTGGGCTTTGAGGCCGCCATTTTGGGCCAAACCATCCAAAATATCGCTCAAAATCGCCAGTTTGGCCGGATTTGGAGCTTTTTCGGCCAGAATTTGACTTAAATTAGCCAACGACCGCACAAAGGCGATGGCCTCTGGTCGCTCTTTCAGATTGGCCACGATTTTCAGGCGATTGTAAGTATTTGCGCCCAAAAACTCTTTAGCAATGGCAAAACTGCGGCTACGACCTTGAAAATAGTCGTCATTTTCCGATAATCGCTTGATTTCGGCCGGCAAACCCCGCCCCAAAAAGGCAATTTGGGTGAGTTTTTTCTCGGGCTTATTGCGAATCGTTTGCAATAAGCTATCAGTTTCGGCGACACACGGCAAAATTTCGATTTTTTGCACTCGGCTAAGCACGGTTTTAGGCAGGTTACCAAGACTGTGACTGGTTAAAATAAAGTGAATATTGGGGTTCGGCTCCTCCAGCAGCTTCAAAAAAGCCTCCGGCGCCCGATTGGTCATTTGTTCGGCTTCATCAATCACTATCACCAGCGGAGTTTTGCGCTTATTGCGACTGATTCGCAATAAGGTTTTAATGTCATCGACGTTAATATTGGCGGTTTTTTGCGGCGGATGGACGCTGGGCGCTATCACCACCGCATCTGGGCCAGCGATGGTTTTAGCTAAAGTTTTGGCGATGGTGCCCAAGCCCACGCCGCTCTGGCCGGTCAATAGTAGGGCGTGGGTCGGATCTTTCAAATACGAATACAGCAAAGTTCGACTTTTGGGATTGATAATCAGCGATTTCATTTTTGACACTCCGCCGTGAAGGTTTTGCGCTGACCGGCTGGAATAGTAATCTCTAGTTCGCGGGCGTGCAATAACATCCGCTCGGCCGCTTTTGCACCGTCGCCATAAACCACGTCGCCCACAATCGGCGCACCAATATAAGCCAAATGTACCCGCAGCTGATGGGTGCGGCCGGTTTGCGGTTTCAGCTCCAACAGCGCCGTGCCGTCCGGAAAAGTTTGCAACAGCCGAACGTCTGTCACGGCCGGTTTACCCTTTGGATCAACCCGAAAAGTCGCCGGTTTTTTAGGGTTGCGACCAATCGGCAAATCGATTCGGAAGCCGTCCTCAGTCTCCTTTTCATCAAACTGTTTCGGTACTTTCCCCACCACCGCCAGATAAGTTTTTTTAACTTTGTGGTCGCTAAATTGCTTTTGCAAATATTTCAAACTGGCGGCGTTTTTGGCGCCAATAATAACGCCGCTAGTGCCGCGATCCAGCCGATGCACAATTCCAAAACGGTTATTATCCGGCAAATCGGAAGTTTTACCGGCCTGCGTTTTAATAAAATCTGCCACTGTAAATTCGTCACTCAGCGCGCCCTTGCTGTGCGTCAAAACGCCGGCCGGCTTATTGATAACCAGCACGTTATCGTCCTCATAAATTATTGGCAGTTTTTGGTCGGCAAAATCAGGGGTGGCGGGCAGGTCAAACTTTATAAAGTTTGAGGAATCAACCGCACGCGCCACATTTTCCTCTGTTGCGCCGTCAACCGTAACATAACCAAACTTTATAAACTTTTGCCAAGTCGCCCGACTATGCTCGGGATGGTGTTTTGCCAAATAACTATCTAATCTCATCTATTGTATTTTAGCACCATTTGCGCCAGCTTGTATAGGTCATCTTGATACTCCTCCCAAGACAAGAATTCTTTTGCGTTGCGGCCAAAACCACAAGCGTTGACAAATCTGCCATCGACCCTTCTACCTTTAGGTTTATACAAAGCCCCTCCCAGTGGTCGGTCTTGCAGCGAAAAAGTGCAGCCGGTTTCAGTGTCAAGGTGTATGCAGCGATTCCAGTTATCGGGATGTCGGCGACGGCCCGGCAAATCAGCCGAATAAGCTCTGTCCAGTTCGCCTCTAGTCCGAACAAGATATTTGGGCTGGTATCTATAACTAGCTAAATAAATTCCGTTTTCAGTCAGCGCAATTTCAATATTAGCCATGATCTCGTCGTGAGATTCACCAAAATCCGATGGCCCATGACTACATGGCGTAGCTTTGCAGCAAATACCGCCACATTCGGCGCAAATTTTCCTATTTTCAACTCGCTTAATTTCCATTATAAAACCTCAGGCGCGGCGCAGGCCGACGGCAGTTTGAACTTTATAAAGTTTGCGTTCCGCGATTTTGTTCATTTTGGCTTCGGATTTGGCTAAGGCCTTCAGGACGTAATCGTCGGAAATGGCGGCCACGCGGTTTTGAAAGTCGGTTAAAAACATATAAACTTCGTCGGCCACGACTTTTTTGAAATCGCCATAGCGAGTTTTACCGACCCATTCTTTATTGACTTCGGCTTGGGATTTTCCAGAGAGTAAGGCGAGGATTTGCAGCAGGCTAGACATGCCGGGCTGGTTTTCAAAATCAAAATTGATAACTCCCACGCTGTCGGTGGTGGCGCTGAGAATTTTTTTAACAGCCGTGTCGGGATCGTCAGACAGCAGAATTTTGGCGTTTTCGGACGGGTCAGATTTGCTCATTTTTTTGGTCGGGTCGGTTAGGCTACGGATTCTTAGGCCTTTATCACGGCCCATAAATTTACTTTGCTCAGCAGTCGGCGCCGGTACCGTGAAAAGTTCTTGACCGAACTTATTATTCATCCGCAGAGCAATGTCGCGGGTGATTTCCAGATGCTGAAACTGGTCTTCGCCAAGCGGCACGTATTTGGCGTCGTAAAGCAAAATATCGGCCGCCATTAGGACGGGATAATTAAACAAACCGACTGTGATGCTGTCGGTCTGACCGGCGGATTTGTCCTTGAACTGGGTCATCCGGCTCATTTCGCCAAAATAAGTAAAACAATCCAAAATCCAAGTCATTTCGCTGTGGGCCGGAATAAAACTTTGGCGGTAAACGTCAATGTTGTCGCGCTCAATATCAAGGCCAGCCGCCAGATAATATTTGACGCCGCGCAGAATATTTTCGTAAAGCGTGGCGTGGTCGATTGGCGTGGTAAAACTGTGCAAATCCGGCACAAACATATTGATTTGGTGAGTGGCGGCGTGGCGATTGGACAGCTCCACCATCGGCACATAAGCCCCCAAATAGTTACCGAGCGTCGGCTCTTCATTGGCGCGCACACCAGTCAGGATTACGTCTTTCATATTATTATTTTACCACAATTTTTTGAGCTTTGAAACCGAAATATTCTTTGGGGTTTACCAAATTATTAGGTCTCACCTAATAATTTTATTCTTCTGGGTGTAAGCTGGGATTATTGGGTCTCACCTAATAATCGTATTATACTTGATCTCGCTTCGAAACTTATTCGATTTTATAAACCGATATGGGATTTATTGTAAGCTTCGAGTCTATTACATTATCATATTCATCGCGACGTTCCCACTCATCGCAAGATGTTTCGGCTAAAAATGCAGTTCCTTCTGGTGGAGTATCACTTTCGTCGCCGTGCATTGCATCCGGTATATCAACTAGTTTATTGAAATCTGCATCGAATGGCATTGAGATCATTTGCCACTGAGCGTACTCTCCACTGCCATCTTCATCAGTATTAGACCCCGCCATAGCCGTTACGGGGGTTGTATTAGGACCCTCTCCATACTGTCGTTTTTGTAAAGTGACAAATTTGCCAATATCTTCAAATGAAACCGGAGTATCAGAGTCTGCCCCAAATGCCTCTCGAATAATGGGAGCTTTGCTTTCGACAAATTCTTTCATCTCTTCGTACTTCTGCATTAGCCTCCAGATTCTTTCGCCACTTTCTTTGTCAATTTGATTTTTTGGGATTTTGATCCCATTAAGCGTAATTTTTTGATTTGGAAATTCTTCCATATCGTCCCCTCTCTAAAGTTTATCATTATTGTTATTGCTTGGTCGCTAAACTTAAAACGACACCGCAAGGTGTCTAACTTCCATTCGCAAACGAGAGCATTGCCCTTTATGCTTATGCGGTGCCGTTTCACAGGCAATACATAAACATCGTTTGTTTACAAAAAAGTTAGACACTCCTAGTATAGCATAAAATAAACAAGAAACACAAAAAGTGTCGATCAAAATGCGCCTCAATGATTGCATATACTAGGAGCTATTAGGTCTCACCTAATAATTTAGTGCTCTAAGAAAAAACAAAAACCACCTTCGATAACAGGGGTGGTTTTTGGTGAAACTTTATAAAGTTTTGCAGATACTTTAACGTTTCGAGAATTGTTCTTTTTTGCGGGCGCCGCGTAGGCCGTATTTTTTGCGTTCGACCATTCGGGAGTCGCGACGCAGGAAGCCGGCTTTGGACAGCGTGCCTTTGAGGTCTTCACTAACGGTGGCCAGAGCTTTTGATATGGCTAGTTTGATAGCGTCGACTTGGCCGCTGATGCCGCCGCCTTTAACCAAAATTGTGACGTCGAAGTCTTTTTGCTTTTCAACAAGGGCTAGCGGGTCGGTTAATTCGGCTTCGAGGGCTTTATTGCCGCTCAAATATTCGGCGGCCGGTTTGCCGTTGATGGTGATTTGGCCTTTGCCGGCGAATAAGCGCGCCGTAGCGGTGGCTTCTTTGCGGCGACCCAAACCGTAGAAATAGCTTTTTTCTGCCATTATTTACCTTCTTTCTGGTTATTTTGACTGGATTTCGCATCGGGGCGCGGAATGACAATTGTAGTTGGATTTTGAGCAGCGTGATCGTGTTCGGCGCCAGCAAAAACTCGCAAACGGGCCATCCGATTGGGCTGTAATTTATTCTTGGGCAACATACCTTTGACGGCGTTTTCAATAACCTTCACCATGCCGATTTTGCCGGCGGTTTTTTCTTTGATGCCGCTGGGATAGCCGCTGTAGGAATAGTATTTTTTGTCGCTCAATTTGGCGCCAGTCAGGGCCGCTTGGTCGGCGTTAATAATCACCACGTAGTCGCCGCTGTCCATATGAGGCGTAAAGCTGGGCTGATATTTGCCGGTCAAACGCGTGGCCACAAAAGTCGCGAGGCGCCCGACGGGCAAGCCGGCAGCGTCGATTAAAATCCATTGGTGTTCGACTTCGCCGCTTTTTTTGCTATAGGTTTTAAACATCATTTGTCCTCCTTTTTGGCAGTTGGTGAAGTTTTAGCAGCTGGTTTTTCCTCTGTTGGAGTGGCCTCAGCGGCTTCACTTGGTGAAGTTTTGATTTCGTCCACAAACTCGATTGTAGCCATTTCGGCATTGTCGCCGACGCGATTTTCGTCTAATTTTTTGATGCGCAAATAGCCGCTGTTGCGTTTAATTTGCGGCGCCACCACGTCGACTAGGAAATTGCCTAGCCGAACATCAGACAAGGCCGCGATCACCCGCCGCCGACTCGACAAGTCGCCCTTACGAGCTTTTGAAATAACTTTTTCCATTTTTGGCCGCAATTCTTTAGCCTTTGGCAAAGTAGTAGTAATACTAGTGTGAATCACCAAAGATTTCATCAAACCGCGCAACAGCGCGCGCCGTTGATCTCTTTCCCGCCCGAACTTCCGACCTTTATATCCGTGACGATGCATTTAAAACTCCAATTCCGCGATTCGCTTGCTGACTTCTTCGAAAGCCGTCTTGCCGAAACCTTTTAAGTTTTCCATTTCGCCACTGTTATACAAAGTTACCAAGTCGCCGACGGATTTGACGTCGCCGTTAGTTAGAGCGTTCAAAGTGCGGGCTGTGAAATCGAGTTCTTCGATTGGCAAGTCCAGCACCGAAGTGTCGTCTTGTGGAATTTCCGCTTCCACCATTGTGGCGGCTTCAACTGTAGTTGAACCGGCCAGTGCCGTGTATTGATTAACCAAAATCGCGGCGGCTTCTTCGAAAGCCTGCTTAGGCGTGATGGAGCCGTCGGTGTCGATGGTGATAATCAGCTTATCATAGTCGGCGTTTTGGCCAACCCGAGTTTTTTCAACGTTGTAACGCACTCGCACAATGGGGCTAAACATCGCGTCCAGCGCAATCATATCGCTGTGGCGACGGCTGACCGATGAATCTTCGATTGTCAAGTAGCCGCGACCGTTGTCGACCACCAAATTCATATCGATTTTGGCTTTGGGGTCGTCGATGGTGCAAATCAGGGCGTCTTTGTCGACGATTTCGATGTCGGCATTAGCGCTGATATCGGCCGCCGTAACTTCGCCGGCGCCTTTTTTGCTGAGCGTCAACTCGACTGGCCGCTCGCTATGCGATTTGACGGCCACGTTTTTCAGATTAATCATAATCTCGACGACGTCTTCTTTAACGCCTTTTAGCGTGGTGAATTCGTGAGTCGCGCCGGCCACTTTGAAAGCCACGATAGCCGCTCCTTCAATTGACGACAGCAAAACCCGCCGCAGCGAATTGCCGAGTGTATTACCATAGCCGGTATACAGAGGCTCAATCGTAAAAATCGCGCTGTTTTTGCCGTTACTTTTAACGTCGCTCAGCTTTGGATTGTTGATTGATTTTGACATTTTATTCCCTTCCCTTTCTTATTTAGCGTGAGTAATACTCAACAATTAATTGTTCATTGATATCTTGTTCGGCTTCTTCGCGGGTTGGCGTGCCGGTAATTTTGATGGTCATTTTTTTGGGATCGGCTTTGAGCCAGCCAATGTTGACCGCGGCGGCGTCTTTGACGATTTCGCCAAGACCTTTAAAATAGCCGCTAGTTTTGGACTTTGGCCGAACTTCAATTTCGTCGCTAACTTTGACGCGAATCGATGGGATGTCGACGCGGCGACCGTTCAAAGTGAAATGGCCGTGACTAACTAGTTGGCGCGAAGCTCGGCGAGTGTTGGCAAAACCAGCTCGATAAACCACATTGTCAAGCCGCAGTTCCAATAACTTCAACAAGTTTTCACCAGACAGACCGCTCATTTTATCGGCTTCCTTCATTAAGTTTGAAAATTGTTTTTCCAGCAAGCCATACATCCGGCGAACTTTTTGCTTTTCGCGCAGCTGAGTCAAATACAGCGACGGTTTGCCAGCGCGGCCGTGGGCGTGTTGGCCGGGAATGCCGCTTTTTCTGACCATAACTTTATTAGCTTTGGGGGCCAGCGCCACGCCTTCGCGGCGACTCTGTTTTACAATTGGACTTCTATCTCGTGCCATTATGCTCTCCTCTGTTTCTTGGGCCGAACGCCGCCGTGCGGAATGCCCGTTACGTCGGTGATACTGTTGATAACCATATCGTGATTTAGGATGGCTCGGACTGAGGCGTCGCGCCCCAAACCTACACCTTTTACAAAAACGTCGACTTTGGTTAAGCCGAAGTTATTTTTAGCGACTTCGGCGGCTTTATCGACGGCGATTTGGGCGGCATAAGCCGTGCCTTTTTTAGAACCGCGAAAACCGCAAGCGCCAGCGCTCGAAGCTGCCAAAATATTACCATTGACGTCGGCAAAACTGACGATGGTGTTGTTGAAAGTCGCTTGAATGTGAGCTTGACCAATCGGCACGCTGCGTTTGACCTTGCGACCGCGTTTTTTGGGCGCGGGCTTGCTGGTCGATTCTTGGCTAGCGGCGTCGGTCGCGGTCGTCGCGACTTCTTCCTCTGTAGTAGTTTTCTTAATCTCTTCTGTCATAATATTCCTTTAGGTCTTACTGGCCGCCTTTGGTTGCGCGCCGCCAATGGCGATGCGTTTGCCGCGCTTGGTGCGGGCGTTAGTGCGGGTGCGTTGGCCACGCGCCGGCAGATTTTTGGTATGCCGTTCGCCGCGATAGCTTTTGATGTCGCGTAGCCGCTTAATATTGCCCACCACGCGTCGCCGCAAATCGCCTTCGGTAACATATTCGTTATCAATAACTTCGCGGATTTTTTGCTCTTCGGCTGCAGTCAAATCCTTGACGCGTTTGTATGGATCGACCTTAGCCTTTGCCAAAATATCCATTGCGTGCTGTCGCCCAATACCGTAAATATAAGTCAACGATATCCGGACTTGTTTGTCCGCAGGAACTTCAATGTTTGAAAATCGCGCCATCTTAGCCCTGCCTTTGCTTGTTTTTGGGTTTTTTCTTGTTTATGACATAAAGTCGGCCTTTGCGGCGGACTAATTTGTCATCTGGACTGATTTTTTTGACGCTTGCGCGGACTTTCATTCAGTTCCTTTCTGGCAAAAAACCTTTAATTATTATCTTCTTTTAGTCGAAAGGTGATTCTGCCCTTAGTGAGATCATAAGGGGTCATCTCAACTTCGACTCTGTCGCCCGGAACTAGTTTGATATAGTTCTTGCGCATCTTTCCTGATACGTGAGCAACAATAGTATGGCCATTCTCCAGAGATACCACAAATTGAGCAGAAGGCAGCGTCTCCACTACCTTTCCAATCATCTTGATGACTTCTTTGGTATTGGCCATATTATTCAAGAAAGGATTATACACTAATAAAAAATAAAGTGCAAGAAGATTTTTCACGATTTTTTTGAAAACGTGAATTGATATGGTTATTTTAGCAAATTTTGATGGAAAAGCAAGAGTTTTCGCTCGTTACCCCGACCGCTTTTTTAAATGTCCCGACTATCCTACCCGTCATTCCGCGCTTGACGCGGAATCCAGAAAGCACGCAAGTGTTGTAAGCCCCTAGATTCCGGCTCAGCGGCCAAAATGACGATAATTCTAAAATCCACTCAGGATAGGGCGAAAAGAATCACCACCGCTGCTTCCCACAGAGAAAATCCCCGAGTAGAAGCCGTAGTATGGCCCGCCGCGCGTAGCCCACGGGTAGCTCGAGTCGACAAAGATAGAGCCTTCCGAAAACCAAGACGATCTGCCAAACCCAAAATCTGACTGCATAGTAGTGGTTTCGCTTAGAGCTTGACCTCCACAGGTTTGAAAAGTACAGACATCGAAGTTATAAAAGTTCTCATTTGATGAAGCACTGCCTGTTGGTTTTATGCCGAAAGGACCTACGTAATAGATGTCGATATATCTAGTTTGGGGCATAGTAGCCATAACACTGGTGTCGGAAATAGCTCCACGGTTTGACATAACCAGTTCTTCCGACCCACCGGACATGTCGTAGATACCATAGATGTTGTCGGTTGTGGAAGCATGAACTCCGGTTCGTCCATTGTATTTGTTGATGTCCGGTATTTCGGATATAGTAGATTTACCTTGGCAGGGTTCTCCTAAAGTACCATAGGAATCTGAGACTGAATTTCCGGATATGCCGGTGATATATCGGGTGGCCCAAGCTGAGCCGTAACAATTATTA
Organism: Candidatus Nomurabacteria bacterium; assembly: GCA_031264785.1. Lineage (GTDB taxonomy): Bacteria > Patescibacteriota > Saccharimonadia > Saccharimonadales > Saccharimonadaceae > JAISDN01. Next base: position 13,043 of record JAISDN010000050.1, read on the forward strand.
TTCCAAACCTCTGTAGCATTACGTCCATAACTTGAAGTCGTGAGATATACTACTGCTCCCCAATCAGTATTCCGTGCCATGCGGGATTGCGTTTGGTCTGAAAGTTTATGAGTATTTTGTCCTGCGTTTTGAGCAATGATGGTATTACCTCCAGCAGCCCCATCTGGGTTTAGGGACATATTTATGCTGGTGCTGAACAGATCTCCCACGATGCCGCCCATCAAGGATGAGAGGTTAGGTTTTACCGTCGGTGCAGCTGCCGTTCCAGTAGCTTCAAACTTAGCAATCCAGATTCCGTTTAGCTCAGTCGGATTCGGATTGTCTTCATCCCCAAAGCTGAAAGCTGGATGCGTAGCCCAGTCATGGTTCTGTTCGGGAATTGCCTTCTCGTAGTTTGGTGTGTCTTTGTTTTCGAACTGTATGTTAAAGGCTAGTGGTTTCTCTATGGGTGGATCTCCTAGTGCACTATAACGTTGTATTTGGTAACGGTAACGTGGGATGTAGACCCAGTAGCCTAAGACATCGGATTCTTGGACTGTAACGTTGGTTGTATTGTGATAGGTTGAGAGGGAGGCTGGAGCTACAGTAACGGCATTGGCCCATTGTTTTTTGGTGTAATCATACCAATTGGAACTAGAAGGGGTAGTGGTTTTCCAAACTCCAGCAGTATCTCCATTAGGGTTACCGGACCAGTAGATGGGGATCATGTTTGAGTCTAGGTCTACTGTAATATTCTCTGGGCCGCCTGTGCCGGGGGAGGTTTGGCCGGTGGGAGTGGCGGAGGCTGAAGCTGGGTTAAAGAGGATTAAGAAAGCTAGGAGAAATGAGGAAACTAATAAGGGTACCCCCCCCCGTAGGATTTATTACCAAATAACTTAACTTCCTTCAACATTTTAGACAGGCTCCATTTAGGTTTGTTGGTTTTTAGTATAGCATAAGTGAGTTAGAAAACAACTCTGTTTTTTAACTTTCAACAGCCTCAGTGGCTATTTTCGCGGCTTTAATTGCCCTATCCCTGTAATATTCGTACATCTTATTTAGTCGCATAACGGCATATTTCTCCACTCGCTTCTCTTGTGACGGTTCCTCGTACATACCATAAGATGAATTGGGATCGGTGATAGCCTTCAATGTACTTATGGTCGTCTCTATATCTCTTGGCTTTGGGTCCTCATAATTATCTAGTGACATGGGATCCGGGATGCTATAAATCGCCAGCAGTTTTTCTTGCTCCGGCGTTTTTTCCTTACTGTTCTTCGCTAAAAGAATCTTTTGGAGCAACGCTTTCACGCCGCCTTCTCTTTCGGCGCCCGCTAAAAGCTTCTCGAAAAAATCTCGAGAATAAGCCGAGTGTCTATATTTCTGATCTGTAAGTATCTCAGCTTCTTCTTTATCTTGTTTTAGTATTTCGTTACTCATTTTTCTTACCAGTTACCTTCCTTTAATACCTAAATTCATAGTACTCCCTATCGACACTTATGTCAATATATGGTTATCTCAAGCTAGCACGAGAGTTATTCTTAGGAGCAGGCCTTGTAAAATCAGCCCAACAGTCATTCCGGGCTTGACCCGGAATCCAGACGGATGTTTTTCTGGATTCCGGCTCGGAGGCCGGAATGACGAGGGAGAGCCGAGTTGGAATGACGGGTTGTCTATTTCAAATACCTGCCAAGGTCTCGCGGATGCCGAATAGCAAACCACAGTTTTAAAACATAAATTGTATTATCCTCGACAATGTATTCATAATATACCGTATATGGAAACTTTTTCACTAGCCGACGCCTTATATTATTGCGGTGGACACTCCCCATTTTGGGAAAATCCTTGATCTTTTGCAGAGTTTGTTTAACTTCATGCTCAAAACGTTTACCCAAATCATCTTTTACGGTTGAATAATAAATAATGGCATCCGCTAAATCGTCGCCGTATTTTTCATAAAACACCAATTTCATAATTATCTATCGCTTGAGCTTTTTTTCGACTCGCGCCCACATTTCACGTTCGGTCAACCATTTTTTCGGATTGGATTTTTGGGCGGAAATCGCATCAAGTTCACTGTCGAGTCGGGATTGCTCAATATCTGCCATCACATCAAAAAC
>JAISDN010000002.1 GCA_031264785.1 Candidatus Nomurabacteria bacterium
TGGGCGGCGGGGTCGATGGTGGACCCGGTTCGACGCAATTCACATCCTCAAATGAAATCGAACTATCCCACTGACAAGGCACCATCTCGCCAATCACCGTGTAAGTAATGGTCGTTGCATAATGCCCTGCTGCAGTAGCACTGTTTACTCTAGTGGCATAATAAAACTTAAAATTGGTAACTGGTAATGGGAACTCTTCCGTGTGGTAGATGGTAGCATCAGTAGTTGGCAGCTCCGCGTAGGTGTTACTTGAGTTGTCTATGGTGTACGAGTTATCAAAATCCAGTTGGTTCTCCACCGCAAAGCCCCAAGTGTTGTTGGTGAGGGCTTGGGGATTACTCAGAGCGTGACTAGTGGTCGGGATGATGGGAGCTGGTACGACACTAGTTGGATCTTGGTAGGTTAGGTTGTTAGTGGCATCATCACTAGTAGCTTTAGCAGTTAGGGTATAACCCGGTGTGTTGGCATAGACTTTGAGGTTTTGGCAGTCAGATTTGAAGGAGCCATTAACGTTAGTTGGATTGGTGGGAGTGAGGGTTAGGGTGTTGTGGTTGTTGGTGGCTGTATCATCTGGGTTGGGGGTGTTTGGGCAATTGCTTTTAGCTAGGGAGATGGCGGAGCTGAGTGTGAGAGCGACATCTGTGGTGGCGGAGGCGGCTTGGGTGGGGGTGGGGTTGAGGAAGAGGCTTTCGCTTAAGATGGTTAAGGAGGAAAATAAAACCAAGTTAGCCACAAAAATAAACCTGAAGCTAAGTGATCTATCTCGCAGTTTTTTCATATACTATATTATATAGCATAAACTATATAAGTACAACTGGATTTGGGGATTGTGTGGAATTGTTGATTATGGGTACAGCGCTTATGGCGTTAAGGCTAAATTGATTAGTTTGGTGGTTAGTTCTGTGTATGATAAGCCGGAGTTTTGCCAGAGTTTGGGGTACATACTGATGTTGGTGAAGCCGGGCAAGGTGTTGACTTCGTTGAGGTAGATTTCATCGCCCCGCAGGAAAAAGTCGACGCGGGCTAGGCCGGCGCAGTTTAGGACTGTGAAGGCTTTGCTGGCGATTTGTTGAATTTCTTGGGCGATTTCTGGGCTGATGTCGGCTGGGATGGCAGTCTTAGACGTGCTGTCGGCGGCATATTTGGCGTTGTAATCATAAAATTCCGCGCCGGCTATGATTTCGCCGACTGGGCTGGCTTTGGCTTGTGGCGGATTACCTAAGATTCCGACCTCTAGTTCGCGGCCGGCGATGGCCTGCTCAACCAGTGCCACGTTGTCATATTTTAGAGCCTCAGCTAGCGCCGCTCGAAACTCTGATTGATTGCTGGCTTTTGAGACGCCGACCGAAGAGCCTTGTCGCGGCGGTTTGACAAATAAAACTTGGCCAAGTTTTTTAGCGATTTCGTTGTAGTCGGCAGTTTTAGTGGCTACCACATATGGCACGGTCTTGATGCCGGCGGTTTGCAGGATCTGCTTGGTGGCGATTTTGTCCATACAAATGGCCGAAGCTTCCACGCCGCAGCCCACCACCGGAATATGCAGCATTTCTGCGAGGCCTTGCACGGTGCCGTCTTCGCCACCGACGCCGTGCAGCACCGGAAAAATCACGTCGGGTTGGTAGTCGGGTTGGCCGGCAATCGCGAATTTTCCAGCGCCCAAAATCGGCTGAAGTTCCCTGCCATTTTCGAGATTGTCAAAATCGCTTGTTAGGCGCCACTGGCCACGCTTTGAAATATAGCCCAACGCAACTTGAAATTGCTTTTTGTCAACTGAGGCTTGCACATTGCGGGCCGACAAAATCGAAATTTCGTGTTCGGTTGATTCACCGCCAAAAAGTAATAGGATTTTTTTCATAGTCTTAATTGTATCACAGCCTTGTCATTAAATCGTGCGTGATGGCGGCGGCCAGGGCGTCGGCGCAGTCGTCGGGTTTGGGGGTGGTTTTGAGGTTGAGATGAATGCGCACCATTTCTTGAATCTGCTTTTTGTCGGCGCGACCGTAGCCAGTTAGAGTCTGCTTAATTTGCAGCGGCGTGTATTCAAAAATTTGCAGGCCGTTTTGGGCGCCAACTAGCATTGCCACGCCGCGCGCGTGCGAGACGGAGATGGCAGTGGTAATATTTTGAGCGAAAAATAGTTTTTCGATTGACATCGCGTCGGGTTTGGTGGCTTTGACGACTTCGGTTAGTGATTCATAAATGTCGAGTAGGCGCTGGTCAAGCGGCGTGTGGGCTGGCGTGGTGACGACGCCGGCATCGACCATCAGCGGTTTTTTGCCGGCCACAAAATCCACCACCCCAAAACCCAAGATTCCGGTGCCCGGATCGATGCCGATTACTCTCATTTTTTCGCGCCGCTTTCCGGTTTTTCGCGATTTCTTTTGAAGGAAATCGACAGCACAAGATCGGTGGCTAATCCCGCCGCCAAAATAATTATTAGTGGCAGGCCAAACCAACTGAGCAAGTTATCGGCGAATCTTTCAAAAACCGGTTGCGCAAAATAGACAAATGGCAGAGCCGCCAGTCCCCAGCAAATTGAAATTAGCGGCGAGATATAGCCCTTGCGAGTGGTTTTGCGAACCACCTCGAAAACCGAGTCCCGATAATCCCAGAGCCGTTTGAAACCGAGTTTGTCTAAAATCACAGCGGTGATCAGTTCTATGATGGTTGCCACTGAGGCGATTGTTATGAAAACTAGCAGTGGATTGTTGATGACCGAGTTGATGATCGGCAGAAGAATTATGGCGGTGATGCCATAGATCGGTTGGTATGGGCCATATAAAAATCCGCGATTTCGCCATTTTCCGGTCACAATAAATTGGTTGATCATTTCCCAAATATAGCCCAAAATCGCGTAGGCGAAAAAATATAAAAACAGATGCGACAAATCGACATTTATCACTTGTGAAACCTCCCAAAAATTTTACCGAAAGCTCGCCCGATTTCCGAATGGAATTGGCCGGCTACTAACGATCCTATCACACCGACGCCGCCCACGCCAGCCCAGACCCAGATGTCATTATTGGCCTCTTCCGACACTGGATCAACGCCAAAACGGGCGGCTTCACCACTGGTGATTTTGCGGCAACGGTTGGTTTCGGGGTTGCGTTCGTAGCCTTCGGCGCAAGGTTTTAGGCCGTCGTCGGAATCGATTTTTTTGCAGCGATTAGTTTCGGGGTTGCGATATTGGCCTTCTTTGCACGGCACCAAAGTCGAGGTGGCGTCAACAATATTTTTGCAACGATTAGTTTCTGGATTGCGATATTTTCCGGCCGGACAATCGGCTAGAGTTTTGGCGGCAGCTAGTTTTTTACAGCGGCCGGTTTCGGGATTGCGGAATTGGTCTTCGGCACATTCGGCCGGCGGATCGGCGTCTTTGATGCAGTTGCCGGTTTCCTCATTGATATGTTTGCCGGTTTCGCAAGTTTGCCATTGTTGATAAACATTTTCTGCCGCCGGCGTGGGCGCGAAAGTTAGCCGCCAATCGTTCGGGCCGAAATAAGCCAGTGAGGTGCCGGTTTTGTGAGTGGCGTAAATCATTTCGTCGTACTCATTATTGTCGTCAATGATTTGGATGGCGCGATTTTTAGATTTGGGCAGGTGCAGGTCGTCGTATTCGGCGACTTCCAGCAGCAGATAATCGTAGGGCGCGATTTTGGCAATTTGCTCTAGTTTGAAATTGTAGTCGTTCGGCTCCAAAGTTTCGCCTTTTTGGATTAATAGAATGCAGTTTTTAAGATTTTCGGGTTTTATATTGAAGTCGGAATTGTTGTACAGTTCAATCCACTGATCGTTCAAAGACAGCTCGTTAAGCCTTAGAGCTTCGCAATATTGCGGAGTAGTTTCTTCAGGATTTTTATCGTCGCCACCTTCATTGTCGTTATTATTTTCTTCGTCGTCACCGCCTTCTTCACCGGTTCCATCTTCCCCACCGTCGTCGATTTTACCTTTTACAAATCCGCCGAAACTTGGTAGCGACTCGCTTCGGGCGCAAACCTCATTTAATAAGCAAGCTGGGCTGACATAAACCTCATTGTCGGACAAAATCGTCAACTTGCCCTCCTCCGCGCAACGATTCGACGATTTCCAGCAAATTATCGACGGTTTGGCGCCATCAATCGAGATTTCGATAGTTCCGCCGGTTGGCGTCAAATAATTAGTGCTGCCATATCTAGCGTCAGAATCTGCTCCCACAGTGCCACTTTGTTTGATTAAAACAAAGCTTTCTGGCCTAACATAGCCGTCTTTAAATTCATTACTGACGGCTGAAACCAAACTATTGGTAGAATTATAAACTTCGATTTTAAGACTTTTCACCGCAACGTTGTCGGTTGAAGTGTTAAAAAGCTCAATAAATTCACCACCATTGGCCGTGTTAATCCGCGACAAAACAATCGGGCTGGGCTCGGGCTCTGGAACGTCATCATCCGCCGCAAAAACTGAAAACGGTGAAAAAACTAGGCCCAACATCACCACAAACAGACATAATCGCTTTCCCATATCACAATTGTAGCACGATTTAGAATAAACGACATAGATTTCGGCCGCTGTGCTACAATGAAAAGTATGAAAACCGCGATTGTTTGTGATTGGCTGACCGAAATTGGTGGCGCTGAAAAAGTTCTGCTGGAAATTCACAAATTATTTCCGGATGCGCCAATTTACACTTCGCAGTATCGGCCGAAGTCGGCCATTTGGTTTGCGAGGCTGGATGTGCGCACCGGTTGGCTGAATATTTTTCCGCGAGCTTTGCGCAAATTCTTGTCGCCGCTACGTTACCGCTATTTTTCACATTTGGATTTATCAGCTTATGATTTGGTGATTTCCAGTAGCAACGCCGAAGCTAAGGCTGTCAAAACTCGGGCCGACGCCGTACACATTTCTTATCAACACGGGCCGCCGGTGCAATATTATTGGGGAATGTACGACGATTATATTAAAAATCCCGGTTTTGGAAAGTTGAATTGGCTGGCGCGGTTGGGGTTGAAATTTCTGGCTGGCGGTTTGCGAAAAATTGATTATAAATGCGCTCAAAATCCGGATTTCTTGGTGGCTAATTCGAATTATGTGCGGGACGAGATTAAGAAATATTATGGTCGGGCGGCGACGGTGATTCATCCCGGTGTGGATGTTAAAAAAATTCGGGAGCTGGCGCGGGAAAATCCGGCGGCGCGACGTGATGGTTTTATTATCACCGGCCGTCAAGCTAATTGGAAACATATTGATTTGGCCGTCAAGGCTTGTCTTAAAACTGGCGATAAATTATTGGTGGTGGGCGACGGGCCAGAACACGACAAGTTGGTTAAGCTGGCCACCGGAAATGACAATGTTCAGTTTTTGCCGCGCTATAATGACGTTTCGGAAATTGTTAAATATTTTTGCGCGGCACGAGCCTTTATTTTTCCCAGTATTGAGCCATTTGGCATCACGCCGATAGAAGCGATGGCTTGTGGCACGCCAGTTTTGGCGCTGAAGCGCGGCGGTTCGCTAGATTTTATTAGTCCGCAAAACGGCCGATTTTTTGAGCAGCAAACAGTTGAGAGTTTGGTGGCGGCTTTGGAAAAAATCAAGAAAACGCGGTTTGACCAGAAAACCGTAGAAAAAGCCGCCGAAAGATTTGATACCTCTGAGTTTAAAAAGCGATTTTTAGGGTTTATTGACGATAAATTGGCCTAATTGTTGTAAAAATTACAACAATTATATCACAAAACTTGCCTTTTGGCTTATGTTTTGCTAGACTTTTACACAAGGAGAACACCACCATGCAGCTCAAAAAAAACCATAAAATTAGAAACGTCGTTATTCTGGCCATCGCCGTGATTTTGGCTTCTGGCGGGGCGGTTTTTGGCTATTTTCAACTTAGTAACCAAAATAGTGGTTCAGGCGACGGCGACGCAGAACAAAATACGACGATTACTCAACCAGAAAACTTAGTGCCGGCTAGCAATGATCAAACTGTCAATAATTCGGAAAAAACTGTGCCAATGCCAACCGCCGATGGTAATAGTCAGCCGGTACAGCCTAACATCACCTATGCCAGCAAAGACAATGGCATTGTTAGCGTGTCTGCCCTGCTGGACGCCAAGGAGGTTTTTGGTAAATGCAAACTAGAATTAACCGACACAACCAGCGGCAAAATGACTAGTTACGAAAGCGACATTGTCCGCACCACCAGTTATAGTTGCGGTTTTGACATTCCGGTCACTTCCAGCGGTGGTTGGTCACTTAAATTAATTAATGTAGTAAATGGCAAAGAAAGCTTGCCCGACATTATGGAGTTACAATGAGAAAGTTTATAAATCTTAGTATTGCAATATTGATCGTCTTTATCGGCGTTTTTAGTGTTTTTCAGCCCGAAGTCCAAACCGCCGAAGCCGCCAACGCCAAGAACTTTAACGCCGGGAACATTATTTCCGATGCGGTCTTCACTAATAATAGCGCCATGACGGCGGCTCAGATTCAGGATTTTTTGAATAAGCAAAACTCGGTTTGTTTGAAGAGCAAGACTTGGCTCGGTCTTTATGATGTTAATAAAAACGGTCTGGTCGAGGATAAAACCAAAGACGAACAATACGGCGGCTCGACTGGTAAAAAAACTATGACTTCGGCCCAGCTGATCAAGGCGGCGGCCGATATTTACAGGATTAATCCGCAAGTTATTTTGGTAATGTTGCAAAAAGAAACCAGCATGTTGACCACCACAGACTGCGCTGCTTGGCGATATCAGTCGGCGCTGGGCGCAGGCATTCCGGATTCTGGCTCGAAAGACCCTGACGCTACCAAAAGCTTTGTGTCACAAATCGATTACGGTACTAGTTATCTGCGGACCTATCTGACAGCCATGGGGAAAATTGGCACAAAGGGCTACACTTACCCTTATTCCCACCGTGTTGGCAGTAACAAAATTAAATATCATCCGACCTCCAGCTGCGGCACCAAAACCGTCAATATCGCCAATCAAGCCACCGCCGCATTGTATATTTATACGCCTTATACGCCAGACCAGAAAGCGCTTGACGCTGGTTATGGCACGGGCGGCAGTTGTTCATCTTACGGCAATCGTAATTTTTATCTGTTTTTTGTAGACTATTTTGGGTCGGCCAGTTACACCGTTGGCAGCAAATTTACTAGTAAGTACAATTCGGCTGGTGGTGCCAGCGCCTTGGGATTGCCAACTAGCAACCAAGCCTGCGGGTTGAAAGATGGCGGTTGTTTTCAAATGTTTGAAAAAGTTGGAATGTATTGGTCGTCCAAAACTGGCGCGTGGACAAATAAAGGCGCGATTCGAGCGCGCTTTTCGGCATTGAAATGGGAAAATGGCTTTTTGGGTTATCCGGCTAGCGACGAGGCTTGTGGATTGAAAGATGGCGGCTGCTATCAGCGTTTTCAAGACGGGAAAATCTATTGGACAAGCAAAACCGGCGCGTGGGACGTGCATGGTGGTATTCGCGGACGTTGGGATAAGTTAAAATGGGAAAATGGCATTTTGGGTTATCCAACATCTGGCGAAATTAAGTCCGCCAGTGGCGTTTATCAAAAGTTTCAAAAGGGTGTAATGATTTGGTCCAGCAAGACCGGCGCTTGGGAACAGCCAGCCGGCGCGATCCGCGACCGTTACGGTAAATTAAATTACGAGCACGGCAAATTGGGCTATCCCAACGGCGCATATACCTGCAAAGATTCGACACATTGTTATCAATCTTATCAAAATGGCGTGATTATTTGGTCAAAGAAAACCGGCGCGTGGGAAATGTTTAAGGGCCAGATCCGCAATAAATACGCCAGTTTGGGCTATGAGCATGGCAAATTGGGCTATCCAACTGCAGCCGAAGCCAAAACCGCCAGTGGCACCAGCATTTATCAGCAATTTGAAAACGGTCGAATTTATTACAGCGCGGCGCGCGGCGCTTGGGTGGAATATAAATAAAATTTAGCTAATTTGATCACGCAAGATTTCGACCGTTTCGGTCAAGGCTTGTTTGATTGGATACATCGCTGTCCAACCTAATTTTTTCAGTTTTGTTGAATCTAGTAAAGCTTTAACAATCACCGAAAATCCAGCCTGTTCGACTCGATTCGGCAATTCGAATTTAACTTTTACGTTATTGCTTTGAGCTAGCATCTCAGCATAGCCTTTCAACGATACGACTTCATCGTTTGCAATATTATAAGCCTCACCTTTAACACCTTTTGATAAAAGCAGCAAAATGGCACTAGCCGCGTCCATCACATAGACATACGAGTATTCCTGTTTACCTTCGGATTTAAGAATAATGTCTTCACCCTTAATCGCCGATCGTATAAATTGAGATGTTCCTTTTGAGTCGTCTGGCTTGATTGTTGGACCCAAAATACGACCAAGTCGGGCAATGACAATATCAAGCTTCTTCTCTTCAATATAAGCTTGTGCTAGGGCCTCAGCCAGACGCTTTGACTCTGTATAGCCCGATCGTAGTGCATTACAATTAATATAACCGCAATAATCTTCAGAAAACGCAGTGGCGTCGCCGCGGTTTTCACCATAGATTTCTGAGCTAGACAGAAATACGACCCGTTTAGTTTGACTTTTACTAGCTAGTTCAAAAATATTTTGCGAACCGCTAATATTGGTTGAAATTGTTTCAATCGGCTTGGTGGCATATAAAATCGGGTGGGTGTTACTAGCTCCTTGGATTATGAAATCAATCTTTTTTGGTGTATTTTGTGGTGTCTTTTGTGGTGTCTTATTATTTATATCCCACTCCACTATACGAAAAAGCGGATTATCTTTGTATGCGGCAAAATACCGTTCAGCCGACCTAGCGTTGCGGGTTGTGATGTGAATTTGAATATTACTTTTAAAGACTTCGTTCATGAACATTAAAGTGTCCACCAAGACCGTGCCGATCAAGCCAGTTGCGCCGGTGACTAAGAAACTTGAATCATCTAATTCATTCCTATCAAAGCTGGTGTTCTCGGCAATTCTTTTAATCGCTGATTGGTATTTTTCGTGATTACTAAACATCGTCTCCCCTTTCTAAATAAGCTTTAAAAAGTGTCAGGTCGTCTGGTTCGGTAATTTTGAAGTTAATTGGTGAACCTTCCGATAAATATATTTTGCGCTTAAGATTAACCGCCCCATCGACGGCCGCAACTGGTGAAAATCCTTTTTGGCGATTTTTTTCAAAAATTTCCACAACTTCAGCATATTTGAAAACATGGGGCGTTTGAGTCCGCTTGATTGCGTCACGATCCAAAATCTTGGTCGCGAAAGAACTCTTGGTTGTGGCTTCTAAAACGACTTCGTTGGTGGGAATGGCAGCAACTGCGTTGCCATTTTTCTTGCAGCATTTAACGGCGTCTTCAATATTTTGACAAGTCACCAGCGGCCGGTTACCGTCATGGACGATGATAATATCGTCACTTTTTATTTTGTCTTTAAGATATATTAAGCCATTCATTATGGAGTCTGGTCCGGTTTGGCCGTTGTCGACAATTGAATCAACTTTGCTAATCTTGTGCAGCGCAATATAACCTTTCAATATCGGTTGCCACTCTTTCAAACAGGGCACGACAATTTTGTCGACAGCGCCACAGCTCTGAAACTTTTTCAAAGTGTAAATAATAATGGGAATCTCGTTCACAGTGATAAATTGTTTTGGAACTTCACTTTTCATGCGCGAGCCGACTCCGCCAGCAGTTACAATTGCTACGTTCATATTATTTTTCCTCCTTATTTAATTTACTATTATCAATTTCAAGTAGCGCCTCATAAATCCGTTTGGAACTTTTTCCATCACGTAGTGGAAAGAATTTTTCAACTTTGTTTTGATACTTTTTTTGCATTTTGGCACCGTTATGGATATAAGAAATTATTTGATAAACAGTCTCTTCGACATTTTTCGTGATTGGGCCAAAGGCATGTTTTTCCCAACTGAAATTACTTTTTTCATGATAATGACCACCGTTTTCGACATGTTTTTTGTCGAATTGAGAATAAACCACTGGCTTCATTTGATAGCCAAAATCCGAGTGTACACCCGAATAATCCGTTACCATAATGGCGGAGGTTTTAAATAAGTTTATATAATCATGTGGCGGTTTTAGCACTTCAACTAAATCGCTAGCACTATTTTTAAAATCTATATATTGAGCAAAGAAGACCGGATGAATCAAGAACTTCAGCTTATAATTATTTTCTTCAACCGCTGCTAATAATTTTTTATTTTTCAAAAGTGAGTTATAAAACTTAAAGTAATCACTGTTTTTGAAATCTTCGTTATAATACCACTGGTCAATATGCTTTGGATCTTTCTCCCCTTCCAAACTGGAGCGCCACGTTGGAACGATTAAGACGATTTTTTCAGGCTTCTTTGAATTGAGTAGCGCGTCAAGTCTGGGATGACCTGTGAGTCTAGCCTCCTCATGCACATAATCATATCTTTTTATTTTTTTAACGTCTTTCTGTTCGATACTAGAGGCCATTGTAAACAGTCGAGCATCTTTGTTAAATCCGCCGTGGGCTTTAGAAAAATCCCCCATCATGACGCCATGCTCTAAATAGACAAAATCGTATTTCATCAGACCGGCAATATAAGGTTGGTTTTCGGCAAATATATAAATCCGGCCGCGGTCGGTATAGGCAGCAACCACCTTGCTAGCTTTCAGGAATAACAATTTGTGTCTGAATGAGCCAAACGCACAGACCGGGTATTTTTTTGACTTAAGTTCGCGATAGGCCTGACTTTTCCGGCTGATTACAAATATTGGTTTTATCCGGTTTAATTTATTGGCCAATTTTTGAGTAGCTGCATAATGATAAAAATTATAACCGTTATCGGTGGCCGATATTAGCCGGTCGGATATTAACCAAACTTTATTCTTAGATTTATGATTCACTATTAGACAGGTCAACCTCCACAATGCAGCCATCAGTTTCTTTTGCTGAATCATTCTGACAGCAACATGGCATTCGGCTTTGAGGTTTTTTAAAGGACTTTGCTCGGTCAACAAAAAATACCTGTCCTTGAATTTGCGTAGTAGATATTTGTCTAAGAGGCGGTAATTTCCGTCGATATATCCCGTCAGTCGAAATAGGTTGCCTTTTTCGACTAGATGTTTTATTTTATAAGATTTTCTACTATAGGGGGGGGGCGGAAAATACAGAATTCTATTGGCGTATCGAGGATTTTTTTGATCGGCAGTCCGACCGTAGCGTATATTAAATCTTGTGGTTGCGAGTCAAAAAAGCTCTTACTGTTTTCTTTAAAAACTTTTTTAACAGGATAAGTTTCTTCACCAACAGATGCACAAATTTTTACATCGCCCGACAAAGGAAAATCATAAGTTAGGCGGAGAATCAATTTCTCTTGTTCAACGTTCGCCGTGTGAAAAACCAAAGATGGGTTATTAGAAAAATCAAATAACTTCAGTTTTTTAAAAACTAAGAGGCCGTCTTCGGAAATGGTGGCTTGTTTTATAATGTCTTTTTGATATTTGAAAGATAGAAATAAAATTTTCAACCTAGAAAACTGCCGCTGGTTACATTTTGTGTATCTTGGCATATTTTCAATTAGATTATCCTCTACTTGTTTCAAAATTTGTGATAATTTTTTAATATATCCCCTAGCCAATGATCCGTCATTGCCGCATAAAGATAGCAAATCATTGCTCACAAAAATCCGCTGCAGCGTTTCCAGAATTTCTGTTTTGTCGTCAGTTGATAATTCTTTTTTGGCAAAGCGATCAACTAAGCTGTTGACCTCATCAATGGTAATCTGTGCTTTAGTTTTGTTATTATTAAACAGCCCAATCATAACTTCACAATCCCCTTGTAGACTCTCCGGCAGTTTTTTCGATCGCGAAAAGCAAAGAAATTATCTACGCGTTTTTGATATTTTGGTGACATTTTGCAGCCATTTTTAATAATTTTAACGATTTCCTTAACGGACGATTCGTAATCTGGACAAGCTGGACCAAAACCATCTTTTTTATGCTCAAAATAACCTTTTTTCTGTATATGTGAATCGAAAATTTTGTCTATATCAAAAAGTGTATAGATAATTGGTTTTTTCAAATAGCTAAAATCGAACGCTACGCTCGAAAGATCCGTCACCAAAATATTACCTTCACGAAAAGCGGTTTTGTAATCATAAGGAAAAGCTTTTGTGTAAAAATATTCATTGCTGACGAAATCGTTAATTTGCTCACTAAAAGCCGGGTGAAGATAAAGTTCACCGACCATATTGGCATTTTTCAAAGCTTCAAGCAGCCGCGGATCGTTCATTAGACCGTTATAAAATTTGTAATATTCCGTCTGTTTAAAAGTTTCTGAACGTCGCCTAATGCCACTCATACCTTTTGCATTCTCCGCTAACAGATTCGCCCGCCAAGATGGAGCTAAAATCAATTTGTTCTTCGGATCACTGGTTAGTAAATCGTATCTTGGCAAACCGCTCAGCAACACATTGGCCGGTTCATAATAATATGGATATTCCAAAACCGAAGCGCGCTCGCGTTTGGTGCTGGTGACAAAAATTTTAATGTTTTTATTATAGCGATTCAGCCAATCCGACATATCTTGATTAATTATGCCGTGCTGCAAAAAGACAAAATTAAAATTATATAAATCGCAAAAATGATTCCAGCGATATAAAAATGGATTGACCACATAATCATCGGCGTGCGATGATATCACGTTTTTGGCCAGCAGAAATTTGATTTTATATTTCAAACTTCTAAGATTCAAAACTTTGCCAATTTTTTTCAAACGTTTATAGTCAACAGATTTTTTATCAACCACAAAATAAACGTCGGCTTTGGGGTTTTCATTTTTGGCAATATATTTAAATAAGGCTTCGCCGTTGTCACCGGCTACACCGCCACGGTCGGAAATCAGCCAAATTGGCTGGTGCTTTTTGTCCACCGCACGAAAATAGAAACTGCGCACAAAAATATCAATAACCGCAAAAAACATGGCGCGTAGAGCTAGGCCGACCGCAATCACGACGGTTTTTATTATGCTAATTTTTGGGATAAATTTCATATTACTATTTAGCAGTCGCTTAACCATTCCAGCCGAGCGGCGTAACTGCCAATTTTTGGCGATTTGCAAGCGAAATCGCGCTTCAAACTTGTACAAGTTTTGCGGATTATTTTCATGAACAAATAATTGGTTATTCTCTTTACGAATCAACCGATTTGCCCGAACAATATATTGTCTATTCAGATTTCCAAAACCGGTTTGACGTTTTGTAAAAATCGGTAGACTGATTTTTTCACCGGTAAAGGTTTCGAGAATATATTCAATTCTGTCGTTTTTAGCGACTTTTATGATAGATTCATACTCCTCATCACTCGAAAATTGGTCACCCAAAAACGAGCCTCTCTGCCGTTGCGCTCTTTCGATTGGCTTTAAATCAAACTGACCTTGTGAAGTTTTGATATAAAACTTATCGCGATTACTAACCGGAGAGTTTAAGGCGTAACCCTCAATTTTTAGCTGCCCATCGCCCAAATCGTGAATAAAGTCGAAGTTCGTAGAACAAGCGCTTTTGTCTTTTTTAACATTTAATAATAATGTGTCGTCGATATAATAAGCGCCATTTTTAAAGCTCAATTTTTTCTCATAATTCGATCCGTATTTTTTGCGTAGTAAAAATTGCTTAGTTGTGCAGTCTAAAGCACTTCCGGCTAGCACTTCGTCGTCAAGATAATCTAACGTTTTGTATATGGCTTTTTTATAATCTTGCTCGGCTTTTTTTGACAGAACATCTTGCGATTCTTCCTCCGAAATCTTCCAACGCAAGTCGTTCATAATTTCCCACTGCGCAAACTTGTGTAAGTTTCCCTTGCCGTCTGACCACATTTTAATCTCGTCAGCATAAATAATTTCTGGCACCAAGTAATATCTTTTGTCAGTAATTTTCCGATCAATAGCCGAGGTTCCAGATTTTCGTTTTCGATAATAAGTGGCACTTTTTGACAGCGCGCCATAAGCTTTTTTCTTAGCTAACAACTGCATTAAAAACTTCTGATCTTCCGAAATTGACAATCTTTTATCGAACTGTAAATCAGCTATGGCCGACCGCTTCATGACACAACTGTTTAAATGATAAATTGAAGCTTGTGGTTGTTTGTCCAAATCCAAAACCCTAGTTTTATGATATTTCCAATTCAAATAATGCGGCGAAAAACTACCCTCAAAATACATGATTTTACAGGCAACTAAGTCGACTTCCGCATCGTGTTCTTCAAAAAACTTTACAGCCTCTTTATAAAAATTCCGACTAACCAAATCATCACTATCCAAAAAATGTACATACCGCCCGCGAGCTTTTTTCAGTCCATTATTACGAGCCACCGACACGCCAGCATTTTTCTGCTTAATATAAATCACATTTTCCGGATAACGATTTTTATATTCCAAACAAACCGCTTCTGAATCGTCTGGGCTGCCGTCGTTCACCAAAATAATTTCAACGTTTTCTCTAAAACCAATACTTTGCCAAACCACACTCTCTAAAGTTTCACGTAGGTAAGCCTCGACGTTATAGACGGGTACTACAACCGATATTAATTTTTTTTTCTCGCTCATATATGATTATTCTAGCATAGAATGAAAACTATATTCAACAGCCAGTCATTACATTGTCGTTAACATTATGTTACAGTATCAGCAGAAAGGAAATATTATGAAGTTATTTAAATCTAAATCAATAAAATTTTTAACATATGGACTGATTGGCGGATTTGGCATTGCTGCCATTAACGCTATACCAGCACAGGCAGCTCCGGACTCTCATTGCTTGGAGCTGCGTCCACACAGCGTTATTGACACGACACCGGTAGGTAGTAATAACTATAAAATACAGGTGGATTATGACTATACTGCATGCGGTGTTGGTAGCACAAAATCCCATTCAATTATGCTTCGGAATAATTTCGGTGGCTATTCTCTTCATAGATCTGAGGAAAATTCATTGTTATCGTTTCAGGTGCAAGATATTTTTGAACGTCAAAACGACAAGATGCTGTTCCCGGGTAAATATATGGCATCTATAAGTTTAATCAATTATAGCTACCAGGAATATACTAGTGCCTCTGCTGGACCAATTACTATTGAATTACCTACGGTTAATGGTACTACACCGAGTTTTGAAGATATTAATGACAACGAGCATAAAGCCAACATCGAATGGCTCTACCGATATGGAATAACTAGTGGCACTACCGCAAGAACCTACAGCCCCAAAAAAGATATAACTCGGGCTCAAATGGCTACCTTTTTGGCAAAATTATCTGGTGGGTATATTGGTGACATTGTAAGATTTGAGTTTGGCAATGATGTAGACCAGCAGAATCCACACATGATAAATATCGCATGGCTGGGATCTACGGGCATAACTAAAGGATGCGGCCTTTATAGATACTGCCCCGACAGGAAAGTCACTCGGGCAGAAATGGCAACATTTTTGTATCACTTCGTAGGTAGCCCTTATTACACACCTACACAGAGCGAGTTAGACCGGTATGACGATGTTCCACCCAGTAATTCTCACCGTAAAAGTATTGCTTGGCTTGCAAAAAATGACATAACCAGTACCTACGTGACATACAATCCCAAAGGTGCAGTAACCCGAGAGCAAATGGCGACATTCTTAAGAAAGTTGTACGACAAATCCTTAGAAATTTAATATTATAGGATACCAAGTCACAAACTAGGAAAACTCTTGATTAAATCTTTTTGAATCTGCTTTAAGTTTTTAATTGGAACATATCGTTTTATCATCCGTTCTATAGCTTTTTCATCGCCGATAACACTGGCTGGTATTTTCTTGGCTCGCCGACCAGTTGAAGAATAGTAATCGTGGAATTTGAAATCAGAGTCCTTTACAGAAGCCATATCGTCTAGCGTTGAACTTAGCGGCATCCAATAGCATGGTATATTAAAGCTGTCAGCAAAAATAATACCGTGCAACGACGACGACAATATCAATTTGCAAGATGTAATATCATAAGCCACTTTGTCTGGGGTTTGTAATGGATTTATAACCAAATAGTCATGTCGCCGTTGAACTCCGTTGAGATATTTACTGTCTTTATTGGAAATATGACAAACTATACCAACTTTGTACGCTTTTCTCGGGGCTTTGCGAAAAACCAGATTGACTAATAACCCAGGGTCGCCTAAAGCAGCCTTTTTTACATGAGCCAATTTAGCACTTAACTTCCCTCTAATGGCGTGCACGATAAACCTAGAATTTGCAGACCCCCCCCCAGTACTCGATGGAATTTTATAGCCACTACCCCAAACATGGACCTCGGAGCCCTCACTACCGAAATTGTGCAAAATAGACCCAGCCCCGACCAGCTCGCAAGATTCGCTCGGCGCCCATTCGCATTTCCTACCAAATATCGACGAAATAATATACCTGGTCATTTCATCGCCAAAGTTCATAAAATACATGGTATTATAGCGCCACCACCACGTAGAGATTGGCCGTTTACCATAATTTGATAACCTTTTAAAAAAGAAGCGTGCTTTATTATTTGTCATCTTTTTTATATATTTTTGCATATCACTGTTCAGAAGTGAATTGTAATATCCAAGACAAGACTCTGAATTATTTTTGATATATAAATTATCATGCACCGGCCGACAAAAACGATTCCATCGCCTTTGCGACAAACCAGACAAGAACCTCTGGTCCTGGCTTATTATCCTGTCTGCCGATAGACAAAGTACTTTATACTTAAAACTACCGACAATTATTTTATCTCCACTTGATTTTTCTGAGGTGGCCTTTCTCTCCGCTAAAAACACTTTTATCGCCCTGTTATGTTGTTTTTGAACAAAATTGAAAAATTTCTCCGAATCGGCACCATCGTTAAAAATTAACCAGACATATTTCCGACAAACTAGCTTTCTGAATAGATTCAGCATAATAAAAGCCACCCATTTGAGCGCCAAGTAAACGTCCAATAAAATGATAATTAAATCTATACATGCAATGATCCTTAGCAACCTAAAAAATCTGACGATTCTTTTATCTAACATAAACATAAACTTTCTAGAAAAATATTCGGCCAAAATATTGGTTTGCCGGTCATCGCTCCACGGTTTGGTTTTTATAAAATGATAAAAAATTATTTTGCCCTTCAATTTAGCATGATCAAAAAACCACCTCTTGCCTTCAACCACCGGCTTGCGCTCAAAAAAATTGTAAGCCACCGGCAGATATTTCGGCTCAATGCGATATACGGCCTGGAACAACGATAACAGTGAGTCGTCACCCTTGCGCGGCGCCTTAATCTTAATACTTTCTTTATAAAGTTTGCTGACTTTTTTAAGAAAACCAAACTTTGTTAGGTAATCATTATTAAAAATCACCACACCGCTATGTATACGTTTATGATAAATAAATTTTTTAGCCCGCGGCCATCTTTTTAAAATTTTTTGAATATCATTTGGCCGTTCGAAAGTCAAAATGTCATATATTGAGGCCTTCGCAACTCCGGCATAAGTATCGATTGAGCCAACTCCGCCGTCAATTTTTAACTTTTTATTGCAATAAATGTCTCCGTCGATATACAGCGAATGCGAAAAACCGAGTTTCGAAAGAATCTCTGGGCCGGCAAAAATATAATAACACTCAATTGGATAATCCCACGCTTTGTGAAAGTGTTCTTTTAAGTCTACCTCGATTGGTTCAATGTTGTTTTTTTGCATCAAGTCAATTGATTTGACGCTGAATTTTTTTCCAATAATATAAAGTGGCGTTTTATTATGCTGCCGCACACTCTTAAGCGCAGCGACCGACTTTTCAACATATCCATCGTTACAAGTAGTAAAAGCGCATAGACTAGCCATTTTGCTCATTTCACTTTAAATTCCACAGGAAAATAATTACTACTCCCAAATTGATTGTCAAACTCTACCGCATTGGGCAGACTGTCTATAATATCCTTCGTTTTAGCGTCCCGCAAGTTGACCGCTATAGAATATGTTCCATTTCCAAAGATATTATCGAAGGCGATTTCAGCGGTTTCCTTAGATCCCGCCTCGACGGAAAATGGCTTATCTCCGCCAGATTGAAAACCGCCAACCAGCCGACCCGAACGGCTACAGCTAACACCAAAAATTATGTCGTCGACAGTTTTTGAGGTGTTGTTTTTTAGATCAATATTTAAGCTAATATGTTTCTTTGTAACATTAATTTTGACCAATTTTATCTGCACATCTTTTTTGGCATTTTCAGGCACAACCTTTTTTTCTTCCTTTTTGAACAAGCCGTTATACCTATCAGCAGCCTCGGCCGGATCGCCGTCAAACGCCACCTTGCCATTTTCCAACAAAACCGCCCGATCGCAATACTCCTTAACTGCGCCCATACCATGTGTTACAAAAATAATGGTCTTTTTATTGGCTTTTAGGTTATTAAAGTAGGCATAACATTTCTTTTTAAAAGCCGCATCACCGACTGCCAAAACTTCGTCTAGCAACAGAATATCGGCGTTAGCTTTAATCGCCACTGAGAATGCCAACCGCACTTTCATGCCGCTGGAGTAATTTTTCAACTTTTGATCCATGAAATCTTCTAACTCAGCAAAATCTACAATCGAATTATACATTTTATCGACTTCGTCTCGACTAAAACCAAACATCGCGCCATTTAAATAAACGTTGTCGCGACCAGACAGGTTTGGATTGAAACCAACGCCTAGCTCAATAAACGGCACCAGCTTTCCGCTAACCTCAATCGAACCTCTGGTCGGCTGATAAATCTCGGCAATAATTTTCAGCAACGTCGATTTACCGGCCCCATTTCGACCCAAAATCCCAATAAACTCGCCTTTTTTAATATCAAGGTCAATTCCCTTCAGGGCCTCGTAATTATCATAACCTTTGTCATGTTTTTTGAAAATATTCAGCACCTTCATCTTAATGGAGTCCTCACGTTCGTGTGGCAGGCGAAAAGACTTGCGGACATTTTTGATACTAACTGCGATATCACTATTCATTTAAACGTCCTCCGCAAAATTCGGCGATCGTTTTTTAAAGAAAAAGACACCCGCTACAAAAAATAAAACTGTAATGACAAGCGGTAGAGCCATTAGCCACCAATTTTCACCTGCTATCGACGACAACGACGGAATGACTGGATTGACCGCAAAATGACGGATTTCCTGAATAGCCATCGACACCGGATTCATTAACAAAATTTGGGCTAATAGTGTGCCGATGCCGTTAATTCTTAACACTAAGCTCATTGGGAAAATAATCGCTGAGCCATAGAAAAGCCCTTGCATAAAGATATCCCATATGTGCTCAATGTCGCGAAATTTAACATAAATCGCCGACAGAAAAAACGCCACCCCTAATCCAAAAACAAATACTAGCAGAATTACCGGGATTACCAAAAGGAGGTTCGGCGTAAACGGCAACTGATTAATAACAGCAAAAACCGCTACTACAACTATATTTATTGCTAAAGTGATCAAGGCCGATACTGAACTAGAAATTACGATTATATAGCGAGGAAATTTCAACTTACGAAGTAATCCGCCGTGACTAACTATCGATTTTAAATTGCCCTTCGCAATATCGCCAAAAAACTGCCACAGCACCAGACCAAGCAACAACGCAACCGGCCAGTGATCAATGTCGGCACCGACTCGCATAACTTTAACAAACGCAATATACATTACAGCAAACAAAAACAGCGGACGCAAAGCCGACCATAAATAGCCCAATGCCGAATCCTGATACTTAACTTTAAAATCTGTCCGCACCAACTCGCGCAGCAAAATCAGCGAATAGCGATATTTTTCCTTTAATTTCGCAAACATACATCCCTATTTTAGCATATTTTTGATACAATTGTAGATATGAAAAAGCCTGAATTGTCGATTGTGATTCCGATTTGGAACGCCGAAGCGAGCGTTGGTCGGATTATCGGTCGGATTTTGCAGCAGCAAAACTTTATAAAGTTTGAGCTGATTTTGGTGAACGACGGCTCAACCGACGGCACTGGTCAGATCTTGCAAGATTTTGCGGCAAGCGACCAGCGCGTTAAACTTATCACTCAAAAAAACGCTGGGCAATCGGCTGCCCGGAACGTCGGAATTGAAAAAGCCACCGGCCAATATTTGATGTTTTTTGACGCCGATGACGATATTGAGCCGGAAATGCTGGAAGTAATGGTTAAAAATATTTCCAAGAGCGATTCCGATTTGGTGGCCTGCGGTTGGCGGACGGATTTGCTGCACAAAGGAAAAGTTATTCGCGATTACAATGTTTTCAGCCCCAAGCCATTCACGATGTCTGGCAATCCCAATATTCGCCGCCAAGTTGTAAAATCGGTTTTGGAAAACGGACTGTTTTATAATTTGTGGAACAAGATTTACCGACTAGACATCGTTAAAAAATACCGCCTGAAGCTGACGCGGGATTTGCGTTTTGGTGAGGACCTGACTTTTAATTTAGAGTTTTTAAAACGAGCTGAAAAAGTTGCCGCGATTTCGGAGGCTTTGTATCGTTACAGCTATGGCTCGGATTCTAGTGAGGTGAGAAAATCGTCGCTGGATTATCAGAATCGTCTGCGCAATTTCCAGTCGCTGGAGAACTTCGCCGACAGTTCGGACCCCGAACAGCAAAAGCTCCTCCAAAAAATTAAACGCCGCTGGTTCTTGTCCTTCGCCCGCGCCATTACCGAATCAAATTTACCAAATCAACAAAAAATCACCCGCTTAAAACAGGCCGGCCAACACGAAAATCTACCCCTGTCAAAATCGCCCAAAACCCTTCTAAACTTTATAAAGTTTGTCGTCGCCATCCGCAACCTAAAAATTCTACTCAAATAAAAAATTAGAACTCTGCGCGCAAATTATTCTTCCGCCGCAATCTTCGACAACACCACGTGCCGGTCGCGGCCTTCGCCCTCAGATTCGGTGGCTAGCTCAGAATATTCGCCAATCACTTTATGCACCACGCGCCGCTCAGCCGGATTCATCGGCCGCAAATGCAGCGCTTCGCCACTTTCCAAAACTTGCTTAGCCCAAGTCTCAGCTTGATCGGCAATTTTCTCGTTATGATGACGCTTATAATCCGCCACATCAACATTAACTCGCGTCATTTCGGCCTCTTTTTGATGCAAAGTTGTGGCAATCAAAAACTGAATACTACGCAACGTATCGCCGCGCTGGCCAATCAAAAAACCATTCAAATAACTCGACGGCACAAACAGCTCAATCACATCCTCGTCGGCGCTAGCCCCGACATCGGTATTCAAACCAAAAAACGACAAAATATCCTCCAGATATTTCTTAGCAAACATTATTGATTCTTCTCTGTCCATAATTCCTCCTTACTTTGCCTTAATCCGCCGCACCACCGTTGTTCCGCCAGATTTTTTGGCACCTTTATTAACAACTTCGCGTTTTGGTTTAACCACAATTTCCGCCTCGCGAGCTTTTTTCACCCGTTTACTGGGCTGATCGGCCAAAGATTCCATTTCGTCGACATCGCGTCGCAAAATAAAATGCTGTTGCAGCACCGCCACACCGGCCTGCACCGCATAATACAGCACCACCGCGCCCGGCAGATTCACAGCAATCACAAAGGTCATAATTGGGAAAAAATACATCATATTACGCGTCATATTGGCGGTCATTTCCGACTGATCGACTTCCTTGCCGGCGGCCGCATCCTTAAAATAATCGCGCATTTTCTTCTTTTCGCCGCCCGAATCCGGCGTGGTTTGGCGAGTCTGGAAAAACTGCAAACCGGCCGCGATCAGTGCCAAAATCAACAGCGGCCAAACAATCTGCCCGTCCGAAATCGGCCACTGCGACAGATCAATCACGCCAAACAACATCGGCGTCTGGGGATTGGCAATCAAATCCGGGATATTCATAAAACCTTGCAAAAACGGATAAGTAAAATTCTCGAGGTAATGCGCCCAATTGCGAATCACAAAAAACACCGCCATAAAAATCGGCAACTGCACCAGCAGCACCAAAATTGAGCTCATCGGCTTGATACCCTTCTCCTTATACAGCGCCATCATCATCTGCGATTCCACCATTTTATCACCGGCAGCTTGCTTTTTAATGCGCTTCAGCTCTGGCTGAATCTTGCGCATCAGCTTGGTCTGGTGCAGTTGCTTCCGCACCATCGGCAGCAAAATAAACCGAATAACAATCGTCAAAATAATAATCGCCACCCCAAAATCACCGACAAAATTGTAAATAAAGAGCAGCAGATTGAAAACTGGCTGCACAATTAACAGATCAAAAATATTCATAGTTCCCTAATTTTACTACAAACCGGACAATTTTAGAAGAGCTTCGACGTCAGTTTTTAATTTTTGATGCTCCACGTCGAGCAATTCCGGCGTAAAAACCGTGATCATAACATCAATACTGGGCGAATCCGGCCGAATATAATGGCGAACAATCTCAAAAATCCGCCGCCGCAACCGATTGCGCTTGACGGCACTTTTCAAAACCTTTTTGCTAACCACCACCGCAAAACGCGGCAAATCGCGCCGCACATTGGGCGCAAACTTAGCCGCCATACCCTTGCCCCGCACCGCCGCGCCGTTGCGATGCAAATAATTCAAGCTGCCATAGCCGTGAAAACGGTATTTTTTGGAAATCATAGCTCCATTTTAGCAGACTATTGCATTTTTTT
>JAISDN010000005.1 GCA_031264785.1 Candidatus Nomurabacteria bacterium
TCAGGAACCGTAGCGGCCGACATCGACAATTTCCGCACGGTAGCGGTACCCCATGTCATCGAGCGCGACACCCTGTTTCGGTCGGGAAAACTTTATTCAGTGTCCGATTCCGATGCGAAACAACTAGAACATTTCTTGAAAGGCGGCCTAGTGGTCGACCTGCGCGAAAAACGCGAATTTGACCACTTTCCCGACAAACCGCTAACCGGCGTCGAGCAAAAGAACTACCCAGTCTACGGCACCCAAGATTACACGAAATTCGTTTTTGACGCCAATTCGCGCCACCAATTCGGCCGCGCCCTGACCGATATCGCCGACGCCAAAGGCAACGTGCTCGTCCACTGCAATCTCGGCCGCGACCGCACCGGTTGGCTCGTCGCTATGTTGATGTACGCGGTTGGCGCCGACGGAACCGACATCGTGAAAGAATATATGCGGAGCAACCGACAGCGTCTGACCAACGGCGACCGCATCACCGTCCAACAGCAATGGCTCCGAAACGGTGTCAACGCCGCTCGTGACAAATACGGCTCGCTAGACAATTATCTGCGGCGCGGCCTCGGCGTCACCGACGACACATTGGCTAAATTAAAAACTAAGTTCGAACCAGATTCCGCCTGACCAATCTACCTACTTTAAGTGGCTTTTCTCATTGTATTCTACAATTTCATAATCATCAATCTTCCAATACTCCAGACTTTTTTCGTTATATTTAGCCACCAACTTTTTTATCTTCGAAGCTTTTGTTCCAGTGGTTACATAAAATTCCGCGACAATTTTTTGCTTATCTTCATAAACTTTGACCTTGCGAACACAGCCACCTTCCAAATCCCGCTCTATTTCATCAGGATAGACGTTGACACCATTGCTTAGCAAAATCGTTCGTTTTTTTCTACCATGGAGGAATATCCCACGGCTTTGGTCCATAAAGCCTAAATCTCCCATCCGAAAATACCCATCTCTATCAAATGCTTGTTCATTCGCTTTGTCATTTTTATAATAACCAAGACAAACGCTGTCTCCTCTGACTAGGATTTCTCCGATTCCAGCTGCGTTCGGGCTGTCAATTTTCACATCTATATCTTCGTAAATTGTCCCCGCTGAATCCAGCTTCTTGCTACTAGGGTATTCCAACGCCAATGACGCTGCGGTTTCGGTGGAGGCATAGGCCTCAAGCAAGTTTACCCCTGCATCTTTAAAAAATTGTTTGATTTCATTATCTAGTTTTGCTCCCGAACAAAACAAGTATTTAAGTTCGCCGCCGAAACCTTCGTGTAATTTCTTGAATAGCTTCCGGCGAATGTCTATTTTGAATAGTAATAGGAAATTCGACAGTTTCATCGCTTTTTTGGCCTTGGCTTTGGTTTGATCGTCAATCCCCGCATAGATTATTTCTAACATCAATGGGACAACGCTAAACGCTGTCGGCTTGATTTCCTTTAATTCTTCCAGAATATGTTCTTTGCCCGATGACAGGTAAATTGGGCATCCACCAACTAGCGAGTACAAAAAACTGCAAATTCCGCCAAACACATGGCATAGCGGCATAAATAAATATGTTATTTCCGACGTAGTAAAGCCAGTCCGGCGTAGCAAACTGTTAATCCCCGCAAACATGTTCTTTTGCGATAGCATCACCGCTTTGGGCACAGATGTGGTACCCGAGCTGAAGATGATCTTCGATAATTTGGTTGTGTCTGTTTCCGCAATTTTCGGCTCCGCGTTAAAGCCTTTGGCTATCTCGGCGATATCTTCCAATTTGATAAACTCAATTTTCGGATATATTTTTTTCAGTTCACGCGCGATATTTTGGTGACGATTATCGTAAAAGAATACTTTCGCATCTAAGATTTTCATCGCTCGCTGACAATCTTTGACGCCCCACATACTATTCAAAGTCACGCTCACTCCCACATAGCCCATGACCGCCATGTCTGCTACCATGAAATTATACGAATTGTCGCCTAAAATTGCGATTTGTTGACCGCCGAGTTTCTTCGATAGTAAAAACTCAGCCAGATTTTTCGAATCTTGCGTAAACTCTGCGAAGGTTTTCGGAACATATTCTCCGTGTTTTTTCTCATAGACAAAGTTTCGTTTTGGCCATTTATTTCCGGCAGTTTCCAGTACTTTTTGGATAGATAGACTCCGTAAGTTCATTTCCTGAATTTTCTCTGATTTAGTCATTTTGGATTTCTACCTTTCCAGTCGCACAATCCATAGTGACAATATCACCATTTTTTAATAAGCTCGTCACATTCGGTATATTCACGATTGCCGGAACATTTAACTCCCGTGCTATGATAGCGGTATGCGACAAAAGCGATCCTTTCTCAGCTATAACGCCTGCGGCTTTTACTAGCAAAAATGCCCAAGCCGGATCGGTGGTTCGCGTCACTAAAATTTTGCCGCTGATGTCGCTGACAGATTTTGGGTCTTGCACAACCACCACCTCTGCGGTTGCTTTTCCACTCGAGACCGGTACGCCGAGCAATTCATTGGTCGCCAATAATTCATTCGAATCGTTTTGCAATTTTCCATCTATAAATACCAATCTATGTTGCGCCGGTGAATGCTCGTATGTTCTATAGTCTTTTTGGCGATTTTTTATAATTTTCGCCAGGTCAATCTCTTGGCCGTCGATGTAGTCAAAAATTTCTGAAATTGTCAGATAGAAAATATCTGCTTGGCTCAGGATTATTTTGTCTCGCGCCATATTTTTCCCGATAGTTAAAAATATCGTCCGCACCATACCATACAGGCGAGCGCGATTCAGACGCGAAGCTTCGCGATTTTTGATGCCAACGATGGCCATGTCGAGGAATTTTTTTGTCAGCCGACTAGACTTTGGTTTTGCGAGGGTTCCATTTCCCGCAACCGCGTCGAGTTCTGCGTGAGTTTCAGCGTACTCCATAATTCTATCAATCAACAATTTTGGAGCGGTGCGGTATGTGGGGGATTCTAACTTTAATTCGTCCAGATAACGGTCGCCAAACTTTGCAATATATCGGTTAATTTTGCCGGCAAGTTCGGTTTTGGATGCCAAGAAATTATCGGCGTCATCATTGGTTTTTAACTTTGCCATTTTTTCAATCTCTTTGGATTCAACGGCAAATTTCACAATGTCAAGCAGCGCCCTTAGCGGCTTCATGCTTTCAATATTTCCGGCGCTGGAAATATATTGATTAGCATTTTTAAGTCGCCGTTTAACCAGCCCGGTAAAAACAAACGCGTACAAATCATTCGCTAGCGTAACGTCCCATTTTAAAAGCACTTTCTTAAAAAGTGTTTCGTACAACTCCTTTAATTGTTCATTGGCAAGGTTGGCATTATAGTCGGTATTAAAGTATTTTTCGGCGTCGGCGAAAACCTGGTTCAATTTAGCCATCTCGCGCGGCGTTCCAAATGTTCCTGACGCTACATTTTTGGCGATAATCATCTTGCGCGAAAAAGGCACTGCGTGTTTCTGGTCTGTCGAATCACTTTTGTGGTTTACTCCCATCATTTCTTGCCAAATGGGGATGATTTTATGGCTAAATGGCATATATCTAATCACAGAATACCAATTGTTAATTTGATAATAAATCCGTCCATTGTAACTGGCCAGCATATTTTGCAGGCTTTCGTCATTTTCTTTTACTATCTTTTGGCTGCTGGTGAGCCTTAGCAGAGCGCCGCGAAAAATTTCATGATAGGCGGCTTTTATAAACGACTCCGTCAGCGGCAGGGTAATTCCAGGATAGCTCTCAACAATATTGCTGTCGTCCAAAATTGTTACCTGTCGTTTCGTCATTAAATCCTCCCGAATAATAGAAATATCGCTACTGTTAGTATCATTAGACTTTCTTGGATATAAGTATAAATTACGACTTTGTCGACGAGTTTGAACTTGGTCGGGTCTTTTTTAAACTGGACAAATTTCCAAATCATCCACGCCAGATTGATGAGTAGCAGTCCAATCGTTATTTTATTCAGATTCCAAACCAAGACGATATTTGTGACGATATCCAGTAAAGTCATAATTAAAACGAAATTTGTTGATTTTTTGTAGCCAAATATTTTGGAGTATGTGGTGTATTTGGTCTCATCCCTTGGCGCTCGAATTTTGCGGCTAATTTCCCAAATTAAACCGGGGAAATACATCGTCAAAACGGCAAAGACTACCGTTATTGACTGCCAATCCAGCCCGTATTTGATGCAGGTAAAAGAAACCACATAAATATTGATAATGATTTGCACCGGATTGTGCGTTATTAGGGCCAGCGGCAAATTTTTTTGTATTTTGCTTTTTGCAAAGAACCAAAACGACATCAGGCCGCCGTATAGGTAGAGAAATACCAAAAATGGCCAATTGTTCATGAGTAGTAGATTAAGGATTACCACTATTGACTCAACAAATATCAACGCTATTATGAGGTCGCTTTTCCTAACTTTGCCGGAGGGCAGGGCTCGTTCCGGAAATAATTCTTTGTCGGTCTGATAATCCTTGAAATCATCTGCCACTCTCAGCAGGAACAAAAAGGCAAAAACCGTAAACGCGCCAACGAATTCCGCTATGCCAATACTAAAATTAGTAACTCCATAGTTGAGCAAAACGATAAAATAAAGTTCGAAAAATATGCCCAAACCAACTAGCAGTCGCGAAAAAAGCGGGAACATTTCCTTGAGATAAATCCAGATTCGCCTAAGCATACGCGTCTCCGATTGTTTCGCCTTGCTTGACTTTAGTTTCAATGTTTTTGCGAGAATGCAGCCTGATGTCATCGTCGATTTTAATAATGTCACATTTCGTGATAATAATGATGGTCGACCCGCCCAAACCAAAGTAGCCTTTCTCGTCGCCTTTCCGAAAAATTGACTTTTTATGGTTGTTAATTTTGCCGACCAATAGTGCACCGATTTCAATAAATAAAATATCGTCAAAATGTTTTGTCTCTAGTTCCGATATGATTCTGTAATTGCTGATATATGATTTATATTTCTCGTGCGCGTTTGGCTGGACAGTATGCAATTTGCCATTGATAGTTTTAGAATTTTTAATTCTACCATCATCGGGGAATATGTAACGATGGCAATCGTCCATCGTTAATCGAAAGATTAGGCACAATCCGCCGGCGTACTTTTCGGCTAAATCATCATTTTCTATTAGGCTGCCCAACGAATATGATGCGCCTTTGACTCGAAGTTCCAAATTGTCCGAGATTTCTTTGTAAATCATTTTTGAGTCGGCGGGCGAGATGAAATCGGCGCCTTTATGCGAAAATGGCCTGGCTCCGGTTTTAAGTTTTCTCGTAAAGAAATCGTTAAACGACTTGAAATCGCGGCTCTCGTACTCGGACGCATCTATGTGAAAAGATTTTTCAACCGCAGTTATTTTCCGGGCAGACCGTTTCGTGTCGTTATGTAGAGCGTTTAACTTTGAATAGGTTTTTGACGATACAAACCTCAATAATAATCTGCCGACCGGATTACTATATAAAAACTGTATTCTATGCTGGCCATAGTCGTTGACGCCGACTAATTTTTTGTTAGCTCGATCATATATCACGGTTTTCTCACTTTTATGTTTAATATAAACAGCAGAGACAACGCCGCGTATGTCACGTAGAGAACTGCTTCGGCTGCCGGCCATGAAAAGATTGTCAACATAACGTAAATTACAGGGATGATAAAGCCCGCGCTGGTGATAGGTAATCCTCGATAATGGGTTAGCTTTTTATTAGGTTCAGCTTCTGACGTAAAAACCGCCAGGCGAGTTATCCCGCACAATGCATAAACGCAACCTACAACCAATGATGCCATAGAAGGGTACAATGAGAACAAAATGACACTCGGTAAAGCCGCAAACATTAGAGTATCTGCTAACGAATCTATCATGATGCCAAATTTCTTCTCCTGTTCATTGCGCCTAAATAATCGGGCAAATTTGCCGTCAAAGAAATCGCAGATTGCGCAAATAAATAAACAGGCGATTGACCAATTGATATCGCTGCTCGCTAAATAAATTCCCAAAACCCCGACTATAATCCCAAAGTAAGTAATGACTGAGGGCCCAGAAAATCTGGCGATGAATATCATTTATTCTCCCCCATAATTTCGCCGGTCGCCCCGTCGATTGTGATGGTCTCGCCGTCTTTTATTAGCGCCATGGCATTTTCTACGCAGGTTATACAAGGAATACCGAACTCGCGTGAAACAATGGCGGCGTGGCATAGGACGCCACCGTATTCGGTGACAATTCCTCCTAGTATGGCGAACTTGCTGGTCCAACCCGTATCAGTAAATTTCGTAATCAAAATATCGCCTCGTTGCAATCGATTGATTTCTGACAAATCTTGAATAACTCTGGCTTTTCCGGTGACTTTGCCAGTGCTGCAACCAACACCTTTAACACTGTCGGACGGAACAATCTTACTTTTAAAATCAGTAACATCAAACGATCTGCCAATCTCGTTTGCCGGAACATAATTACGAAAAGAATCATAGTATAAGCGGTTTTTCTCGATAATGCTCCGCAAAATATTAGCCGTGATTTCGCCGCGCATGTATGATTTGATGTCGGTTATTTTGAGAAACCAGATGTCGTCTTCGGACTTAATAATGTGCTTTTTTCGATAAGCTTTTGCCAGTTCTAGCGTGTACAAACGGATTAAATAGTAAAACTTGGTGGAAACATCGCGAAATTCTTCGCGCCACCATAGTAGCGAGCGCAACGTCGTGACGGTTTTTTGCAAATTCTTTGGTAATTTATTGAGAGTTTCGTCAAAAATTTCTTTGTGCTTCTTTGTTTCCAGCTCTGGATTTTCAGAATCAGGCAGTTTGGACAGTTCAGCAACAATCTGCCTAATCTTTGCCGGCTCTTCGGCAAAATGAGGGTAGGTTACATCAAGCTCCTTGTCGGAATGATAGCCAAATTCATCAATAAACTCCGTAACATCAGAATTTGAGATTTTATTTTTACGGCTCAATTTCCACAAAGCTCGATACGGACGCAGATGTGAAATGTCATCGAGCCCCATCAAAAGTTTCAGATATTCCTCTCTGGAAATGTGCTTCATCAACTTGTCTTTATAGATTGACTGCGCGACTGTGTTGATAAAAATCTGCTCGAAATAGGTGCTTTCGCTCAATAGATAGCCTCGAAACACCAGATCTAGCCAGGCTTGCTCACTGGAGCTAACCGACTTGAGATATTTATCATATTTTCTCAGTAAATCGTCGTGAGACGCCCGATTTTCTCGCAACCTACTATTCACTTGGGAATGACTTTTCGTTAAAATTCTCAAAGAATTTACAATCGATTTTAGGTTCAAACTGGTCGTAACTCCATCACCCTCATAAGTCGGTTTAATTCCGAGATCTTCGTCAAATTCACGCTCTTTATAGCCAACCACGCCCGACATCGCGAGTTTGGTCTTTGTCAAATTCCAATACGGTCGTCCGTAAAACATATCGCTGAGTTTTCCTAATCGGCTGCCGTTCGAGTATAACGCTTCAGCCAAAAACCGTCGATAGGAAATTTCCCAAATGTATTCGTACAAACTCCACATAAACGGCGTGCAGACAGCCGCCGAAACTCCGCCGTC
>JAISDN010000017.1 GCA_031264785.1 Candidatus Nomurabacteria bacterium
GCTCATTAGCGCTGCGGAATCGCCTCGTAATAGAGCGTGAACTGTGATAGTTTGGAAGGTTTCCCTTCTTGCATAATGTTGTTACTCATTACGTATATAAGTGTATCACACTATGTCAAAAAAGTCAATACGTAGCTTATGGTTAGAATATATCATAGATGGTATAAAACAGGGGTAAAACGCGGAAAATTTATGTGGAAAACTCCTGTGAAAATGTGGGAAATGGGGGTAAGTTGGCGGTTTTAAGCGCAAGCTCTTGATTTTTTAGCAAAACTGTGCTATAATGGCGTAATGTCATATTACAGAAAATCACGTCCGCAACGTGGCGGACAGGGCAATCGTGCCCGCAATAACAGTGGTCAACGTCGACCGAAGAAAGGTCGCGGGGCGTATATTCATCCCAGTAAATTTGTTAATCAAGCAAAGACTGTGGTGACGGCCGAAGAATATCAGGCAACGCATAATTTTGCGGATTTTCCGTTTGCGGAGGCGATTCAGGCTAATATTCGCAGTCGGGGCTACAAAATCCCCAGCGCAATTCAGGACCAAGCCATCCCGCACATTCTGGCGGGTGAGGATATCATCGGCCTAGCCAACACTGGGACAGGCAAGACGGCGGCATTTTTGCTGCCGATTGTCAATCGGCTTTATGCTAATCGAAAAACCCTTTCGGCCATCGTCCTGGCGCCGACGCGCGAGCTGGCGCAGCAAATCGACGACCAATTTCGGATTTTTTCCAGGGGTATGAAGTTGTATTCGACACTGCTGGTCGGCGGCGCGCCGATCAACAGGCAGATTGCCGATTTGCGGCGCAGGCCGCATATTGTCATCGCCACGCCTGGGCGGACGATGGATTTGATTAAACGCAAAGTTTTGCATTTGGACGGTATTGAGGTGTTGGTGTTGGACGAGGCCGATCGCATGCTCGATATGGGGTTTGTGGGCGACATTCGGACGATTACCAGCCAAACGCCAGAGAACAGGCAGACATTATTTTTTAGCGCTACCATCACGCCGCAGGTTGAGCAGCTGACCAAGGAATTTTTGCGCAACCCTAGGACTATCTCGGTTCGGACGGCCGACACCAGCGAAAGCGTCGACCAAAACGTCGTCGAGGTGGATTCAAAAGAGGAAAAAATGGAAAAACTGCTGGAAATGCTCGGTCGGGACGAGTTTGAAAAAGTCCTGCTGTTTGGCGAAACCAAGTATGGCGTGCAGCGGCTATCTGATAAATTGAACAAACAGGGTATAAATTCGGTGGCGATTCACGGCAACAAATCGCAGTCGCAGCGCAAAAGCGCGCTGAAATCTTTTAAAGACAACCAGTCGCGCGTCATGGTGGCAACAGATGTGGCGGCTCGCGGCCTCGACATTCCAAACGTCAGCCACGTCATCAATTTCGACCAGCCCGCCACCTATGAAGATTACGTCCACCGCATCGGCCGCACTGGCCGAGCAGGCGCAACTGGCAAGGCGCTGACTTTTGTGGGCAAACGCTAAGCAACCGAAAAACATCCATAATGGTAATGAAAATCGCCCAAAATGGGCGAAACTTGGTGGGCTCTAGAGAACTCGAATCTCTGACCTCTTCCACGTCAAGGAAGCGCTCTAGCCAACTGAGCTAAGAGCCCATACAAAATAATTGTATCACACGGGGCGGTTTTGTGCTAGAATTGGAATATGGAAAAGAAATTAGAAACAATGCGGCACAGTATGGCGCATATTATGGCGGCGGCGGTCGCGCGGCTGTATGGGGATGTGAAGTTTGGGGTCGGTCCAGCGGTGGATGACGGTTTTTATTATGATATTGATTTTGGCGCGCAGACGATTTCGGACACCGATTTGCCGAAGATTGAGAAGGAAATGCGCAAGATTATTGGTCAGAAGCTGGAGTTTGAGCGCAGTGAAATGCCGATTGACGAGGCGATTGACTGGGCCAAGAAATCTGGGCAAGTTTATAAGCAGGAATTGCTGGAGGATTTGGGAACAAAGGGCACGACCTCTGTCAAGGAGGAGGATTTGGGCGATAGCGTCAGCGAAGTGACTTTTTATACGGTGGGCGATTTCACGGATTTGTGTCGTGGGCCGCACCTCGCTAACACTGGTGAGGCGGGGGTGTTCAAGCTGACCAGAGTGTCTGGCGCTTATTGGCGCGGCGACGAAAAACGCCCGCAAATGCAGCGGATTTATGGTGTGGCGTTTGAAGCCGACGAGCAGTTGCAGGATTATTTAACGCAACAAGAAGAGGCGAAAAAGCGCGACCACCGCAAATTAGGCAAAGAACTGGAACTATTTATGTTCCACGAAACTGCACCAGGTATGCCATATTGGTTGCCGAATGGAGTAATTGTTTATAATGAGCTGGTCAACTTCTGGCGCGAAGAACATCAAAAACGTGGCTATCAGGAGATAGTTTCGCCGATTTTGAATAAGCAAGAGCTTTACCAGACATCTGGGCACTTTGACCATTATTGGGATGACATGTTCGCGACCGAAAAGAATGAAGACGGTGAGGTTTATGGCATAAAAGCGATGAATTGTCCCAATGCGATGGTTGTTTTTGGTAGTAAGCCGCGCTCATATCGTGATTTGCCATTAAGGCTTTCTGATACCGATACCCTGCATCGCAACGAACTTTCTGGCACGCTCAACGGGTTATTGCGTGTGCGAGAATTTCGTCAAGATGATGCGCATATTTATGTTACTGAGAAACAAATTAAAGAAGAGATCGAGCGTATTTTTGGGATTGTCGAGCGCTTTTATTCAATTTTTGATATGTCGTATTCATTTCGTCTGGGCACTCGGCCAGAGAAGTTTATGGGCGAGGCAAAACTGTGGGACAAAGCAGAGGCGAGTTTGAAGGAAATATTAGAAGGGAGCAACCGAGAGTATTTCATCGAGGATGGTGACGGTGCTTTTTATGGGCCAAAGATAGATATTTTGATGAAGGACGTCTTGGGGCGAGAGTGGCAAATGGGCACTATTCAGCTTGATTTCCAACAGCCACTGCGTTTCAAACTAAAATATATCGACAAAGACGGTAGCGAAAAGACGCCGATTTGTATCCATAGAGTGATTTATGGGTCGATGGAGCGGTTTATAGGGATATTGATTGAGCATTGTGCTGGTAAGTTCCCAGTTTGGCTGTCACCAGAGCAGTTGCGGGTGATTAAGGTTAAAGATGACCCGAAAGTTGACGAACTTTGTGCGAAAATCATGGATTTGGCGCAAGAATACGGCGTGCGAGCTACTTTGGACGACAGTAGCAATTCTGTCGGCAAGAAAATCAGGAGTGCCGAAACTTGGAAAGTGCCGTATTCGGTGGTGGTGGGGGACAAGGAGTCCGAAAGTGGCAAATTGCCTTTGCGTATCAGGGGTGATTTAGGGGCGGACGAGGCGGTCGAGCATGTGTATGCGCCTGAGCAGCTTATGGAGTCGATTGCGAACGAGGCGAAAGAGCGGGTTAGTCGGTCGTCGCTGTGATTAAGAAACCTATCATTGCGGTGGATATTGACGATGTGCTGGCGGACTATAGCGGTAGCTTGGTTGAATTTGCTAACTCGCGCTGGAATGCTCAGCTGACCCACGACGCTCTCACCGAGAACTTGGGCGAGGTGTTCAAAATTGACAAAGACGAGTGGTTAAAGCGATTTTATGAGTTTATCGGCTCGAATCCTTATCCAGAAATGTTGAATATTGGTGGGGCGGACGCACTGCGGACGCTGCGTTTACTGGGGGAGAGGTTTAATGTTGTAACTATGACATCGCGGCCGCTTGAGGTGCGCGAAACTACGCTCAAATGGCTGGACAAGCATTTCCCGCAAGTTTTTGACGACGTGATTTTTGCTCTGCCATACAAAGATGGCGAAGATCCCGATGTTTGGGAAAAGCGCACCAAGGCGGATTTTGCTGTGCAATGTGGAGTGTCTTATTTGATTGACGACCAGCCGAAACACGCCAATGGGGCGGCTGAGCAGGGCGTTTCGGCGCTGTTGTTTGGTGATTACGGCTGGAACCGCGAGGCGGAAATTGCGGCTGGCGTGACGCGCGTGGCCGACTGGGGGGGGGTAGCTGATTATTTTGAATCACGATAAACCATTGGTGGCGATTATGGGTCCGACGGCCAGCGGGAAGACGGCTTTGGCTTTGGAATTGGCTCGGGAGTTTGGGGGTGAGATTATTTGCGCTGATTCGCGGACAATTTATAAGGGGATGAATATTGGCGCTGCCAAGCCGACCAAAAAGGAGCGAAAACTTGTTCCGCATCATATGTTAGATTTAATTGAGCCAGGTGAGAAGTATACGATTTATCGGTTTAAGGAGGAGGTTTTGCGACTGATTGAGGAGATTCGCCAGCGGGGGCATATTCCTTTTTTGGTGGGCGGGTCGGGTTTGTATCTGTATACGATTTTGTTTGATTATGATTTTGAGCAGAAAAAGCGGCGGCAGGAGTTGATCGAGAATTGCATTGCGGTAGGGATTGAGATTGATAAGGAAACTCTGCAACAGCGAATTTCGCAGAGGGCTGGCGAAATGCTTAAAGCGGGCTTGGAAAAAGAAGTAAAAAAGTTAGTCAAAAAATATGGTTCAGATTGCCCGCAGCTAAACAGAAATGCATATGGCGAAGTCCAAAAATACCTGCGTGGTGAGATTAACAGGGGAGAATTGCGGGCTAGGATTGAAACTGTCGACTGGCAACTCGCCAAAAAACAGAACACTTGGTTTACTCAAAAACACGACAAAATCACTTGGCTGCCACTAGATAATGCAAAAAAGTATATTTTTGACTTACTTTCTGAATAAAAATTTGTTATTATGGTTAATAGAGGTAAAAATATGATAGATGCATTATTTGGTTCAAAAACTCGGGTGAAATTACTATATTTGTTCATGAACAATCCTGAGCGGACATTTTATGTGCGCGAAATCACGCGGAAAATCGACGAGCAGATCAATTCGGTGCGCCGAGAACTGTCAAATATGCTAAACATCGGCATTATCAAGAGCGACAGCAAGGACAACAAGATTTTTTACGGTGTGAACAAATCTTATACTTTTTACGCGCCGTTGCGCAAAATATTTACAAGCAAGGAGCTTTCGGCAGAAAAAGAGGACGAAAGCGCCGTTTGGGCGAAGCGGTTTTTTGCGGTTGGCGATGTCAAGCTGGTGGTTTTTGCTGGCAAACTGGTGAGTGGTTTTGACAGCGACGTTGATTTGCTGGTGGTCGGGAATATTAGCAAAGTGAAACTGCGGAATCTGGTGAAGACTATCGAGGAGGAGCAGAATATCGTGATTTCGTTTGCGGTGATGACGTATGATGATTTTTATTACCGCAAGAGTGTGCAGGACAAGTTTATCACTGATATTTTCGACGCCAAGCACTTGGTGGTGGTCGATGTCAACGATGTATTAAATCAAGAACAACAGTAAGGAGTAAAAATGGAAATAGATTATAGGGGCGCGAATTCGGTGGTTATCAAGAGCAAGGCGGGGACGATTGTGGTCGACCCGACAGATAACGTTAAAGTGAATGAGATTACTAACGACGGCGTGATTACTATCGTCACTCAGGACGATTTTATACCGAAAAAGGCTAGTTTTGTGATAAATATGCCTGGCGAGTATGAGCATAACGATATTTCGATTACGGGGATTCCGATGCAGCGTCATATCGACCCCGAGGGCAAGAACGGAGTGGCGTATCGGCTGGTGTTGGACGGCGTGCGAATTGCGATTCTTGGGCATATTTTAGCGCCGATCAGCGATGACGACCTCGAGGCGCTGGGGATTATCGATGTGCTGATTGTGCCAGTTGGCGGGGGCGGTTATACGCTTGACGCCAAAGACGCTGCGTCTATCACTCGGCAGATTGGGCCGAA
>JAISDN010000042.1 GCA_031264785.1 Candidatus Nomurabacteria bacterium
AACATAGTCGCGACTAAGGCCACGACTAAGATTAGTGATAACGGATAAAACTTCTTTCTCATTTTTATCCTCCTCAAGAAAACAGACACAACTTCACTGAGTGCTCTCAACTTCTCTAAACTTTCAAAGAACATCAGCGAAGCTAATAAATAACCTACTAACTTTGAAATTATAACATAATCTGCTAAAAAATGGAAGATGTTTTTCAGATAAAATTGTGCTAAAATAGAACTACTATGGTTTCGGTTCGACGACCGAAATGACAGTCTGAAAACTTAAGGAGGGAAAATAGTGGAAGATTTAGGGAAAAAACTCGAAAATACCGAAAAAAACGACGGGCCAAAGCTGACTAAGCCCAAAAAACGCCTGAAAATCGGCAAAATCGCGATTTTTGCGGCGATTGTTGTCGTTGTGGTGGCAGCCATCACTTGGCTAGCTATTTCAGTGGCCACGCGACCGCTCAACATCACCAAAATTGAAACCACCAACGCCATCAGTTCGCGCGTTGTCGATTACGAAGCCAAAAATACTTTCAAAGATCAAGAGCCAATTATGCTGCACTTTGAATTCACCGGCGCGGCGGTCGGCTCCAAGGTCGATTACGAAATCAAAAACGCCGAAAGTAGCCGCGTCAAAAGCGGTTCAACCAACATTTTGCGCGACGAAGAGCGCAGCCCGGCCGACGGCCAGCGCTACATCTCCATCGTCAGCACCACACCAACGGCCCTGCCGGTCGGAAATTACCAAGTCGAACTCAGCGTTAGCGGCCGCCCGGTCGGTAATGTTGGCTTTTCAATCGAATAATGCTAGAATAGAGTCCAGCAGAAATGCTATTTAAGAATAATAATTTTGGATTTTGACCACAACAATCGCTTGAAAACATCCGAGAACTGCATTTTCTCGGGGCGATCCGGTCGGAGTAAAAGGAGAAAAATATGGAAATACTAATACCAATAATTTTGGGTATCGTTGGAATCGGCTTGGGCGCCGGCGGCGTCACGGTGGCCGGCAAGATTAAGAAAAACAACGTCAACGCCAAAACCGACAAAATGATTGCCGACGCCAAAAAAGAGGCCAGCAACGTTTTGCTAAAGGCTACCGAAGACGCCAAAAAAGACGAAGAAGAGCGTCGCAAAGAGGCCAAAGCCGCCGAAAAGCGCATCACTGAGCGCGAAAATGCGCTGGATAAAAAGCTCGACGACCTTGACAAGCGAGCCGAAAAAGTTCGCAAAGGTGAAGACGAATTAGAAGGTCTCAAAAACGAAATTCGCGATATTCGCAACAAACAACAGGATAAACTGGAAAAAATTGCCAAATTAACGCGCGACGAAGCCAAAGACAAGTTGCTGTCGATGACCGAGCGCGATGTCAAGGGCGATTTGCTGGGGATGATTGCCAAGCTTAAAAAAGACGCCGAGGCCGACGCCGAAGAGCAATCGGCGGCGATTTTGCTGGCCGCGATGGAGCGTCTGGGCCGCGACGTGGCTTCGGAGCGCACCGTCACAGCGCTGCCGCTGGAAAATGAAGAAATGAAGGGCCGAATTATCGGCAAAGAGGGCCGCAATATTCAGGCCCTGCAGCGCGCTACCGGCGTCGATATTCTGGTGGACGAAACGCCGGGAATGATTGTGCTGTCAAGTTTTGATCCGGTGCGCCGCCAAGTCGCGCGTCTGTCTCTGGAAATGTTAATGAAAGACGGCCGAATCCATCCGGGTCGGATTGAGGAAGTGGTTGAAAAAGCCCAAAAACAGATTGACAAGGAAGTTGTCAAAGCCGGTGAAGACGCCGCCCGCGAAGTTCGCGTGGTTGGCCTGCCGCCAGAGCTGATTCATCTGTTGGGCGAGCTAAAATTCCGGACTTCTTACGGCCAAAACGTCCTGCAACACAGCGTTGAAATGACCCAACTGGCCGGAATGATTTCCGACGATCTGGGCCTCGACACCCGCACCGTCAAAACCGCTACGCTATTGCACGACATCGGTAAAGCCGTGTCACACAGTATCGAGGGCAAACACCATCACGTCGGCGCGGAGCTGGCCAAAAAATACGGTATGAACGACGCCATCGCCCACGCTATGGAAGCTCACCACGACGACATTGAAGCCACCACGCCAGAGGCAATGGTGGTGCGAATCGTCGACGCGGTGTCGGCAGCTCGTCCCGGCGCCCGTAATATCAGCGCCGAAAACTTCGTAGAACGGATGCGCGATCTAGAAAATGTTGCACTCGGTTTTGAAGGCATTGACAAAGCTTACGCCATTTCAGCCGGCCGCGAAGTCCGAGTAATTGTAGTGCCAGAGAAGATCGACGACCTGTCGGCCATCAAACTGGCCCGCGACATTGCCAACAAAATCGAGTCCACAATGCAATATCCGGGCACAATCAAAGTCAACGTCATCCGCGAGACTCGCGCCACCGAATACGCAAAATAGTTGACATTTGCGGCCACCCTGTGTTAGAATGGAAAAACAACGCGGGGTGGAGCAGTGGTCAGCTCGCTTGGCTCATAACCAAGAGGTCGTTGGTTCAAATCCAACCCCCGCTACCAGAATAAAAATCCGATTTTCTACGTTATCGGATTTTTATTTTGGCCCACTCCAACAGGGGCGGTTTTGTTTTATAATAAACCGAAATAAAAGCAATAGCAAAAAAGGTATTGACTTTTTTAAAAAAGTGTGCTACACTTGTTTGTATAATACAATCAAAACAAAGAAAGGAAAAGGATGGGCAAAAATAATAGTAATGGCGAAGCCGAGCTTACGGCGCGGATAGGTGAGTTTAAAAGTAGGATCGATGAGAAACTGCGCGGTCAAGAAATGGCCACTGTGGTTTTCAGGGATCTCGAAACATAAAATCCGCTTGGTGAAAATGCTTGAAAAATAAAAAAGACACGCTTGACTCAATTCAGTGTCTTGCGTATCTCTATACTCACATTCTAACACACTCGCTACAATAATTCAACAACTTTTTTCGACCTTTTTATCACCATCAAATGCTTAATCGAGCGGACGGTATGAGTTTTCAAAATATAATTTATCTGACTAATCGCTCGCTGTTCGTGTAGTTTGATTCGTGTCAAATCTAGCACAATATTGCTCGACTGCCGTCTAGCCTCACGCAAGTTGTTCTGGATTGTGCGTTTGCCGTTGCCGATTGGGCTTTTGAGCTCCCAAATCACGTCGTTGATGTCAAAGTCCGGAGTTTTATTTGCGGTCGGTCGCAGAAAAATAATATCAGTCTTAAAATGTTTGGCGAGAATTATGGCAGCTGCCATTTCGTGATCTTTGGGACGATTATTTACGGTGGTTTTGACTACGACGTTGTATTTTGGCATATTCCAATTCTACCACAATCACCCACAATAAGTGTTGCGTTTATGTTGCTTGTGGTATAAAATGTTTGTATGAAATTGCGGGAATTTAGGGCGCCAAATAAGACTGTTTCTTATTGCAAATCATTTGCAATAAGCCCAATTCTCTCTCTCTCTCTCTCTCTCGGCGCCGCCGTATTAGTGGTTAGTTTGGCTTGGCTGACGGCCGGCGGCGAGATTCGGGCTGACGGGCCGGCGGTCAGCGTTAGCGCGATTTCGCCCAATCGCGGGCCGACGGCGGGCGGCGAAACTGTTACTATCACTGGCACGGGTTTTGATTTGCTGGACGCTGGCACGCCGACCGATTTTGCCTACCAAGGTTCGCCCGACACTTACAATGTGCCTGCTGACGGGATTTATAAGTTGGAGGTTTGGGGCGCGGCGGCGGGTGGCGGCAGCACTGGTTATGGTTGTAATTTCCAAAATACAGGAAAAGGCGGTTATTCTGTCGGCACGATTTATCTTTATGACGACGATACAGTTAGCGTCTATGTGGG
>JAISDN010000008.1 GCA_031264785.1 Candidatus Nomurabacteria bacterium
GCCAGATACGCCCATTACTCCTGGATCGCCTTGTATGCCTTGAGCTCCAGTCGGACCTTGAGCGCCAGTAGCGCCGGTCGGACCCTGGAAAGCGATAATCGCCCAACTGACGGTGTCGGTGGTCGGGTCGCCGCCTGCCAGACAGCCGCTGGGGTCGATGCAAACGTAGGTGTGGGTGTCGCCGCCAGCGGCGGTGGCTAGGACGGTGTCGTTTTTGTCATAAGTATCGCCAGAATCGAAAACCCCTTTGTAGTTCAAGCCCGAAACGCTGTCTTGACCAGCTGGTCCTTGTGGACCTTGGATGCCTTGCGAGCCAGCAGGACCTTGAGTTCCAGCTGGACCTTGAGCTCCGGTCGCACCGGCTGGTCCAGTTGCGCCCTGCGCCCCAGTCGCACCAGTATCGCCTTTTAGACCCTGAGCCCCCGTCGCGCCAGTCGCCCCCTTGGCGCCTCTTGCCCCAGTCGCACCGTTAGCGCCGTTTTTGCCATCAGCACCAGCATCACCTTTTGGTCCTTGTGCCCCAGTCTTCCCAGTTGTCCCAGCTTGCGGCACACCGGGCATATAAATCACCTCAGTTTTTCCAATGACATCTAATTCTTCAATTACTTTCTTAATATCTTGAGCGGTAATTTCGTCACCATTTTTCACCAAAACGCCAGCGCCACCGTTAACCATCAAGCCAACTGGTTGAGTAGCAGCGACCTTGCTCAAGGCGCTTTCGTTATCTGCCCCGTTTTTATCAGCGCAAGCCACCAATTGCGGCTGGCCCAGACGATTCCAACCGGCCAGCTGCGCCAGCAAACCGCGCGAATGAGCCGGTATTTCATAAACACAACTATATTTGCCACTGTCACTCACTAATTCCACAAAACTGGCTCGCGCCACTTCGCTGGTCGGTATCTGCCAAATAATTTCAGTTTGATCACCACTAATTTTCACCTCAGCGCCAGTCTGATAAATTTCCTCCGCCACATTTTCCGGCAAAACAGCGTGAATTTTAACATTACCCTCCGGCACATAAGACGACGGCAACGTCAAAGTCGTGCTGCGCCCCAATATAAAATTAACAATCAAAAAAATGCCAATCACGGCTAAAATAATCACAGATAACCAAATTTTGTGAGTTTTTGTCATAATCCTCCTACACGTTATGTCAATATAATTATAAGCGTTTTTGTATAAAAATCAACACTTGGTGCCGAAACTGCCGGTTGTTAATCTGTTGGACTTGCATTTACAGAGGTTGTGAGTTATAATCAAGACTCAAATTCAGCACCCGTAGCTCAGCTGGATAGAGCGCAAGCTTGCGGAGCTTGAGGTCGTATGTTCGAATCATATCGGGTGTACCAAAATTAAAACACCAGACTTATGGTGTTTTAATTTTTTTATGCAGCAATCTAATTCAAGATTTCTAACAGAATCTCTCCTACCGCCGCTGGATCGATACCAATATACGATCGCAAATTCCCCGTCACTTCGGCGATCAATGCCCGACCCTTGCCCTGAATGGCGTAAGCGCCGGCTTTATCAAGCGGTTCGCCACTAGCCACGTAATCTGCAATTTGTTGGTCGGTCAAATTTTTCATTTTAACAAACGTCGTACCCACCCGCTGAATCTGCTTAGTCACGCCATTTTTTCGGACTAAAATCGTCAGACCAGTGACGGTCTTATTACTTTTGCCACTTAAACTCCGCAACATCGCCGCAGCATTTTCTGACGTTTCGGGCTTGCCAAGTATTTGATCTTCAAACACCACAATAGTATCGCCGCCAATCACCAATAAATCGTCATCCTGATCGGCCACTTTCTCAAAACTGGCTTCAGCTTTACCAAGCGACAACTGTCGCACCAATTCCTCCGGGTCGTGCAGAGATTTCTTAAGCAGCCCTTCGTCAAAATCGTTCGGCAAAACCTGATACTCAAAACCGTGTTTATTTGCTAGTTCATCCATAACTTCAATTCGTCTGGGTGAGCCAGATGCTAAAACAATTTTCATTTTCTTCTCCTAAAGTTATTTAACTTTAATGTTTAATTCCTTAAGCTGATCGCTGTCAACCGCCGCCGGACTGTCCATCATCACGTCCACACCGCTGCCATTTTTCGGAAAGGCCAAGGTGTCGCGAATGCTGGCAATATTCAAAAGCTCCATAAATATCCGGTCAATCCCAAAGGCACAACCGGCGTGCGGCGGCGCACCAAACTTGAAGGCGTTTAACATCGCGCCAAACCGACTTTCGACATATTTTTCGTTGCAACCCAAATTCCCAAAAGCTTTATACATTACCTCCGGATTGTGGTTGCGCACCGCGCCCGAACAGACCTCATAACCATTTAGCACCATATCAAATTGGTCGGCCACAATCGATAATTTGTCGTCGGATTCTAGCGCCGCCAAGCCGCCTTTGGGCATCGAAAACGGATTATGGCCAAAATCTAGTCGCCGATTCTTGTCATCCCATTCATAAAACGGAAAATCTACCACCCAAGCTAGAGCTACTTTATTCGGAT
Organism: Candidatus Nomurabacteria bacterium; assembly: GCA_031264785.1. Lineage (GTDB taxonomy): Bacteria > Patescibacteriota > Saccharimonadia > Saccharimonadales > Saccharimonadaceae > JAISDN01. The sequence goes on from JAISDN010000008.1 coordinate 2,510, forward strand.
CTTTCAGCCCAAAATGTCCAGCCAATTCACTGCGCAAAACTCCCAAAACTTTATTAACTTTAGCACGCGCGTCTGCTCCAAAAAACACGATGTCGCCATCAATCGCGCCAGTTTTTCTGGTGATTTCAGTCAGTTCCGCCTCGCTCAAAAACTTGGCAATCGGCGAGTTAATTTTGCCGCCGTCATAAGTGAGGTAAGCCAGTCCCCCCGCACCTTCCCGCCGCGCGATTTCCGTAAAACCGTCAATCTGCGAACGCGACAAACTAGCGCCGCCTTTCGCGCAAATTGCCTTAACGCACTCGGCATTTTTAAAAACTCCAAATTCGGTATTTTTGACAGTTTCGGTCAGCTCCACCAGCTCCATCTCAAAGCGCAAATCCGGCTTATCGCTGCCAAAACGCTCCATAACTTCGCTGTAAGTCAGGCGCGGAACCTCTTCGCTAACCAACTTTTTGCCAGCAAATTCGGTCACTAATTTTTTAATCAAAGGCTCGGTAATGCCCCGCACCACTTCGCCGTCGTCCACAAAAGCCATTTCCATATCAATCTGGTAAAAATCGCCATACAACCGATCGGCCCGCGGATCTTCGTCGCGAAAGCAGGGCGCGATTTGGTAATAACGCGGCACGCCACCCACCATCAACAGCTGTTTAAATTGCTGCGGGGCTTGCGGCAAAGCGTAAAATTTGCCAGCGTGGACGCGGCTAGGAATCAGAAAATCGCGTGCTCCTTCCGGGCTAGAGTTGGCCAAAATCGGCGTGGCTACTTCCACAAAATCTTCATTTTCCATAAATTCGCGCACCAGCTTATTAAACTCGGCCCGCCGCCGCAAAATCTGCTGCATCGACGGCCGCCGCAAATCAAGATAACGGTATTTCAGGCGCAGATCTTCCCCAGCCTCGTTTTCGCCGTCGCGCGTCGGCACCACCGGCGTCTCTGATTTATTCAAAATCTCTAATTTCGACACCAAAATCTCAATTTTTCCAGTATTAATATTAGGGTTTTCCAAACCAGCGCCGCGCTCGCGCACCAGCCCAGTGGCCGAAATCACAAACTCGTCGCGCAGGGCCTCCGCCATTTTAAAATCCGCCAGATCGGGATTGAACACCAACTGAACAATTCCGGTGTGGTCGCGCAAATCCACAAAAATCACACCGCCGTGATCGCGCCGGCTGTTGACCCAGCCCGCCACCGTAATTTTTTGACCAATTTTACTTGAAGTTTCGTTCGATAATATTCTCATACCGAAAATTATACCACTAAAACCGACTAATCGCCAAGTTCACCAAAGTCCAATCATCCGCGCCGGTCGATTTCAGGCGCACATCGGTGTCGGCAATCACCTTGCAAAGCTCGCGCAACTTTTCGCTATCGACCCGCCGCGCCACCGCTGTCATTTTGCTCATTACAAACGGGTGCACACCCATATCGCGGGAAATTTCAGCGCTGGATTTATCACTGCCAGCCACTGCCGCTGCCAGCGCAAAAACTTGACTAGCCAGCAGCCCAAAAAATTTATTAGCATTCTCAATTTTCCGCAAATTACCGAGTTCCGCCAGCGCCAGACTTTTGCGATCGTTTAGCAAATCCTCCAACAATTTAAAAGCGTTAGCTTCCAAATCCGGCTCGACATATTGACGCACATTTTCGGCCGTAATAACCTTGTCCAGCGCCCGAAATTTGGCAATTTCCGAAGCAATCCGCCAAGTGTCGCCCGAAGTATAATCAATCAGCTCATCGGCCGCCGCACGCTGAATCTCAACACCGTTAGAATGAGCCTCATTCAGCACAAATTCAACCAAATTTTTCGGTTTTTGAAACTCTTTTGACTGAAAATCCTTAGTCAAAACTTTATAAAGTTTGGTGCGCTTGTCCGGCCGCGTTTCGGTGATAATCAGCTCGGTTTCGTCGGGCACGCGAGCCAAAACTGCCGGCAGTTTTTCGGCCAAATCCTTGTTCGTAAAAACCTCCGCTAAAATCACCAACCGATCATTAGCAAACAAACCAATATTAACGATTTCCGCCAAAATCTCTCCAGCCGTAGCCTCGCGGGCGCCAATTTTCAGCACATTTTCCGGACCATATTTCTCGCCAAATTTCCTCGCCACCGCGTCAACCTGCCGCCGGGTCGCCAAATCATCCTCACCAAAATAGAAATGAATCATAGCTTTATTGTAACATACGAATTGTCAGACATTCCCCACCGCCGTATAAACCACAGTGGTCTGATATCGTCCGGCGGCTTGAGCGTAGTCCAGTTTGGCGCCATAGTAAAAAGTAGTCCGATCACCCGGATCGGCCTCAAATGGAGCGGCAGTGGATTTAATAGTCAGAGCATTGTTTCGGGCTGGCACGCGACACAGCTTTTGGCTATCGCGATCGGGGACATTCAAGGTGAAACCCCAAGTGTTATTAAGTATCGCATTCGGCGTATTGGTGAGGATTTTTGTAGTGTCATTCCAACTACAAGTATTAGCCGTGCCGACAATCCACTGGTTCAGGCCAGTATGTTTTAGGTCGCTGGCGCGGCTGTCACTACCTGATTTGTCGGTGCTAAGGGCCAGAGTGTAACCTTTCAGGTGATCGGTCTTAACCAGAGTAGTGTTAGGAGAATAAGCATAGGCACCAGAGGTTGAGGGGGTAATGGGACCGCCGCCGACCGTGACATTGTTACTGTCTATAGTCAGGCTGATATAGGGGGCTTGGTAGAGGTAGCCCGATGACACATTATTAGGGTCAGACAAGTCGCCGGCCGGGTTAATATAGACTGGCGGCAGGGTGAAACTACCAGACCCATTGTCGACTGTGACGCTGACTAGGCCGATGGCGTGAGCCGGAGTGGTGACGACTATTCGGTCGTTAGAGTGGTTGACCACGGTGGCCCGAATACCGCCAAAAGTTACGATCGGATTGGTTGGAGCCGTTGATCCCGGGACATTAAAATTCGCGCCGTTAATCGTCACTGTCGTGTTGCCCTCTGCCGACCCGTGATTTGGCGTGATGCTGTCGATCCGCATCTGCTCGCGATAAGTAAACCCGCCGGCCAAAGTAATCGCGCCCGAACCGCTGCCCACCACCACATCGACAACCCCCGCCGCGTGCGCCGGCGCAGTCGCTGTAATAGTCTTGCCATCAGCCGACAGTGCCACATTAGTCGCCGCCACGCCGCCGAACTTCACTGTCGGAACAACTGGCGGCGCTGTAGCGTCGGCATCGACCATACATCGCACACCTAACCCAAAATAACGCTCAAAGTTTTCGACACCGGCAGACACGTAGCCGTCCTCCATAACATAGGCGCGCGTCAAAGTGTTGTTAGAAACGGTGGATGCCCAATATTTGCCAGTAATGCCCTGAAAATCGAAACCATTCACCCACTGTCCAGAATAAGTCCCCCGAAACTCGCCACTCGGTATCCAGTGGATATAATAATCTGACACCACATAGCCGGGGACGGAGTAAGCGTTTCTCCACATACTAATATTTAATATGGCAAGATCGCCATAATAAAACGTTGTGTCAGTGCTGTCAGCGGTGGTGCCAGAGTTGGCGCGCGGCAGACGCCAGCCCGCCGGACAAATCGAACCCTGAGCCACATTGCCGGCTTTGGCGTGGGATGCCTGCGTCGCCGAGCCAGCCACCGCTGTATACCAATTATATAAATACCCGCAGCCTGTCAAACTGGCGCTGTTATATGCATTGCCGTTCAAGCAACTAGTGGTGCTCGACGGGTTGTTTTGCCGCCAAGCGTCCGTATTCGTCGACTTGGCGCTCGATCCGTTGCGGGTGTTATATCCGCTGGTGGTGAAGTTTCCGGCCATTCCGGTTAGATGCTGACCGCCGGCTGTGCCGTTTTGAGTAAAATAAATCGGGACGTTGGTGGCGACATTAGTATTAGCCGGCTCCAGCACTGTAGTGTCAAGCGTCGGATCGGCATTCACCACCCCCAGTTCCAGCTTCAAATTATCAATCATCCAACAATTCCGATCCTGCAGCCGCCGGATAGTATAGTCCTGCCCGTTACGAACATCCTTCATCACCACAGTGCCGCCCGCCGCCGGCCAAATCGGCATCGTGTTGCAATAACTGCTGGCGGACTGCTGCATATCAGGCGCGCCCGCTGTCGCGCCGAGATCCACGCCGATTATCGTGACGATTGTGCCGCCGGTCGCCGGGCCGCTGTTGGGTGAAATCGACGTAATACTGGCAGCTTGGCTGTCAAATTTGGGCCAAAAAAGCGTCAATAACAACATAGTTCCCGCCAGAGCCACACCAAAGACGACTAAAATGATTTTTGGACGTAAATTTAATGGTCTTTGGATAAACACTACAAAAAGCTCCTTTTAACTTCTAACATAACCATTATACGTATAACTTTAATAATATTGAAACTTTTGTTGAATAAAATAGAAATTCAACAACATAATCTACATAATTGCGTTGCAGTTTTTGATAAAAGCCTTAATTTTGCGTTAAATCGTCCGACAATTCGGCCACAATAAACGGCACAGTCATTTCGTCGGCCGTCAGTCCAGCGTGAGTCGACACTAGTTGCTCGGCCTCGTTGGTGTCGTTGATAGCTTGATCGGCGCCAGCGATAGTCATAAAATCACCTAGGCACTTTTCAAATCTGGGGTGCGGCTGGCCGTCGCCAAATAGTTGGCGGTCTAGCACCTGCCGCTTAGTAAACAGCACAAACTTATCCGAAAAATCTTTCGCGAACTCGCGCTCAAATTGATCCTTCATATCAGGTTTTATAAAAAAGTTAGCGGCCCGCGCTTCAATACTAGTTGGGCGCAGCAGGGTTTCGTAAAGTTTCGGGTAATCGCTCAAAACTTTATAATCAATATCGCGATGCCCGTGATCGGCCGTCACAATCAGCAGCGTGTCCGACAACTCCGTTGCCAAATCTTGAATCGCCGCGTCGATTTCCCGAATCTTTTGCGCAGTCTCCGGAGCGTCCACGCCGTAGTCGTGCATTGTGTGATCCGGGTCGGCGAAATAGGCATAAATATACTTTTGGTCTGGTCGGTCGCAAGCCAATTTAATCCGGTCGATGCATTCCTCCAGATTATGTTTTTCAAAATAAAATTCGCCCGGCTCATATGAACTGACGTGAATCGCCTGCCCGCCGGCTGCCCGAATCTGCTGAAAAATATCGGTGTAAGCAAAAAACTTTTGGCACACATTATAATCGGCCGCTGGCGTCTCGGTGTCCTTGATGGTATTTAGATACATCGTCACCACCTTGTCGATATCGGGCACATAATTATTCCAACCCAACCAACAATGCTCCATCGGCGTTAGGCCGGAGCAAATGCTAGTTGTTGCGGCAGTAGTCGTCGCCGGAAAAACCGCCGACAAATCGGACGCGTGATGGCGCCGCAAAAACGACTCGGCCGGCAGATGCCGTTCCAGAATCTTGCTGCCCAAACCGTCGATCAGCAGCACCAGAATATTTTTATAAGGTCGCGCTGCCAGTTTGGCATCCAGCGCCGGCAGCGTGGCGTGATGGGTCGGCGCGCCGAAATGCCGCAAAATCGAATTAGCCAAGTTGACGCCGCAATTTTGATAGTCCGGATAAGTTAATTTCATTTGGCCTCACTTTGACATTTTGGACAAATATGCGTGCCGCGACCGGCTACGCGGATTTTTTCGATTACGGTGCCGCAACGTGGGCAGGCTTGGCCTTCGCGCCGAAAGACGCTCGCGAACTTTTCCAGATAATTACCCTTGGTGCCGTCGGCGCGAATGTAGTTTTTCATAGTCGAGCCGCCGGATTCAATCGATTTGGTCATCACCGCGATGGCGGACTTCAGAATCAGTTTCAGCTTCGCATCCGACAAATCGCGCACCCGCGTGGCCGGATGGACTTTCGCCGCCCACAATGATTCGTCAGCATAAATATTGCCGATTCCCGCCACCACGGTCTGGTCCAAAATGGCCGCCTTGATAGTAGTATTGTTGCGCCGGCGGATATTTGACAGGAAAACTTTATAAAGTTTTGGATCACCCGACAGCGGTTCCGGACCAACTTTTCGTAAAAAATCAATATTTTCGACCTCGACCGTCGGCAATAATTTCACCCAGCCAAATTTGCGCTGGTCGTTAAAAAACAGCTTGGCGCCGTCGTCAAAATCAAACTCCACCCGCGTCGACCGGTCCGGCAGTTCCGCCACAAAACTATCGGTCGGATGCCCCGCCGCCCAAGCCTCATCACCGCGAAAAACCAACTGGCCGGTCATCTTGAGGTGAGCCACCAACGAATACCCGGACGACAAGTCAATAATCAAAACCTTAGCCCGCCGCCGCGCCGCTATCACCCGCGCGCCAATCAAAAACGCCTTGATATCACCGCGGCTAGCCTGAAAAGATTTCTCATTATAAACCTGAACCTCCAAAACCTGCCGGCCCACAATCAGCCGCTCCAGCCCGCGCCGCACTGTCTCAACCTCTGGCAGTTCCGGCATTATTTCCCCGTGCTCCCGAGTCCGCCCGCGCCGCGTTCGGTCTCACTAAGTTCTTGCGTTTCAACCCACTCAACTTTTTCATACCGCTCCACCACGCCCTGCGCAATCCGCATTGCCGGTTCAACCACGAAATCCTGATCGCCAAAATTCACCAACATCACATTCATCTCACCCCGAAAATCCGAATCAATCGTGCCCACGCCATTCAGCATCGTCACGCCATATTTATAAGCCAATCCGCTGCGCGGCCGAATCTGCAATTCGTAACCGGCCGGAATCTCCACACTCACCCCAGTCGGAAAAGCTCGGTGCTGCCCCGGCTTCAACGTCACCGCCGTATCAATGGCAGCGTGAAAATCAAACCCCGCCGCCCCCACCGTCTGGTAAGCCGGCAGCTCCGCCCCGTCCCGAACCTTCTTAATCTTAATTTTCATACCCTAAATTATATCACAGCGAATCGGAATCGGCCCCACTACCAACTTGATTGGAACATCCTTCGAAAATCCACACTCAGGACAAGAGTAAAAACCGGTTGTTGAATAAAGTCCTGACGCGCTCACTCCGGGTAGATCATAAGTTTTATAGCTATAAACCTCACCGTTGTCTTCGTAGTTCGCCGTGCGCACTCTCTGGTTTTTGCTCAGCAAATCGCGCTTTGAAGACTGCATTATCTCATAAATCAGACACTGACGCAGATCAGCGGCCCGGAGTCTCAGGTCGCTATAATCATTAAGCGCCGTATAAAACCGCTCGGCCTGTCGAGCCGATTTAACTTGCGCCGGACCAAACTTACCTTGTTTAAACTGGTCGGTCGAACCTTCATCATTATATAACACAAGATAAGCCGCCGCGTTTTCAAGGACATCGTGAGCCGCTTGACTGTCTTCCAGAGCGTCCGAATGGCGTAAATCACCCCTTATCAAATCCCCAAGTAGCCACTCAAGATGCTCGGTAGAAATATTTGGTAAATCAATTATCGGACAGCCGTCCAGCCCAAAATCGCGCGAAAAAGCCCGCTCGTATATATCTCGAAGCCGAAACTCAATCAAATCTAAATCTTTAGGTTCTACAAGATGGCTCAGCAAAAAACTACTATCTTTAATAGATTCCTCAAAACTCGGCGCACCGTCGGTGGTTTTTAAATTGAAGTGATTGGACAAAGTTTCAAAAACATTAGGCGCGCAGCCGTCAATTTGCCTAGCGGTCGGCGCATCGCCCTGACCTAGTAGTTTAAAAAAATCCTGCTCAGTAGCTAGCTGCGCCAAGTGTTCTGAAATCTCCTCGTCGCTCATTTGCGCCAGCTTCTTGGCGGATGGGTCGCGCTCTAACCGCTTCATTCCAGCAGTTTGTGAAAATTCAGGCTGGTAACCGGGAGGAAACCAAGAGAGATTATTTTTTCGCATTCATCAATTATATCGCAACGCAACATTTATGCAAATATGTAAATAGCCACAAGCTTTATGCCCGTCATCCCGGCCAGTTTTTCTTGTTGTTCCGGGCTTGACCCGGAATCCAGAAAAACCCCTACAACTCGCCCCAATTCTCCCCAGTCTTAATGTCCACCTTCAGCCGCACGCCAATTTTCGGATAAATCCCCTCCATAATCTCCCGCATTTTTTGCCCAACTTTTTTGGCATTTTTGGGATCACATTCCACCATAATCGAATCGTGAATCTGCAAAATCTGTGGCGCAATATCGCCCAGTTCGGCCTCAATCTTCAACATCGCCATTTTCATCAAATCCGCCTCCGTCCCCTGAATCGGCATATTGGCAGCCGCTCGTTTGGCGGCTTCGCGAATCATAAAATTCCCAGCCCGCACATCCGGCGTGGCCCGCCGCCGCCCAAAATAAGTCTCGACATAACCCTCGTCCTCCGCCATCTTAATAGTGCGATCCAAAAATTCCCGCACCGGCCGCCGAATCTCAAAATACTTCTCAATAAACATCTTGGCTTCCGAAAAACTCATCCCCGTGTTGAGCGCCAGCCGATGCGGACTCATCCCATACAACACGCCAAAATTAATCACTTTGGCATTGCGCCGCTGCTCTTGGCTGACCTCCGCCGCCGCCACGCCATAAACATCGGCCGCCGTTTTGGTGTGAATATCCACCGCGTCATCCTCAAAATCCGCTATCAGCTGTTTATCGCCGCCCAGCGCCGCCGCCAGCCGCAGCTCAAATTGCGAATAATCGGCGCTAACCAAAACCTTGCCCGGACTAGCCACAAAATATTTGCGAATCTTCTGACCCAGTTCTGTCCGAATCGGGATATTTTGCAAATTCGGCTCAGAACTCGACAGCCGTCCAGTGGCCGTAACGTCCTGATGAAACGAAGTGTGCAAATACGAATCATCATCCACCAGCTTCGGCAACGCGTCAACATAAGTATTTTTCAGCTTGGCCACCTCGCGGTGATCAATAATTTTAGCAATAATTGGGTGCTGACCTTTCAACTTATCCAGCTCTTCCCGACCGGTTGAAAAACCATTTTTATTACGCTTAATTCCAGTGGTTGGCAACAGCAATTTCTCAAACAAAATCTGCGACAGCTGAGCCGGGCTAGCAATATTGAAATCGCTGTCGGCCAGCTCGTGAATCTCATTTTCAATCTTGTCCAGCCGCCGGCTAAGATCGGCCGACATCTCCGCCAAACCCGCCACATCAATCCGCACGCCGCGCGCTTCAATCCGCGCCAGCAAAGCCTGCATCGGAAAATCCAAATCCCGCGCCAGCCGATCCAACTTCGGAATCCCCCGCAATTTTTCCGCCAAAACTTTATAAAGTTTCTGCAAATCCGCCGCACTACCCGCGCCCAAAATCCGCCCCAACAAAAAGCTAGCAATCCGAGTATCAAACTCAATTTCCGGCAGCGGCTTGCCCTCCGCCAGCAACTGCTCACACAACACCTTGCCATCGTTCGCCACCACCCGACCATCATCCAAAACATAAAAAATTCCCGGTACATCCACCGGCCCAGTCTCCGCCACCGGCTTGTCGCTCTTCATATAATCCGGCAGCCGCCGCAGCAAAGATTTAAATTCCAACTTTTCAAGCTCCGCCCGCAACTTATCCACATCCAAATTTTTAACATCCATCGCCTTCAGGTCCAACTTAACCGGCGCGTCAAACTGAATCTCGCCCAAGCGCTTACTAACATAAGCCAAATCCTTACCAGCCTCCAACTTACTGCGCCAAGCCGGCTTAATCTTATCTAAATTAGCATAAATCGTATCCAAATCGCCAAATTCCTGCAGCAGCGCCACGCCAGTCTTCTCGCCCACGCCCGGTACGCCCGGAATATTATCACTGCTATCGCCCTTGAGGGCCTTCAAATCCAAAAACTGCTCCTTTTTAATCCCAAACTTAGCCTCCAGCGCCGCAATATCAAACTCCTCAATATCCGTAAAACCGCGCTTCAAAGCGTAAAGCCGCGTATTGTGATCAACAATTTGCAACATATCCAAATCCGAAGTTATCATCAAAGTGTCAATCCCGCCCTGTTTATCAGCTTGCTCGGCCAGCGCCCCAATAATATCATCGGCCTCAAAATCGTCGCACTCATACAGCGGCCAACCAAGAGCCTGCAGCAGCTCGCGCAAAATCGGCACCTGAGCATAAAAATCCGGCGGTGCCGGCTTGCGCCCGGCCTTATATTCCGGATAAATCGCCCGCCGCCGCCGACTATTAGTGCCCGGCTTATCCCAAGCCACCGCCACATAATCCGGCTGATATTTGCGCACCAACTCCAGCGCCATCGCCGTAAAACCATAAACCCCGCCCACCGGAGTACCATCCGCCATCGTCAAATTGCTCATCGCATAATATCCGCGATAAAACACACTCATCCCATCAATAATCGCCAACTTTTTGGTCATACCATAATTATATCACACGTCCGTCATTCCGGGCTTGACCCAGAATCCAGAAATAAGTAGGATCTAAGCCATAACTCGCCTTATAGCAACCACTACCAACAATACCAAAACCAACAGCCCGCCAATTACACCAACTGACGCAACATCTGTCGCCGCGCCAAAACCAGTAGCCGGCGGCGCAATCACAACAACCGCTTCAGGCTGCTTAACCTCAGATTGGCTAGTCCCGGGCCGATTAACCTGAACCTGTTTAGTCACCAGTGTCAAACTCAAACTATGATTCGTCGCAAACTCCTCAATCTTCTGCCCATCGGTCAGCTTCGTCCCGCCAAATTTCAGAGTCTGATCCGCCACCGGAATCCCAGTCAAGTCAAAAATCTTCGCCTTCAGCTCGCCAATCGTCATACTGACGCCGCGAGCAAAAATCTGCAACGTTCCGCCCGACCACTCAACATTCACCACCGTTCCCAGCACCAAATGCAGCGTTGAATCCTTCTGAATCGAATAATCCTGCAAAGTGTTCTCGTCCTCCAGCAACTTGCCAGCAAAAGTCAAAGTCTGCAGAGCCACTGGCAAGCCCTCCTTATCCTGAATCTTCTCCTTAACCACCCCAATAAAATCAGTCGGCTCAACCTCCAGAGTAATATGCG
>JAISDN010000040.1 GCA_031264785.1 Candidatus Nomurabacteria bacterium
TTACCGTTATCTACTGGGCCGTAGGCTTCAAAGTAGAGGAAGTAGTCGTGCTTGTCGCCTTTGGGGATGGTGACGATGGCGATGTCGGAGAAGGGGGAACCGACTTGGGTTGTGGGGTCGGCGGAGGTTTCGACTTTGGGTTTATCTTGGTCGAGAGTGATTTCTTCGCCGGGGCCGCCGTTTTGGGCCGGAATATAGGGCTCATTGTCACTGTCGTCATCGGGGGTTTTGTCGGGCTTTAGAAATTCTTCGCGCCAATAATAAAAACCGTAAGTTTCGGCAAAACAATTACCGCTGCCCTGCCCGCTGTTGACTTTGCCGGTATTTTCGTTAATATAATCGGCCGTGTTATAAGTGCCCGCCTGATCGATGGTGAAGCGCACCACACAGAGCTGTTGGTCGCGTTCCGGATTATTAGCGTCAGCGCCGTCGCGGCGTTTATAAAGCGTCAGTTTAACGACGCTGTCTTTCAAGATCGGGCTGCCGGTGACGACAACTTTGTCGGTGATGACAGTCGGGGCCTGTTTATTAGCGGTGTTAATATAAGTCACTAGTCTCGGCTCTTCGGCATCGTCGACTAGGAACATTTCATCACCGTCCGAACAGTCGGTAGTAAAGGGCGCGATGCGGGAATCGCCGTCGTATTTGAAGGTGAAGACATACCAACCTTTGTCATAAATAGTGGTGCCTTTGGTGTGACTATCTTCGGCGGTTTTGTCGATGGCCTCCAGTAAGTGCGGATAAGTTTTGACAACTTTGCCGGCACCGCTGCAAAACCGATCGCTGTCATTAGAATCCGGCATATCGGAGTAAGGACCATATAAAGTCACAGTCAACTTGTGGCTGAGGCTATTGTCGCCCTTGAAATAATTGTCGTCGCCCTGATAACTGTGGTCGTGTTGGTCTTTATCTTGCTGATTATTTTGGTCGGTGTTGTGGCCCTGAATTTGCTTACCCAGCACGTCGTAACGGATTTTTTGTTCGCCCACACCGTCGCCATCGTCGTCGTGATAATAAGTAGCTCGAAAACCGGTGGCCCAATAAGTGTCCGTCACCATACCGCCGGGTTTAATGACGTAATCTTGGCTGTCGTTGCGCTGCGTCCAGAGGAAGAGCGGCAACGGCACCATCAAGGTTTCGGCCGGATCGCCATATTTGGAATGAAAGTTTTCCAAAATCATATCAGACACTGAGCCGCCGCGTAGAGTTTTATTGGCATCGCCACCGCCCAGCGCGTTGGCCTGAGTGTTGTCATTGCCGTTTTTATTATTAACAACTTGAGCTTGGTCGTCGCTATCGATTTGCAGCGGCTGTTTGCCGGAGTAAATTTCCACCACGCTGATGTAAATACCGGGCCGCAGTTTCAGAACCGAATTAGTCGGCAGGCCGTTGCTGCAGGTGGCACCATCGCCGCTGGTTTTGTTGGGGTCGAGGTCGCCCTGCATCAGAACCGCCTTATAATAACCGTCGCCGCCAACACCGGCAATCGGGTTTTGGCTATTGTCGCCAGTTGGTTTAAACTTGTCCCAGTTGGGTCCGTAATTGGCGGTAATCAAGCAACTTTGAGCGGCCGGCTGTTGGTCTTTAAGTAGATTCGGGTTGTGTTGTAAGGCCCGAATATTTTGCGGGATATTGGTGCGGTTTGAACCGGAAAATTGAGGTGTGCCGATAGAATCTTTGACTAGGCCGGCACCGTCGGCCACCAGCGGTAAGTTGACGTTGTAACCGCCTTCGCCGGGTTTAAAACTGGTTGAAACCACGCCGTCCGCGCTGTCCATATCGGCAAACGGCCCATACATTTTGACGCGGAAATTGACCGGTTCGTAAGTGCCGTTGTCGCGTTTGGGCCAGTAATCACCGTGATTAGCATTGGTGATGGTTTTGGCGCCATTACTGCCAGAAATGGCAGTCTTGTCGGTGGCGCCCAAATAAATCCGATCGACCAAATTGTGACAAGTCAAGTATTCCGGCGGAATTTTTTCTAATTCTTGTGTGCCCTGACCATAATGCGCCGTGCCATCGCGAACCTCCTCGCAACCGTGATAAGTTTTGGATTTGTCGTCCAAAAAGTCAAAAATGATACCCTGATTACTGGCGCCTTGAACATCGGCACTTTTGCGGCCGACCAGAGATGATTTGGCGATGGGCTGGAACTTGACATAGGAAAACTCCGCGCCGGTGTGATCAAAACCGGCTTCCGACCAAGGGTTAAAGCGCGACTGCCAGTTGCCTAGCACCACATCGCTGACGAGATAATTACCGACGCCAATCGGGCTGGTTTGCTCGGCTTTTTTGGTCTCAATCGTCCAATAATAATAACCGGGCGTAAAATCTTTACCAAAATTGACTACGCAGTCGGTGCTAACGTTGGCGGCCGCCAAACAACTGTGACCAACGCCTTTGGCGGTGACGGCGGTGGTGCCACGCAAGTTGCCGGAAGCCGAATTACAATTTGAAAATGGGCCGTTTTTAACCTGCGGCTGCTGGTAAGGCCCGCACAAATAGGCGTGAAAAATCACCGGCAGGGGCGTGCCGTCGCCACCGTTTAGCCAATATTCGTTTTTGTCGGCGCCGGTTTGATAGCCATTATTGGCCTCATCCAAATTAGCAGCGGCGTGAAAAGCAAATTGATCACTGACATTTTCGGTTTGATTATCGACATACAACGTGTGATTGGGCTGGCCGGCCGCGCCAAACTGGGTGTCGGAAGAAGCAAAGGGTTGGAAAGGAATAACGAAATATTCCACTTCGCCGGCTGGATTCAGCTCCGAAGTCCATTTGTCGATGCGATCGTTGGAATTACCAAAAGTAGCGTCGCTCGGTTGATCAACATCAGTGGTGGTGCGGAAATAATAATAACCCGGTTCAAGATTCATTCCGGCGGTGTTGATAGTCAAATCACGGGTTTGGCCAGCGGCCGTAAAATGGCCGGGCTGGCCAGCGTCACCAGTACAAGTAGTGGAGCGCGGCTGAGTCACCGCTGCATAGCTGCCGCTGTCGTCGTTTGAACCAGCCGCTTTGGGACTTTGGTAAGGCCCAAACAACGAAGCGCAAACTTTAATCGGCACACCAGCCGGCCAGCCAGCATTATTCAGCACGCCGTCTACATAAGCCGCCGAAGTCAGCCGCTCCAAAGCCGTGCCGGTAGCAGCATTATAACTAGCCGCCGAAGTCACGCGCGGCTGAAAACGCTTAATCGTAAAAGTCTCGGTCGGCTCGCCAAAAGTCGAATACCAATCTTTAGAATTAATCTGATGGCCGTTCAGCGTGCGGGTGGTGCCGTTAAACAACATCGCATCGGTCAAATCTTCGTTGCTCTGCCCAATCACCTCACCGTCGCCGTCCGGCTCCCACTCTTCGCCGTTACATTTGTCAATTATCTGGCCGGCGGCTTCCTGCGCCGCTGCCGGCAGACTATTCAGCCAGCCAGTCACCAAATCGTCATCATTATCCGAACTATCAGAATGCGAAACCAGCCAAGCGGCGTGTTCGGCCGGATATTTTTCCTTAAAACAAGTGTCGGGCTTTTTATGTTTAGTCATCGAACCGCGAATCCGCGATACCAAAGAATAAGTACCGGGTTGCCAATTTTTCGAATCCGGAAAGCTCATTTCAAAATCTTCGCCCTTACAAGCCGCGCCGCCAGTCAAACTCGAGCAAGCGCCCGGCTTGGTCATCGAACCGGTCACCACGCATTCGTGGCCACGACTGCTGCCGGTCCAAGTCTTTTCAATACTACCGTATCGGGGCGCATTCCAAGCGCTACCGCCCCATTGACTTTCAAAATAACCAGCCGAGCCATTTGGGTTCATCGTAATCGGCCCCGACACCGGCCCAGCCGCATAAACACAAAACCGTAGCGAGCGATACATTTTCCGGTCCAGCGAACTGCTGTGAAAACTGGGCCAACCTTGCTTAGCCTCCGCCTCACTGGCCAGCGTGCCGTCGGCTTTAGCGACTTTCACGCTCAGCACATCTTTGACGGTTTCGCCCTGCAGATAAGTGGTTTTTTCAACCTGCGAACTAGTCACCGGTTGCAGCGGTGGCTGGTCGTCCAGAGTATATTCGCCATAGAAAAAGATATCTTGGCCGGGCTGACCAACTAGTAAAGAAAAAATCCAAGTCGTCGTGCCGTCATCGTTACTAGCGGTTTTAACATTCCATTCTGTGCCAGTTGTCACTGTGAAAGGCTTCGGGAAGGCCGCGCCGCTTTCGGCACACGATGCGGTGATATTAACATCCTTACTAGAATCCCAACCGTCAATGGAAACGTTGTTAAACTTGTGTTTACCCAACTTCCAACAGGAATGGCCCGTCGATCTAGTGGGGCATTCAATGTGATACCTGTGGCCAGTATCCGACGGAAAATAAATCGCTCCGGCGTTCTTGCCATTGCCGTTAGCGGCGTGAGTGATCGGAGCGTTCGGCGTGGTCAACACAATGCCGACACCCAGCGCCGCCACCATCGCCACGCCCACCACCATCCAGCGCCAATTGAGATATTGTTTGATTTTCCCCATAAAGATAACTGTCCCTTCCATAATTTTACATAAGCAGTATACTTTTATAACTAACACACGTCAATAATATTTTCATTAAAAAGCAATATTGGCAACGGTTTTAACACTTTATATATATTCAGTTGATTATATACGAAACTATATTAAAGGCACTTTTCATACTAAGCAAAAAGCCCGTCCGGCGGGCTGTCAAAAACAAAAAATGGTCTGGGTGATCAGACTTGAACTGACGACCTCGGCGTCCCGAACGCCGCGCGCTACCAACTGCGCCACACCCAGATAATGTGTGTTCCTAATTTTAGCACAAAAACCGTCTATTTGCCAGTAAACTGCGCTTTATAAAGTTTGGCGTAAAAACCATTTTGGCGCAGCAACTGGCGGTGATTACCCTGTTCAACCACGTTGCCGTCCTTCATCACCAAAATCAAATCCGAATTAGCAATCGTCGACAACCGGTGCGCAATCACAAAACTAGTGCGATTTTTCATCAACTTTTCCATCGCCTGCTGAATCAAAACCTCCGTGCGCGTGTCAACGCTACTGGTAGCCTCGTCCAAAATCAGCATCGGCGCGTCCGCCACCATCGCCCGCGCAATCGTCAGCAACTGGCGTTCACCAACCGAAATATTCTCACTGCTCTCGTCGATCGGCGTCTGATAACCCTGCGGCAACGACTTCACAAAATGATCAACGTGAGCCGCTTTGGCCGCCACCTCAATCTCGGCCTCACTAGCGTCGAGCTTACCATAGCGCAAATTATCAGCAATCGTGCCGCTGGCCAGCCAAGTGTCCTGCAGCACCATCCCGAACAGCCCGCGCACCTCTTGGCGGCGCATCTGCTTGGTGTTAATCCCGTCAATTTTTATCTGCCCCGAATCAATCTCATAAAACCGCATCAACAAGTTAATAATAGTAGTTTTACCGGCGCCGGTCGGCCCAACAATCGCCACTTTTTGACCGGGCTTAATATGAGCCGAAAAACCGCGAATAACCTTTTTGCCCGTCTCATAACCAAACACCACATTTTCAAAATCAATTTGGCCGTTGGGACGCGCCAGCGAAATCGCTTCCGCCGGATCCGGACTTTCCTCCGCCTCTTCCAAAAAAGTAAAAACTCGCTCGGCCGCCGCCACTGTCGACTGCAACAAATTAGCAATCTGCGCCACCTGCGAAATCGGCTGATTAATCTGCCCCATATACTGAATAAAAGCCTGAATATCGCCAATGTTCAGCCGGCCGTTCAGCGCCAGCCAACCGCCCAACACCGCCGCCGCCACATAACCAAGATTCGACACAATATTCATCAGCGGCATCATCAGCCCGCTCAAAAACTGCGACTTCCAAGTGCTGACATACAACTTCTGATTGATATCGCCAAAAGTTTTCTCAACTTTTTTCTGGCCGCCAAACACCCGCACCACCTGCTGCCCGGCATAAGTCTCCTCAATATGGCCATTCAAATCAGCCAGCCGATTCTGCTGCGCCGCAAAATGTTTCTGACTTTTTTTAACCACCGTCCCCACCAACAAAAAGCTAATCGGCAAAACCACCAACGCAATCAGCGTCATCAACCACGAAATTGTAAACATCATAATCACAATTCCAAGCAGCATAAAAATCGCCGAAATACCCTGCGACACCGCTTGATTAAGCGACTGCCCAACCGTATCCACGTCATTAGTCACCCGACTCAAAGTATCGCCAAACTGGTGCTGATCAAAATACTTGATTGGCAATTTATTGATTTTGTGGCTAATTTGCGAGCGCATTTTGCGAACAATTTTTTGCACCATACCGGTAAAAACCCAGCCGCCCAGATAATTCGCCAGCAGCCCAATCAAATACAGCGCCGCCAAAAACAGCCCAATTTCGGCCAGCTTATCATAATGAAACACCGGCTTCTGGCTCAAATCCAAATTCTCTATCAAATCCTTCTGAGCCGACGGAATTTTGTCGAGCATCCCGTCCGGCAGCGGCAAATCCTTCAGCGTCGTGCCCGCCGGCAGTGGCACACCGGCCGGCAAATTAGCCTGCACTGTGTCATAAGCCTTAATGGAAATAAAATCGTCCACAATCTGATTAGTCATATTGCCCAAAATCTTCGGGCTGACGATACTAAACAACACCGTAATCGCCAGCAGCAGCATCGAACCAATCAGCGCCGATTTATGCGGCCGGAAATATTTCAGCAACTTGCCCATCGACACTCTGAAATTCTTCGGCTTTTCCACCGTCATCTGCACCGGACCACCGCCCATCGGTCCGCCGCGCGGTTTCTTATTCACCAGTTTCGGACGCCGCTCAGCCATTTTCCACCTCCGCCCGATACTCGTCGGCACTCAGCTGACTCTTAGCAATTTCCTGATAAACCCGACACTCCCGAATCAAATCGCGGTGCCGGCCCTCACCCACAATCCGCCCGTTATCCAGCACAATCACCTTGTCGGCTTGCTTAATTGTGCCAATCCGCTGCGCCACAATCAGCACTGTGGCCGCGCCGGTTTCCTTTTTCAAAGCCGCCCGCAAATTGCGATCAGTCCGAAAATCCAGCGCCGAAAAACTATCATCAAACACATAAATCTCCGGATTCTTGGCAATCGCCCGCGCAATCGACAACCGCTGCTTCTGCCCACCCGACACATTACTGCCGCCCTGCGCAATTTCCGAATCGACGCCCTTTGGCAGCTTGTGCACAAACTCATAAGCCTGCGCCGTCCGAATGGCCTTTTGAATCTGCCGGGCATCAGCTTTTTTCAGCCCATAAGCCACATTACTCTTAACCGTGCCCGAAAACAGCACGCCCTTTTGTGGCACAAAACCAATCCGATCCACCAAATCGCTCTCGGCCATTTGGCGCACATCCACGCCGTCCACCAGCACTTGGCCGGACGTCGTATCATAAAAACGCGGGATCAAATTAACCAGCGTTGACTTGCCGCTGCCGGTCGAACCAATAAACGCCACCGTCTGGCCGGCCCGCGCCTTAAAAGAAATGTTTCGGAGAACCGGCTCTTCCGCGCCCGGATAAGAAAAACTAACATCCCGAAATTCCACTTCACCACGCACCCCAGCCGCTGGTTTCTCCGCCTTAGCCGTCGGCAAAATCGACAGCTTGGTTTGCAAAACTTGATTGATTCGCCGCCACGACACCATCGCGCGCGGCACCATCACAAAGGCCATCGCTAGGAACATAAAGCTCATAATCACCTGCATAGCGTATTGCATAAAGGCCATCAAATTGCCAATCTCAATCGCGCCGGAATCAATATAACTAGCGCCCAGCCAAATCACGGCCAAAGTCGTGGCGTTAAAAATCAGCTGCACCACCGGAAACAGCGTTATCATCACCCGAAACACAAACAAATTGGTCTTATAGGTGTCAGCATTAACAGCCTCAAACTTTTGCTCTTCATAAGCCTCATTATTAAAAGCCCGCACCACCCGCAGACCAGTCAGATTTTCGCGCGCCACTTGATTTAGCTTGTCGGTCAAAGTCTGCAGCAGCTTAAACTTCGGCAGGGCCAAAACCATCAGCACCAAAATCACCGCCAGCAACACACCAACCGCCAAAGCAATCAGCCAAGCCATATCGGCCGCCGTTTGAAAAGCCATCATCACCGCGCCGATGCCCATAATAGGCGCCATCAAACTCATCCGCAACACCAAAATCGTGACTTGCTGAACTTGGTTAATGTCATTGGTGGAACGCGTAATCAGCGAACTAGTCGAAAACTTATTGATTTCGTTGGGACTAAAACTAACCACTTTGGCAAAAATATCCTGACGGACTTTGGCGGCAATTTGGGCGCCAATCCGAGCCGCAAAAAATCCAGCAATCAGCGTCGCCACCGCCCCAATCGCCGTCACGCCGAGCATCAGCAAACCTTCACTATAAATAAAATCTTGGTCGCCGGCCACAATACCCTGATTAACAATGTTGCTCATCATATTGGGCAGCTGCAAACTACTCCAAACCTGCGCAAACAGCGCCAGCAAAAGCAGGACCACTTGCCACCAATAGCGGCCGAGATATTTCAAATAACTAATCACCGAGTTTGCCCTTACCGAAAAGCTTTCTACTGTTTTTTACCATTTCGGCCATCATATCGTGATGCTTGGACATATGTTCAATGTGGCGCTCAAAGGCTTCATAATTCATAACGATGACCATTTTTTCTTGGGTGAATCCGGCCACCACCACTTTTTCGCCCGGCGTAAAATTCAAAGCTCGGCGGGCTTCGGCTGGAATCACCAGCTGGCCTTTTGTGCCAATCTTACCGATGCCATAAATCTCAAATTTTTCTGCAAAATCTTTCATTGTATAACATGTTATACAAGTTATACATGTATGTCAAGCAAAAAATCCCGACTTTTTGGTCGGGATTTTTCCACAAACAATGTCGTCGTTCCGGACTTGACCCGGAATCTAGACAATTACTTTTCCGTTGCAAACTTGCGTGTTACCACCACAGCCGAACCCAGCAAAACTAAGCTAGCTAGAGTTATCAACCAAGCATTATCATTGGCTAATTGCATACCAGTCGATGGTGCAGTCAGCTCGTCAACGACCTCGCTAATAGGCTGTTCTCCGCCATTGTCTATGATAACTGCCGCAGCCGGTTTAACCAACTTAACCCAAGTCTCCGAATCGGCCGTTGCCAAAACCCGGTGCAGACCGCCAAAAGTAATGTCGCCAACTGTGTAGCCGCCAGTCAAACCAAGTTGATTGTTTAGGTTTGCGACAGCTGCCTGAATTCGATTGTTCAGCAAGTTGTTAAGATTGACTGTGCCAATGTAAGGCAGATCGATTTTCAGTTCGTCAAAGTCCAGTAGCGGCACGGCGATTTCCGGAATTGTAAAGCCTTCCAATGTTAAGGCCGGCAGGTCGAAATCTAAGGTGAATTGGTGATTCAGCGTGATTTCGCTGCAAGCATTCAGGCTAGCAAGCGTGCAGCTATTTACTCCATCAAATATCGAAGCTGGCAAAGTCAGTGCGTAATTATTTTCAAACAACGCTTTATTTTTACCATTGATAGCATCTACTATGTCGCCAATGGTGTAGCTTTCGGTCGAAGAGCCCGTCGCGCCGCTAGCGAGGTGAGTGGTGGTGGCGGTCAAGGTCAAGCCGCTGTCCAACGTCAAAATCTTGTTCCAAGTTTGGTCGGCCCATTCGGCGACTTTGTCAGCATAGGCCTCAATCTCGGCGATGGCATCTCTGATGTAATCTTTGGCGCGGGCGATATATTCGTCGACATAAGCTTTGACTTCGGCCCGCAGGTTGTCGATTTGGGTTTTGATTTGAGCGATGGCTTGGTCAAAGGCCGCTTCGGCGGCGGTTTTGGCAATTCCGGCCTCAGCTTCGGCTGGGGCGCGAACTAGCAAGTCAGCGTAAGCTCGGGCCAAACCGCTAAAGTCAGCTGGGTCGCCCGGATCAACTGGCGCGGCGGCGTTAACTGCAGTTACGAAACCAGCCAGCGCGTTGGTGGCGGAAGTTGCAGCAGTGTTAGCAGCTGAAACGGCGACGTTATAAACTCCGTCGGCAACCGATTTTAGGTCGTTTTTATAATTATTCAGACCAACAAGATTACAAGCAAATCTTTCAACGCCAGTCGATAATTGGTTACAATTAGATATACCATCAGCGTAATTATAAGCAGCATCTTTCACACCCTGCGCAGCATCGATTGCGGCTTGACGTGCATCCTCAATATCACCAGTAATATCCGCAGAATTATCAACCAAATCGCGCACTGTGTAACCGCTCAGATATGGCGCCAAAGCCGCCGGCACAGTTACGCCCGACAGGCTAATCAACGGCGAATCTAGGAAATCATCGTAGTCGCTGTATTGGCCGTTTAATTCCGCCAACTTGTCATTATAAACTGTGTCCCACTCGTCTTGGTCGAAAACTTGATTAAAAGTATAGTCGTAGGCCAGTTGACCAA
>JAISDN010000001.1 GCA_031264785.1 Candidatus Nomurabacteria bacterium
CGCTCTAGCCAACTGAGCTACCGACCCATTCGGATTTTCGATACTATTGTATCAGATGTGTGCTAAAATGAGAATATGGAAAAGAAATTAGAAACAATGCGGCACAGTATGGCGCATATTATGGCGGCGGCGGTCGCGCGGCTGTATGGGGACGTGAAGTTTGGGGTCGGTCCAGCGGTGGACGATGGTTTTTATTACGATATTGATTTTGGCGAGCAGACGATTTCGGACACTGATTTGCCGAAGATTGAGAAGGAAATACGCAAGATTATTGGTCAGAAATTGGAGTTTACGCGCAGTGAAATGCCGATTGACGAGGCGATTGATTGGGCGAAGAAATCGGGTCAGGTTTATAAGCAGGAGTTGCTGGAGGATTTGAAAACCAAGGGCACGACTTCTGTCAAGGAGGAGGATTTGGGCGATAGCGTTAGCGAGGCGACTTTTTATACGGTGGGCGATTTTACCGATCTGTGCCGCGGGCCGCACCTTACCAATACTGGTGAGGCGGGGGTTTTCAAGCTGACCAGAGTGTCTGGCGCATATTGGCGAGGCGACGAAAAACGCCCGCAAATGCAGCGGATTTATGGGGTGGCGTTTGAAACCGACGAGCAGTTGCAGGATTATTTGACGCGGCAAGAGGAGGCTAAAAAACGCGATCATCGCCGATTAGGTAAGGAATTGGATTTATTCACCTTTTCCGATTTAGTCGGAGCGGGTTTGCCACTTTATACTCCCAGAGGAACGGTAATAATTAGGGAACTTAAAAAAGTTTTAGAGGAAATTGGCCAAAAATATAATATGCAACAGGTATCGATTCCACATTTGGCAAAAATCGAGCTGTATGAAACTTCGGGCCACGCTGAAAAATTTGCTGATGAGCTGTTTCGGGTAGCGAGTCATTACAACCAAGAGTTCGTGTTGAAACCAGTCAATTGCCCACACCATACACAGATTTATGCCAGTCAGCCGCGTAGTTATCGCGATTTGCCGTTGCGTTATGTCGAGCAAACTATGCAATATCGTGACGAAAAACCAGGTCAGATCGGTGGTCTACAGCGCACCAGAGGTTTTACAGTGGACGACGGCCACACTTTTTGCCGTATTGACCAGGTTAAGCAAGAGGTATCAATAATTATAGAAATAATTCAAAATTTTTATAAAAGTCTAGGATTATGGGATGAAAAATGGGTGTCGCTATCATTGCGAGACTATACAAAACCCGAAAAATATATTGGCGATACTGGCGATTGGGAACAAGCCGAGTCTATGCTAGGCGAAATTGCCAATGAATATAAGCTAGATGCCAAGCGTATGGAAGGTGAAGCGGCGCTTTATGGCCCGAAAATCGATTTTATGTTCAAGGATTCGCTGGGTCGTGATACCCAACTGGCCACTGTCCAACTAGATTTTGCTATGCCAAAACGATTCAGTCTGGCCTACACCGACCAAGACGGCAGTGAGCAAACGCCAGTTATGATTCACAGGGCGATTTTTGGTTCGTTTGAGCGGTTTATCATGTTGCTGATTGAACATTTTAACGGTAAATTTCCGGTTTGGCTGTCGCCAGAGCAGTTGCGAATTATCAAGGTCAAAGATTTGCCAGAAGTTGATAAGTTTATAGCCGATATGATGACGCTGGTTGATAAAAAGGGGGTGCGGGCCACATTAGACGACAGTAATAACAGTGTTGGCAAAAAAATCCGCAATGCTGAAATTTATCGCGTGCCATATGTGGTGGTGATTGGCGAAAAAGAGGTAGAAAGTGGTAAACTGCCAGTTCGTATCCGTAGTGATATTGTTGTAAAAAATACAACAGTGGATTGTAGTCCAGAGGAATTGATAAAAACTGTTGTAAAAGAAACTACGAAGCGTGTAAATAAAACAACATTATGAGCGGACAATACGAAAACGCTAGTGGTATACCAACAGGGGCGTTTCGCGACGCGGTTTATGATTTGGTGGCGCAGATTCCGGAGGGCCGGTTGATGACTTATGGTGATGTGGCGGTGTTGTGCGGGCTAGCGCACGGGGCGCGATTGGTTGGTGGGGTTGCGCACTTTGGGCCGACTGATTTGCCTTGGCAACGGGTGGTTAATCGTTTTGGGGGGCTAGCTAGCGGTTGGACGGCTGGATTTACCGATTATAAACTGGGCACAGAGGGCGCGCCGGACGGTCGGATGGGACACAAAATGGTGCTAGAGGCCGAAGGCGTACCGGTTAGTGACGACTATATCGTGACAGATTTTGCGGAGCGACGATGGCTGCCGAAAAACCGCTGATCGTAATTGTTGGGCCGACCGCCAGTGGCAAAACTGGTTTGGCGATCAAGCTTGCCAAAAAATTTGATGGTGAAATTATTTCGGCCGACAGTCGGGCGATTTATAAATATATGGATATTGGCACGGCCAAGCCGGACAAGGCGGAGCAGGCCGGAATCAAACATTGGGGACTGGATCTGGTCACGCCAGACCAGCGCTTTACAGTGGCGGATTTCCAGAATTATGCCGAGCGGGCGATTGCCGATATTCTGGCGCGCGGCAAGCTGCCAATTTTGGTAGGCGGATCAGGTTTATATGTTGACAGTGTAATTTTTGAATACAATTTTACAACGTTTTTTGACGCGGACGATAGGGAAAAATTAAACGAGATGTCGGTCGAGGAACTGGTAGATTATTGTAATAAATACAACATAAAACAGCCAGAAAATAGTAAAAACAAACGTTATTTAGTGCGGGCCATAGAGAGAAATGGCCAAACCGATTATAATCGTGACCGGTTGCGGAAAAATACCATTGTTGTTGGAATAACAACAGATAAAAGTGAGCTGATGGACAGAATAGAAAAACGGACTGACGCAATGTTCGACGGCAAAATCGCGCAAGAAACCAGATTTTTGGCAAAAAAATATTCGTTTGAACTGGAATCAATGAAATCGAACATTTATCCGATAGTTTGGCGAATGCTAAACGGCGAGATTTCCGAAACAGGGGCCAAACAGCTATATATCACTGACGACTGGCATTTGGCCAAAAAACAGATAACTTGGTTTAAAAGGAACAAAAATATTAAATGGCTGCGACCCGACGCGGTTGAAAAATATATTTTTGGGTTACTTTTTGAATAAAAATTTTGTTATATTAGTTCCGGCGAACTAATATAACACGGCCTCGCTCTAAAAAGAAAACAAATTTTCTTTTTCTCACTTCGTTGTGTTATAATGAACAACAGAGGTAGAAAATGATAGATGCGTTATTTGGTTCAAAAACTAGGGTAAAATTACTTAATTTGTTCATGAATAGTCCGGACAGAACTTTTTATGTTCGGGAAATTACTCGGAAAATTGATGAACAGATTAATTCAGTGCGGCGCGAGCTGGCCAATATGTTGGAGATTGGTATTGTTCGCAGTGACAGCAAGGAAAATAAGATTTATTACGGCGCTAATAAAAGTCATCCGTTTTTTGCGCCGCTGCGCAAGATTTTTACTAGCAAAGAAATCAACAGGGACGATGACGACGAAAATGCGGTTTGGGTTAAAAGATTTTACACCGTTGGCGATGTCAAGCTGGTAATATTTTCTGGCAAGTTGGTTAATGATTTTGACAGCGATGTTGATCTTTTGGTGGTTGGAAATGTTAGTAAGGTGAAGCTCGGCAATCTGGTGAAGATTATTGAGGCGGAAAAGGACATTAGTGTGGCTTATGCGTCGATGACTTATGAAGACTTTTACTATCGCAAAAGCGTGCAAGACCAGTTTGTTGGCAATGTTTTGAATGCGAAACATATTGCCATAATTGATAATGAACACATTTTAGAGAACGGAAAATAAAGGAGGAAAATGGAAATCGAATATCGGGGTTATAATTGTGTGGTTATAAAAACTAAAAGAGGCACAATTGTGGTTGATCCGCCAGAGAAGGTGAATGTTAAGGAAATCGCTAGTGAAAATACTATCACTCTGGCCACGCAAGACGATTTTGTACCACCGAAGGCTAATTTTGTGATTGATATGCCGGGTGAATATGAGCATAACGACATTTCCATTGTTGGGATTCCTGTGCAACGCCATATCGATCCGGAGGAAAAGGGAAAGGCGGCTACGGCTTATGTGGTCAACGCTGAGAATATTCGAGTGGCGGTTTTGGGTCATATAACTTCGCCCATTAGCGACGATGATTTGGAGAGTTTGGGGATAGTTAATGTTTTGGTCGTCCCGGTTGGCGGTGGCGGCTATACGCTCGACGCGCACGACGCAGCGGCAGTAGTTCGGCAGATTTCGCCAAAGGCCGTCATCCCAACGCATTACGCCGATAAGGAGCTTACTTATGAAGTCCCGCAAGAGACAGTTGACGTTTTTGTCAAAGAACTCAGTGCTTCGGTTGAGGAGGCAGATAGCTTGAAATTGAAAACCAGCGCAGCGTTGCCAGAGGCGTTGACGGTTTATAGACTCAAAAGAAAATAAAAAACATCCCGACTTTGTGTGCTGCACGCTGGTCGGGATAGTTTTTATTTCTTACAAAATACCTTTTTTCTTCAGGGTGCGAATCGCGTCTGTCGACAGGTTCATAGTAACTTTTTTGCCGTTCATTTTGAAAGTTTTCTTCTGTAAGTTAGGTTTAAAAACCCGCTTGGTGCGCCGTTTTGAATAACTAACATTATTCCCGAATTGCTTACTTTTACCAGTAAGATCACATTTTGAAGCCATTTTTCCTCAATTTCTTTTAATAACTTGCTTAAAATTTTACTAAATTGTATCTGTAAAGTCAATACTTTGATATAATTTAGTTATGACATTTATTTTTTATCTAGTTTCGGTTTTTGTAATCATTTTTGTGTCGATGGTTCTGCACGAAATTGCGCACGGCGTGGTGGCTTATTCACTAGGGGACGACACCGCAAAGCAAAGCGGTCGGCTGAGCCTGAATCCTCTGCGGCACATCGACCCGTTTTTAACCATTGGTATGCCAATGTTGCTGGCGATTTTTAATCTTTTTGGTGCTAATTTGCCGATTTTTGGTGGTGCTAAGCCCGTTCCGGTGAATACTATGCGCCTAAAATGGGGCGAATATGGTCTAGCGCTGGTTAGTATCGCCGGACCGCTAACTAATTTTATTCTGGCGTTTATATTTTTTGCGCTAATGATGGTGTCGTATGGCGAGGTATCGGCCTTTTGTCTACTTGGGGTGCAAATCAATCTTGGTTTTTGCGTTTTTAACCTAATACCGATTCCGCCACTGGACGGTTCTCGGGTGTTGTTCGCGATTGCGCCAGATGGAATTCGAAAGTTTATGATGAAGATTGAGCAAATGGGCCTAATGATTGTCTTTATTCTGCTAATATTTTTCAGCGGGGCCTTCGGCAGCCTTATGAGTTCGGCTATAAATGCAATATTTGATTTATTTTCTCTAATTTTTGGTGTAAAATAGAAGAGTCCTGATTAGTTGGAATATTTGATTCCTAACAAATCATAGATAGGGATTTCAAATTACTGTTTACCGTGGTAAGCAGTTGCGAAAACCCACCGTGAATAACGGGGTTTCTATCTGTTTCGACAAATCGGGACACCTAATTGGAAGAATTATTATGAAACAAAAAATAGTTGTCAGAGCAATGGTTAAAGATAGACAGGGTAGAACGCTACTGCTCAGACGGCGTGGCGGTCGGCCATCGATTGAAGGGAAGTTTGAGCTTCCGGGCGGAAAAACTATTGCCGGCGAACAACCGATCGACGCTATGCGGCGAACTTTGAAGTATCACACTGGACTAGTGTCGGAAACTATTCAGCTGTTTGACGTTGTGACTTTTATTGATCCAGATGATAGGCGTATGGAATACGTTTTCATACTGTTTTTGATTGGTTTACCGCCAATGAATAAAAATCTTACGCTTGATGGCGGTTATGATAAATACATCTGGAAGAAGAAGTCAGAAATACAACAAAATGTTGTAACAAAGTCTACGAAGATATTATTAGGACTGAGCGAAAAGCTGGGGTATGGTAATGGTAAAAATCCTGAGAAGTTTGTCATTTATACTGATGGTGCCTCCAGAGGTAATCCGGGATTATCGGCGGCCGGTTTTGTGATTTTGGACCATAACGAAGATGTTATTTATGAAGGTGGTCGGTTCTTGGGCGTCAAAGAGAGTAGCTTTGCAGAGTATGCGGCAGTTTTGCTAGCCCTGACTAAAGCCAGATTCATAGGGTTGAACAATGTCGAAATAAGATCGGACAGTCTAGCCACTGTCAATCAACTGAATATGGTGAATAAGGTGAACGATCCAACGCTACATATAATGTATGACAGAATTCAAAAATTGACAAAAGGTTTTGCAAAAATTCGTTTTATACACGTTCGGCGAGATTTTAACAGGTTGGCAGACGGCGTCGCCAACAAAATATTAGACAGAGAAGAGGGCAAACAAAAAAGCTATATTGCCGTAAGCCGGGTTTAGTCGTGGGCAACCATCTATCTAGCCACGCTGTTGCCAACGTAATCTAGCGGGTTCTAACGGCCTGCTGACGAGCAGCCAGTGTTCAAGCCTCCTTGCAGCCGACAGGGTTTACCTTCTTCGTATGTCACCATACGTCGCTGTGCGCTCTTACCGCACTCCTTTCACCCTTACCGTTGCCTCGCGGCGCGGGCGGTATCGTTTCTGTGGCACTTTCCCTAGAGTTGCCTCCGGTCGCCGTTAGCGACTGTCGTTGCTCTATGCTGCCCGGACTTTCCTCTCGTGTCGTGCGACACCAGCGGTTGCCTAACAATATAGCTATACCAGTATAACATAGTTTGCCGCAAATTAAGTCAACAGATTATATTTATTGTAATAATTACAACGAATATATGTATAAATTACAACGAAATGTAATAAAAACTCATTTTTATTTTAAAAAATAGTGATTTTCAAAAAGTTTTGTTGTCTTTTACACAATGAATAAATAAATTGTGCAGAAAGTGTTGACTTTGAACAAATTATTTAATAACATATAGTGGTTATGCCAATACAATATTAAAAAATAAGAAGGGGACATATGGCAAAGAATAAGAGAATTATCGTTACATCGGCGGTACTTGCTGGTTTGGCGATTATAGCTGGTTTTGTCTTGTGGTTTATCCACGACAGCCAGATTAAAAATGCTATCGAAGAACAAACACAAAAAAACGATGAGGCAATTGCCGCTATAGACAAAAAAATGACCGAAAGTGTGGCAGAAATCCAAACCGATATGTTGGAAAAACAGCAAAAGCTACTTGACCAGCTTGATGACATTGGGGATCAAATAAAAGATGCCGATGAGCAGAATACCACTTACTACTACCGGACAAGCTGGAAGCATCACCGGAATTCCCACGCCATTAGAAAAGTGAAAAAATCGTTAAACAAAATTGAGAGTGACATATATAGCAACTATCGTAATCTGCTAGTCAACATAAAAACCACCGACAATGACGTTAAAACCAACGCCAAGAAGCTTGGCGAATTGGCGACTCAACTGTCGAAGTCGACCAAGAGTGTCCTTAGCTCGATTAGCACTTTCAAAACCGAAACTGAGAACGAATTTGCGGTCGTAAACACTAAACTGGACACAATTTCTGGTGATATTCAGACTATGCGTCAGGAGATTGGCGATAAAATAGACGCTGCGAAAAGCGAACTGAAAGAAGATATCTATTACGTGGGTGATGCCGTTAGCAACAATGTTAGCATCGCGGCCAATGATACAGTCACAGCGGTTAATAACAATACCAATAGTCGGTTAGCTCAGGCGATTGTGGCTTTGCAGGGTAATATTAACTTCCGAACAGCGACTATAATGAATAGGCTGAACGCTATAGAGACCATTTCTAATAACATAGAAGATTTAGCAGATGAAACTAATACGCTCGTAAAAGGCTTCAACAATTCTGTGCTGGCTGGTGCGCAAACTAGTGGATCAATACTGAATCGGGTCGCTAACTTACTGACTAAAGTCGAAGACGTTGAGGACGATGTCGATACGGCGCAGCAGAAGCTGGTGTCCGTTGGCAATGACCTTACCAACGGTTTGTCGAATGTTTCTGGCAGGTTCAACAACGTAGATTCGAGCATCAGCGGCGTTAGCTCAAACTTATCCAGTAGGTTTAGCGCTGTGGACTCGAGCATTAGTGGAGTTAGCACAAACTTGTCTACCGGGATTAACGGCGTCAATTCTAATATCAACGGTGTCAGCTCAAATATTAGCACTATGAACTCGAACCTATCCAGTGGGATTAGCGGAGTCAATTCTAATATAAGCAGCTTAAGCACGAGCTTGTCTACTCTATCTAGCAAAGTAGACACCAATTATTCATCTCTCAACAGCACAATTGGTTCAAATTATGCAAGCCTGTACGACAACTATACTTCGCTTCAGGCACAAATATCCGCTATTAAGGGAGTGGTAGATAGAATCTGCTACTATGTCTCTGGTTGCTAAAGCAAATATAATAAAAACAGCCCGAGTCTCGACAAGGGCTGTTTTTATTATTGAAGCGTTATTTAGCTGCGGCCTTAACAATTTCGGCGAAAGCTCCCGGTTCTTTAACCGCTAAATCTGCTAAAACCTTACGGTCCAGCATAATATTCTTAGCCTTCAAACCAGCGATCAGCTTTGAATAGGTCGTGCCGTTGTCGCGCGCAGCGGCGTTAATTCGGGCCACCCACAGCGAGCGCAAGTCGCGCTTTTTGTTTCGGCGGTCGCGGTAAGCATATTGCAACGCCCGCGTCACAGCCTGCTTGGCCAATCGAAAACTTCGGGTGCGGTTGTGCTGCATCCCCTTAGCTTGCTTTAAAACTTTCTTATGTCGCCGGCTGGCGGTCATTCCTTTTTTCACTCGCATTTTATTCTCCCAGTGCTTTCTTAATTTTCTTGGCGATGGTACCGCCGATAACCG
Organism: Candidatus Nomurabacteria bacterium; assembly: GCA_031264785.1. Lineage (GTDB taxonomy): Bacteria > Patescibacteriota > Saccharimonadia > Saccharimonadales > Saccharimonadaceae > JAISDN01. The sequence goes on from JAISDN010000001.1 coordinate 8,912, forward strand.
ACGGCGCTTCTTTGGCGCGGTTGTTCCGCTTGGTGCGGTGTGTCATAAAGTGGTGCGACGCCGCATTACCACGCAAAACCTTACCACTTTTGGTGATTTTAACGCGTTTGGCTGTGCCTTTATGGGTTTTTAGCTTTGGCATTATTATTACTCCTTACCACAACACTCAGATTTCTGCCAGACATCTGGGGTTGTTGATCAACTACTGCGTCGTCCTCAAGCAAGCCAATGATTTTTTTCATCAATTCACGTCCCACATCTTGGTGAGCCATCTCTCGTCCGCGAAAAATAACCAGAATCTTAACTTTATCGCCCGCCTCTAAAAATTCCCGAATCTTGCGGAGTTTGATCTCTAGGTCGTGCTGACCAATCTTCAAACCAAGTCGCATCTGCTTAATCTCACTACTGCGCACACTTCTTTTATTACGCTGTTGCTCCTTCATTTTTTGATACTGGAACTTACCCCAGTCAATGATTTTTGCAACAGGTGGCGTCGCGCTAGGTGATATTTCAACTAGATCGAGACCGACATCTTCAGCGGCACGGAGGGCATCAGCCCGGCGCATAACGCCTAACTGTTCGCCACTTTCGCTTATTACCCGCATCTCTGAAGCTCGAATCTCTCCGTTGATACGAACCGATCTGTTAGCTATTTCAAGAACTCCTTCTTGTAGTTTAAATTATTATTTACAACGCCAGTATAGCATAAGTTTATGGGGGAGGCAAGGGGTTGATTTTTTTAATAAAGTGTGCTATAATTAGGGGAGGACGTAATAGAAAGATAAAAATGGCAAATGAAAATGAAATATTAGACTCAGAAACACGGGACGAGGCCGTGAGCGATTGGCAATTCTCTAAAGACGAGCTCGAGGAGCTAGAGAGAAAACAGAGTGATTTTAGAGTTGGCGAATATCTTGGCGGTATTGTCGAGACTAAGCTGAAGCCGTTTTTTGCCGAAATGCTGCCCACGATATTTAATGAAGACCTAGAGGTGGAAGTAGATTTTCATAGCTCAGACGAAGTGAAAATATCCGCCGATAAAACCGGCCCTAGCATACGTTACGAAACGCCAATTACGGCCGATGGCGTTGGCGGTATTGCTAGCCAACCGGCTACTTTTCGTGAAACTCTCAGGGATGGCAATTTGAGCGACACTGTGTTCACGCGCGAAATTGTCGATAGCATTATATTGATTCACGAGATGGCACATAAATATTTTGACGACTTTTTAATGAAAAATAATGAATCACAGCGGTTTTTAAGAAGTGCGCCGTTGATTGCACAAGATCCAAGCTCGCCCGACATTATTAAGGGTGTTAGTAATCAGGAGTTACTAGTAGACAGTAAAAAGTTATTTACGTCTGAGGAGATCAAGGCCTATGGCATAACTGAGGATATGGGCGAAGCGTTGGCAAAGTCGGTTGAGAGAATTTTTATTGAGAAAATGTACTCCGACGGCAGTTTGTCGGAGGAGCAATACAGAGAGCTGCTCAGTTTTGAGCAGGACCTGCGCGCTAATGATGTGCCTTTGACAACAGATGATCCAGAGAGTCGAGTGAACCGAGCTTATGACGACCAAGTATTTTATAGGTTATACCAACAGATGGGAGAGGCTGGGCTAGTTGACTTTCTGAAGCGAATCGACGTGATAGGCGAATATGGAATCGCCCGCATTGATCCGGAAACTGGCCAGTATACTGAGCAATACAGATATCTCATAGATAATCCCAGCGAGTTGCTAAAGATAAAACAGGTGAATAGCGGCGCTCCGCCAGAGAGTCTGGCTAGCTTATTGTCGTCCGATTCTGCCAAGCGTGTCGGTGTCGATACTGGTAAATACGACCACGCCTAAAGTTGTACGTGAAATAGCAAAATACCTCATCGGATAGAAGAGTATTTTACAACATTATTGTTGTCGATATTGCAACGCTTCGCTGATTTCTCTCTCTGTGATGTCAGCGCTGTCATTCAGGTCGGCGATGGTGCGGGCGACTTTGATGATTTTGAAATAGCCCCTAGCGGAGAGTTTTAGCCTGTCAGCGGCAGTCGTCAACAGATTTTCGGCTTTGGGCGTGAGTTTAGCCTTAGCGACGATGGTTTTATTAGGCAGGGCAGAATTAGTCTTGCCTTTATTGCGTTCAACCTGAAGCTTGCGGGCTTTTTGTATCTGTTGGCGTAAGGTCTCGTCCTCATTTTTATCACTTTCTTTCGGCCTCAACAGCTCCTCTTGCGGCACGCGCGACACCTCGACTACCATATCAATCCTGTCCATCAGCGGCCCAGAGATGCGTTTTTGGTAGTTTAAGATCTGTTGCTGGGTACATTCGCATTCGTGGCTGTCGTCGCCCAAATAGCCGCACGGACAAGGGTTTTTGGTGGCTACTAGCATAAAATTCGCTGGATAGGTTACTCGGCCGGCGGCGCGACTGATATGCACCTTGTGATCTTCTAGTGGTTGACGCAGGGCTTCCAGCGACTGGCGCGGATATTCAGGAATTTCGTCTAGGAATAGCACACCATGATGGGACAGCGAAACTTCGCCGGGCATAGCCTTAGTGCCACCGCCGATAATGGCCACAAAACTAGCGGTGTGGTGTGGACTACGGAAAGGCCTTTCACGCATAATTTCGCTGGTTTCGCCATAAATACTGTGGATTTTAGTAATTTCGAACAATTCATCATAGGTCGGGGCGGGCAGTAGGTTGGTCAAGGCCTTAGCCAGCATAGTTTTGCCAGCGCCGGGCGGGCCAGTGAACAGGATGTTGTGATGGCCGGCGGCGGCTATAGCCAGAGCTCGTTTGGCAGATTCTTGGCCACGAATATCACTAATTGACACCGAAACTTCTTTTTGCACGGCAATTTCAAGGTCTGGCGACGGTGTTGGCTCGATTATTTTTTCACCAATAAGGTGCAAAACGACGTCGATTAAGTTTTTTGCGCCGATCACGCTGATTTCTTTGACAAGAGCGGCTTGCTCGGCATTCCCCTCTGGGACGATAACTGTTTTGATGTTGTTTTTTCGAGCGGTCTCGGCGATCGACAGTGCTCCTCGCGTAGATCGCAGCTTTCCATCTAGAGACAGCTCGCCAGCAAAAAGTATTCCATCAACATTTTTCTGAAGCAGCTGACCACTAATAACCAGCAGGCCAATCGCCATCGGTAAATCAAAATGCGTGCCGTCTTTCGGTAAGTTTGCAGGGGCGAGATTGACTGTGATGTGGCCGTTTGGGAAGTCGAAATGTGAGTTTGCCATAGCGCCACGAACACGCTCTTTAGATTCATTGACGGCTTTGTCGGCCAAACCAACAATATTAAAGCGCGGCAAACCTTTATTTGAATCACATTCAACCTCAACCAAGTTTCCATCGTAACCAATATTCACAGCAGAATAGACTTTTGAAATCATAATAAAAATTATACCACAAACAAAATGAAGTGTTGTGTTGAGAACACAAATTTTTATTTAAGTTTTCCACAACGAAATAAATCAAAAAAGTCATTGACATAAGCGTTTTTTTGCAATATACTCTCTGTAGGCTTTTGAATAATTAATTTATTCGAAAGAACAAATTGATTCAAAGGCCCAAACAAACACAAACATCTAGAAATAACACTTCGCGCGACCAAAAAGAGTCGTGCTAAACGGCCGTTATCTCGCAGACGGCCGTTTTTTTATTCAAAAACGACTCATTTTGAGTCGTTAATTTGCTTGGTGGAGCTGGCGGGTACTGCCCCCGCGTCCAAATGGTAACCTATCAATCATCTACGAAGCCTAGTTAATTTTAGAATACAACTTATTACATTTAAAATTAGCAAAAAAGCAATAAATCGTCCGCAAAAGGTCTCGCCATCACAAAATGCGAAGCTTTTGTAACGACAAAGCAGTATAAATATAACACACCCCTCTCCTATGCTGCATCAGAAAGAGATATGGCCGCTAAAATTAAGCAGCTGCGTAAGCTGGTGTAAAAGCAAGTCTTACACTGTCAGCAATCGCTTGAAGTTTAGATTTTACATCTATAATGGTTTTATGTAACCAACAACTCGCCGATTGATCTGTTAAAATCCATCTGTCAAAGCTTTGGTCAGCCCCACAGAACCTAGTAATTATATCAACAATCAGGATAAAGAGCAAGGTTTTTAGTAAAATGGGGCATAAAATCATCAATATTGATGTAAAAAACACAACAATCAAATTTTTATTATTATATCTTAAAAATAAACGATAATTGTAAAAATTACAACGAAAAAGTGGCAAAAATCATTGACATAAACGAAATGGCGTGATAAGCTGGAAACAAGCTTTATAAAAACAAACATTTTAAAAAGCTAGAACATTTCAACTGACCAATTTTTGAGTCGGGAACGGTAGTAAACCAAGCAGTGTCGAGCTCAGCTCCATTGATTTAATTTACTACCAAACCGATTCAAAAACGCATTTTTTCCTTAATATCCCCCAAGATGCGATATGCTCCGTAAGGAGCGGTCAGTCAGGCTCTTTAGTGCCATTGACGTGACTCACGCTATTAAGTTAATTAAGATGAGGGTGGGCTTGTCGCAAGACTTCATTGATGTGGCACTAGGGCCTCTTTTTCTTTGATAAATATGATGATATATTATAGCTATGAGAAGACTATCGACGACAAATATTTTTTTCATCCTGATAGCCATTACAGCGGTGGTTTTATTGCTTTTAAACTTTACAAACCCCCAAGATTTGGGACTTCTCGGGGTGCTACTAATTTTATTTTCAATATACATATTTTTTACAGTGTTATTTTATTTTATATATAGTCTGCGGTCATCTTCAAACAAACGGCGGGGTGCGGAGAAAAAGGTCGATAATAGCACCAAGCCACTGGCGATTTCGGCGATTTTAGCCCTAGCGCCAATATTACTAATTACCCTTAATTCACTCGGTCCGATAGGGATTGTCGGACTGGTTTCAATTGTCCTATTTGAGACCCTAGCGATATCTTTTGTAAATAAACGCCTATAATTTATAATGTTTATGGTATAATTGTCATTATGGAACCACAGTTCGCTCAACCAAACACCCCAACGAACAGTTCGCCAGAGAGTCCTCCGGCGAGTGTTCCTGAAAATCTCAACCAAGTTGGGGGCGGCATTGAAGCGCCGGTGGCTTCTCCAGAAGCTGCCAAGGCGGCTGAACAATTAGCGGCTAATCAACAGGGTGGTGCACCGCTGCCGGTGGTGGCCCAGCCGGTTGCTACACCAGTTGTTCCAGAGCCGGCCGACCAAACTCAAGCTGCTACGGTAATAGCCACAACGCCGCAAACTGCCGCTGACGGTGACAAAATTGAGGTTGAATGGATTGATAAAGTTAAACACGTCATTAGTAGCACGTCGGACGACCCTTATAGCCAGCAAAAACACATCAGTCAGCTGATGGCCAATTATGTGCTGAAACGCTACGGCAGAAAGATAGGCGGCTCGGGGGAATAGGTGGGAAATGGGTGAAACAATCAACTTAATCGTAATAATAACCATAATAGTCCTGTTCTTGGGGCTAGCCGGTTTGATAGTGTTTTTAATCTGGCGCAAAAAATATCGAGCGTCAAAGAATATTGAGCGCGGTCTGAAAATGATTCCAATGCGGATCCACTTGCCACCTATGAGCGACGACATCGAGGCTGGTGCGCGCGACGAGCGTGATGTAGCCGAGGAAACTATTTCTCAGGCCCAAGTTATGTATAACGTGATCTCTAGCACCGCCACCTCTGGTTTTAAGAGTCACGTTTTTGGCCAACGTCACATTTCGCTTGAGATAGTGTCGAAAAATAATCTGATTCACTATTATGCAGTTGTGCCGACGGTTTTGACGGAGACAATCAAACAAGCGATTATGGCGGCTTATCCGACGGCCCGGCTGGAGGAAGTCGAAGAACACAATATTTTTTCGGAAGTCGGTAAGATTCAGGGGACTATTGGTGGGACAATGTCTATGAAAAAGAGTTATGAAAACCCGATTGCCACTTTCCAGGACTCAAAACGCGACTCTATGCGGGCGATTATCAATGCGCTGTCGTCGGCTTCAAAGGAGGACGGTGTCGGCATCCAGATAATGATTCGTCCGGCTAAAAAGAATTGGGCCAAGCGGATTGAAAATACTGTAGATGGCATCCGCAAAGGTAAAAAAGGCATTTTTGGCTCGACTAGCAGCAGTAGCACAAATTGGGCGGCTACGGCTGGCGACCTCATAGAAGCGCTGTGGAAACCGCCGGAAACCCATAAAGAAGATGGCGGCTCGGAGTTTAAGCAGCTCAGCGGCGCCGAGCAGGCTAAAGTTGAATCTTTAGAGGAAAAAGCTCGTTATTCTGGCTTTGAAACGATGATTCGCTTGGTGGCTTCGTCCAACACTTTGGCGCGTTCTCAGACTTTGATTCAAAATATCGTGTCGGTTTTCTCGCTGTTTGACTCGCCGGCTGGTAATGGTTTCAAATACACCCAAACCAATGATATTCGCAAGTTTGTGACTGATTACATCCTCAGGATTTTTCCACAAGAGCGTAATTCTATGATTTTAAATACGGTGGAGCTGGCCACAATGTTTCACTTTCCGGACCAGACAAATATTCCAACTTCTGAGGTGGAGCGTCAGTCGTCCAAGCAAGTTGACGGCCCCAGCGTGCTGCCGGAAGAGGGCCTGCTGATTGGTTACAACGAATTTCGTGGTGTCAGAAAACCGATTCGCCTGCAAACCGATGACCGTCGTCGCCACACTTATGTAATTGGTCAAACCGGTATGGGTAAGTCGGTGTTTTTGGAAAATATGGCTTATCAGGATATGCAAGAGGGCTTGGGCTTTGCCTTTATTGACCCGCACGGTGATACGGCCGAGAAGTTGCTGTCGTTGGTGCCGGAAAATCGAGTTGAAGATGTTATATATTTCAATCCGGGCGATTATGAAAATCCGATTGGAATGAATATTTTGGAAGTCGATCCGTCACTGTCGGAGGGCGAAAGAAATCGTCAAATTGACTTTATTATCAACGAAATTGTCGGTATGTTATATTCACTTTACGATCCCGGCCACACTGGTATTGTTGGGCCGCGTATGGAAAATATTGTGCGTAATTCAGCTTGGCTTTTGATGAGTGATCCAGCCGGCGGAACTTTTATGGATATTCCGAAAATAATCGTTGATCCGGCCTATGCCAAGAGTAAAATGCCGTATTTGAAAAACTCACGGGCGATTGATTTTTGGACAAAAGAGTGGCCGGCGGCGCAGCGTTCCAACGAAGCCGGCGAAGTGTCGTCTTGGGTGGTTTCCAAGTGGGCGCAGTTTGAAACTGTCACTATGCGAAATATTATGGGCCAGATTAAAAGTAGTCTGAATCTATATGAAATAATGAACAATCGTAAGATTTTGATTGTGAATCTTAGCAAGGGTGCTTTGGGTGAAACAGAGGCCAAGCTGCTTGGTATGATGTTTGTTATGAAGTTCCAAGCCGCCGCTATGCAACGGGTGAAGATTCCAGAGGACGAGCGTCAAGATTTTTGTCTATATGTTGACGAATTTCAGAACTTCGCGACTGATAGTTTTGCCTCAATTATGTCTGAGGCTCGTAAATTCCGGTTGAATCTTTTTGTGGTAAACCAGTTTATGACTCAGCTGGAGGAGAGCATTCGCGAGGCGATCATTGGTAATATGGGCACGGTTATTTGCGGTCGGATCGGTGTAACCGATGCCGAAATTATGGTCAAGAAGTTTACGCCGACTTTTGACGCTTCAGATTTGCAAAATATTCCTAATCGCCAAGCTGTAGCCTCAACGCTAATTAACGGTGTGCCGACTAAACCATTTACGATGGCGTTACCACCAATATTAGGCGCACCTAATCCACAGATGAAAGATTATTTAATTCAGCTGTCGGCTTCCAGATTTGGTCGCCCCAGAGAGCTGGTGGAGAGTGAAATAAACGCTAGGTTGCAAATAGCAGCCCCAGCTCAGCCCCAGCAAGCTATCGCTGGTGGGGCAGCGCCACCAGCCCAGAAGGATAAAGGCTCATTTTTAGACGAATGGATGCAAAAACGTCAGCAGCTCCAGTCGCCAGCGGCCGGCCAGCCTCAGGTTCAGCCACAGCCCCAGCAGCCGCCAGTAGCACCGTCAGGGCAGCCATCCAGCCCGCCTCCAGCTCAGCCGATTAACCCACCACCAGAAAATCCTCAAGAAATCTCGGTAGATTTGCGGGAATAGCCTTGCATTCTTAGTAATTTTGATATAAAATAATATCAGAACCTAAGGAGGAAAATGGCTAAACAAAAATCAAGTTCTGATTATAGTGCTGATCAAATTCAAGTGCTAGAAGGCTTAGAGCCAGTCCGCAAGCGTCCCGGAATGTATATCGGTTCGACTGGTTATGACGGTATCCATCATTTGATTAAGGAAATCGCCGACAACTGTGTTGACGAGGCGATTGCTGGCTTTGCTAGTTTTGTATGGATTGAACTGTTAGAGGACGGCGGCTGTCGCGTCACCGACGATGGACGCGGTATTCCGGTGGACACTCACCCAAAGACCGGCAAAAGCACACTCGAAACGGTGCTGACGGTGCTACACGCCGGTGGTAAGTTCGGCGGCGGCGGCTACAAGGTGTCGAGCGGTCTACACGGTGTCGGCTCGTCGGTGGTGAACGCTCTATCGACCAAATTTATTGCTGAGGTGGTTCAAGACGGTGAATTATATCATCTGGAATTTGCTGAAGGTAAACCGACCACTAAACTGGAAAAACTCGGCAAAACCGACCGACCGCAGGGGACAAGTATCACATTCTATCCCGACCCCAAGATCTTTAAGGAATCTATCGAGTTCGATTACAAATGGGTGCTGGACTATCTGCGCCATCAAGCCTACCTAACCAAAGGTATCCGCGCCAAAGTCAACGACTATCGCACCGGCGACCGCTACGAATTTTATTTTGACGGCGGTATCAAATCTTATGTCAAACACCTCAATTTCGGCAAAGACGTGCTGGATGACGACATTTTTTACGTCGAGCGACAGGTTGAGGATAGCGTGATCGAGGTGGCGGTCCAATATAACGACGGCTACAACGAAAACGTGATGGCCTTTGCCAACAACGTTTTCAACCCTGATGGCGGTATGCATATTATGGGTTTTCGGGCTTCTATGACGCGCGTCATCAACGATTATTCGCGCAAAAACGGCCTATTAAAGGAAAAGGAAGACAATCTAACCGGCGATGACATCCGCGAGGGCCAGACAGCGGTGATTTTGGTCAAATTACCAGATCCGCAATTCGAGGGTCAGACCAAAAACAAACTGGGAAATCCAGAGGTGCGGCGCTATGTAGAAAGCGTAATGAATGAATATTTTGCCTATTATTTGGAAGAACATCCGGCCATCGCCAAAAAAATCGTCGGCAAAGCCGTTCTAGCCGCTCGCGCCCGCAAAGCCGCCCGCGCGGCCCGCGACAGCGTGATTAGAAAGGGCGTGTTGGAAGGTTCAAACCTACCCGGTAAACTAGCCGACTGTAGTAGTAAAGACCCCTCACAATGCGAGCTGTACATCGTAGAGGGCGATTCTGCCGGCGGTTCGGCCAAAACTGGTCGCGATAGCAAGATTCAGGCGATCTTGCCCCTGCGAGGTAAGGTTTTGAACACCGAACGCGCTCGGATGGATAGAATGCTCAACAACGCCGAGCTGGTATCACTAATCAAGGGAATGGGCGTCGGTATCGGCGACCAATTCGACATCAATGGCCTGCGCTACGAGCGGATTATTATTATGACCGATGCCGACGTCGACGGTTCACACATCTCGACGCTGCTGCTGACCTTTTTCTTCCGCTATATGCCAGAGGTAGTTAGCGGCGGTCATATTTACCTAGCCAAGCCGCCACTGTTCGAGCTGGTGCGGGCCGGTAATAAGGAGAACGATTTTATCTACGACGAGGCCGACCTTGACCCGCTGCTGGACGGACAAATTGAAAAACGCAGGGGCGAAGGCGCGAAAATTGACCCAGAGGCCGAACGTTTCCGCCAAGCCGGCTACACCGACCAAAAACGCTACAAGGGCCTGGGCGAAATGGACGCCACGCAGCTTTGGGAAACCACAATGAATCCAGAAAACCGCGTCCTAATCAAAGTTCAAGTTGCCGACGCCGAAAAAGCCGATGCCATTTTCACCAAACTAATGGGCGACGAGGTAGAATTGCGTAAATCATTTATTCAAAGCAGGGCAAAGTTTGTTAATTTGGAAGATCTGGATGTGTAGGGGAAAATTATGAAAGAAAATATACGAAAAATCTACATCAGTCGACCAGTTAGCGAAGTTTTTGCGTTTACTTGGGATTCATCAAAATTACCACTGTGGTTTGACGCGATTGCGGAGGAAATCCCCAGTGAAACATCTCTGAAACTTGGGACGACCTTGAAAAATCGCGGTTATAATTCCGAACAGTGGAACGAATATAAAATTACGGAGTTCACGCCAAACGAGGTTACGACCCTATCGCAAGTCGGCGGGCCGTATCACGTTAGGTATATATATAAACCCTATCAGGACGGCACGGAGTTTACATATCACGAATGGGTTGACGACGGCGAACTGGAAAATCAGGTTAGTCAAAAAGTATTGGAAAAGCTTAAAAATGTGCTTGAAAGTAATCTAGCGAAGGAGGATGTTGTATGAATGACAACGATAATGATGTAAAAAATACAACAGACGATGAACTGTTGAATACTGAGGGCACGATTGAGGATGTGGCGGCAGTCGAGGGTGAGGTTTTGGATC
>JAISDN010000032.1 GCA_031264785.1 Candidatus Nomurabacteria bacterium
GCTTGGGCGAGGCCGCCAAATATGCCAAAACTACACCGGAAATCTATCAAACGGCCATCGAACCGCTGAAAAACCAGCTGCGGCGCGGCATCGTTGAACTGATTCCTAACGTCACAGTCGACGGCGACCAGACCAATTGTTTGCCCAATATTGTCAACTTGTCTTTCGCCGGTGTTGAGGGTGAATCGATTACCTTGTCGCTGGACGACGTCGGTATCGCGGTGTCGACCGGTTCGGCCTGCGCCACCGGTGACATCAAACCGTCGCACGTCCTGATGGCCATCAAGGCCAACCCGGAATTGGCCCACGGTTCTATCCGCTTTAGTTTGGGCCTAAACACCACCGAGTCCGATATTAATTACGTTCTGGCCAAACTGCCGGCCACTATTGGCCAGCTGCGTCAAATCTCGACTGTCAAAATCAAAGGCCGAAAATGAGCTGGGTTTACAGCGACGAAGTTCAGGAGCACTTTTTTCGTCCCAAAAATGTGCTGTTCGAGGACGAATCGCTGTTCCCGCACAACGCCCGCGGCCTGTCCGGCAACATTATTTGCGGCGACCAGATGTTGATGCTATTACAGGTTGAGGACGACATTATCGAGGACATTCGTTGGAAAACCTACGGCTGTGCTAGCGCCATCGCTAGCACCTCAGCCCTGTCGGAAATGGTGCGAGGTATGAATATTTTTGAAGCCTTCAAAATTCGGCCCGAGGAAATCGTCGCCAAACTAAGTGGCCTGCCACCCAATAAAAAACACTGTTCGGTGATGGGCGATCAGGCGCTACAATCGGCTATAAATAATTATCTAAAAACTACTGGCCGCAAACCCCTAAAAGTTGTTAAAAAAACAACGTCAAAAACAATTCATTCCAGATAAGCCGAAATAGTTGTAAAAACTACATTTGACGTAAGCACGACGCTTTGGTACACTACATATAGTGTTCGAGGCGGAAAATCTGCCCGAGTGGGGTGAACACAGAAACAATTATTTAAACAAATTGGGGGTTAAAATGGCTCGGAGGGGTAAGCTTGTTAACGCGCTCAAATTCAAAAGAGTGTTTAGTGACAAAGATGTGCATCCGTATGACGAAGTAAAGTGGGAAAAACGCGACGTAGTGATGACGAATTGGCGCGATGGCAGTGTTAATTTTGAGCAAAAAGGCGTGGAATTTCCGGATTTTTGGAGTTTGAATGCCACGCAAATTGTGGCTAGCAAATATTTTCGCGGCAAACACGGCAGCAAGGAGCGCGAGTGGTCGCTCAAGCAGCTGATCGATCGGGTGGTTGGCAAATACGTCGAAACTGGCGAGGCCGAAGGCTATTTTGCCACCATCAAAGAAAAAACGATTTTTGAAGAAGAAATGACTTGGATGCTGTTGCACCAAGTTTTTGCTTTTAATTCGCCGGTTTGGTTTAACGTTGGCACTAACGCCCCCCAACAGGTTAGTGCTTGCTTTATTTTGTCAGTGGAAGACACTATGGAATCGATCCTCAATTGGTATGTCGAAGAAGGCAAGATTTTTAAGCGCGGTTCGGGCGCCGGTGTTAATCTGTCAAAACTACGCAGCAACAAAGAGAGTTTGTCTAGTGGCGGCCGTCCCAGCGGGCCGGTGTCGTTTATGCGCGGCGCAGACGCTAGCGCCGGCACAATTGCTTCCGGCGGGGCAACGCGGCGAGCTGCCAAGATGGTGGTGCTGGACATCGATCACCCGGATATTGAAGATTTTATTTCCTGTAAAGAGCGCGAAGAGGAAAAAATTCGGGCCCTGCGCGAGGCTGGTTTTGATATGGATTTGGACGGTCGGGACAGTTTTTCGGTGCAATATCAAAACGCCAATAACTCCATCCGGGTTTCGGACGAGTTTATGAAAGCCGTCGAAACCGGCGGACCGTTTGGCTTGAAAGCGCGAAAAACCGGCGAAGTTATTGAGACTGTCGATGCTCGCGAGCTGTTTCATAAAGCGGCTCACGCGGCTTGGGCTTGCGCCGATCCGGGCATCCAATATGACGACACCATCAACGCTTGGCACACCCTGCCGGCGGCTGGCAAAATCACAGCTTCTAATCCCTGTAGTGAATATATGTCGATTGATAACAGTTCTTGCAACTTGTCCAGCCTAAATCTTATGAAGTTTTTGGATGAAGACGGTGTTTTTGACGTTGATAAATTTGTGGCCGCTATTGAAACGATTTTTACGGCGATGGATATCTCGGTGATTTTTGGCGATTTCCCAACCGACGCCATTACCAAAAATACCAAAAAATACCGCCAGCTGGGGATTGGCTACGCTAATCTCGGCGCATTGCTGATGGCGACAGGTTTGCCGTATGACTCCAAAGAAGGTCAAGCTGTGGCGGCCGGTATTACTTCGCTGATGACGGCGGCGGCTTATCGGCGCAGTGCTGAAATCGCGGCGGCGGTTGGGCCGTATGATGGCTTCAAAGACAATGAGCTGTCTCAGGCCAAAGTTGTCAAAAAACATCACAAAGCCAGTATGAGCAAGACCGATGAAGTGGTCGACGAAATGGATTTGGCCATCAATGTGGATGATATTTTCTTTGCGGCTAATCGCGAATGGGAAAACGCCATCGCTATTGGCGAGGAGTTTGGCTGGCGCAATAGTCAGGCCTCGCTGCTGGCGCCGACCGGCACGATTGGTTTTATGATGGACTGCGATACCACTGGAATTGAGCCAGATTTTAGCTTGGTGAAGTTTAAAAAACTAGTCGGCGGCGGTTCAATGCAAATTGTCAACCAAACCATTCCGCGGGCGTTGGACGTTTTGGGTTATGACGACGTCACGGCGGCCGGAATTATTGAGCACATCGCCGAGCACGGTAATGTAGTCGGCGCGCCCGGCCTGAAACCGGCTGATTACCCGGTGTTTGACTGCGCGGTTGGCGATCGGGCTATCGAGCCGATGGGTCACGTTCGGATGATGGCGGCGGTGCAGCCGTTCTTGTCCGGCGCGATTTCTAAGACTGTTAATATGCCGGAATCGGCCACCGTAGAAGACATTGAAGAAGTTTATATGCAAGGCTGGAAAACTGGCCTGAAGGCGCTGGCGATTTATCGCGACAATTGTAAAGTTGGCCAACCGCTGTCTGACGGCAAGAAAAAAGACGACGAAAAAACTGAAGGATCCGATCAGCCGGAAGAGCGCAAAGCGGGCCGTATCAAGATGCCCAACAGCCGGCCGGCTCGGACTTATTCTTATAAAATTGCTGGGGCGCGGGGCTATATGACGGCCGGTTCGTATCCGGACGACGGTTTGGGCGAAATTTTCCTGAAGTTTGCCAAGCAGGGCTCAACCCTGTCCGGCGCGATGGACGCCTTCGCGATTGCGGTGTCGATTGGCCTGCAATACGGCGTGCCGCTGGAAGTTTTTGTGCGCAAGTTTATTAACCAGCGCTTCGACCCGTCTGGTATGACCAACGATCCCGATATTCGCTTTGCCCAAAGCCCGATTGACTATATTTTCCGGCGTTTGGCGCTAGATTATATGCCGTTTGACGCCCGCTCGGTTTATGGTATTTATACCACCGAAGAGCGGATGCACGCCCTCGAAACCGGCTCATATCAGGAGAAAATCGAAGCCGAAGACAAAGATTATGGAGAAGACGAGGCGTCGGAAGCCAAAAAAGAGGCTGAAGAGGCCGTCAAAGAGAGCAAAGCCGAGCTAAAAACCGCCCATTCGACGGCGGAATTGGTGGAAAAACAGGGCGTAGCCGAAAATGACGCGCCGTATTGTATGAATTGTGGCGTCAAAATGCGCCCAGCCGGCAGCTGTCATATTTGTGAGCTGTGCGGGTCTACTTCGGGGTGTAGTTAAAAAACTCTTGACTTTTTTGCGTATGTGTGATACAATGGGGGTGAGCGGTGAAATATCCGCTCCGAGTAGGCGTGGGCTTACTTGATCTTTGAAAACTTGTTAGAGAGAAAGGAGGTGGTTTTGAAATGGAAAAGACCATCACTAAAGAAAGCAACCCAATGAGGGCGGACGGCGAGAGGGCGCCTGAGGCAATCACCACAGTGGATGATTTTTGTGCGCTCCACAGAATTACTCGAGAAGAGTTTAATTCTATGATGGAGCCGCGCCGCCAAATGCTTGGGGATTTACCGAAGGTCGAACTCGGCGACGGGGAAGTCGTCGACGGTCTTGATAAACGCCAAGAAGGGGTCGCCACCCTAGAGGTGGCAATGCGCAATCTATGACAAGTAAAAAAGTGGCTTAACTTTAGTAAAATAAGGTTAAGCCACTTGACTTATGGTTTTAAATTTTTTATGATAGATGCATGATGAAATAATATCAACACAAATTGTGGATCAAGGAGAAAAACAATGGCAAATCAAGAACCAAATGCATCGGAAAATAACTTAGGCTGGAACTTACCGACACCGACGTCGGGTGAATACGGCAAGTTAATGGCGCGGAGACTGTCGGTGCCAGAGAAAGAGTTCTTAGCGAAAACTCGCAGTCTGTCGCCGATGGAATACAAACAGAGCTCCAAGCTGAAAAGTAATCCGTACAAAAAAGGTGACATCATGACGAATTCAGATGGGACCCCTAAATACGAACAAATTGACCAATATGTCGGTAGCAAAGTTGTTTCAGAGGCCGAAGATTTTATCACTGACTATGAGGAAAAACTTTATGAAGTTATGGATAAGGATGAGTCCGAAAGAAGCGAAGATGATATTGATATTACGCGTCCAGAGCGTTATAAAAAAGCTCTGGAATTTTACCATAAACGATTAGAATATAGCTCCGGTAGTTTGCAGCTTTTTTCAGACCCAGCCACAGGTGAGCCGGGACTTTTTGAAGAAGGCTTTAAACTTCGTCGTTATGGTGAAAAAAGAGGTGGAGTTGATAAGAAATCGCCAGAAGAAAGCTTAACCGACTGGTCAAAAGAATTTTATAAAATTATAAAAGAGTGTAGCGAATTACAGCGGGCCGCTAGGCGGTACGCTGAGGAGCATCGTGGTGAGGATGGCAGGGTTGACGGCCAAGTGATTTTTCCGACAGCTTTGGCTATAAAGTCTGTGGTTGAAGACAAGCCGGGTGCTATAAGGTTAGCTGGTAACGGCCAGCCCGGCGAAATGACTCAATTGATCAAAGATAATTTGGGCAGAAAATATTTCAACAACTTAGTTTACAATGACGTTCTCAGAAGTTATGGCGATCATCAAGCTATGATTGACAAATATTTAGAAAAAATTGAAGAAATGTGGAAAATTATCTGCGAGGACGATTTTTATTCGGATTTGGATCTCGATATTAGGGAAAGCATTGTCGAATCGATTGGCGTGTCGTCGCGAGGTTTCGAGGAGCAAGCTGGCGCTGCTGCTGCCAAGAGTAGATATATTGCCAAATATGATATTCCAGCCGCAGCGGCCATGAAAAGCTACAAAGCTGATTTGGAAAAGATTTATAAGACAGTCGGTATTGATGATAAAAATCAGGCTTTGGGCGACATAAAAAATGCCAAACAGCGAATTGCGCTTCGTTTTACTCAGAGTAAAGTGGACAAAGGAAATTCAATGAGTCTGGATAAAATGCTTGACGAATTTAACCAGATAAAAAACTCCGGTGGAGATATTAGGACCTCCAAATTGTATGGTAGTCTTCTTCGCGCCAATGGTAATAATTTAGGTCTATCCAGCCATGAAGTTCGATCGCTTGATCAGATGCTAAATAATAAATATGAAAATATCCGTCAGGATAAGGCTGACATTCGGGAGCGGGCAAAGCAAAAGGAGGATTTTGTTGACAAGTTTAAGAACGACCCGAACTATGACGCTTTTGTGTTTGGCATTATATTTAATGTGGCTTTGGATCAAGACAAAGACCCGACCGAGAGTGCTAATAAATATTTGAGTAGGGTGATTCGCGCCAAGGAGAATGTTGAGGCTGGCCAAACCGAGGTGGAGGATGCGGCTGATTGGCAGATTATGATAGGCACGGCGCAGGCGCTGGGTAGTGCTAATTCAAAAAAGGAAACTAAAAAATTAGTTGACGAGGCGCAAAAATTTAAGCAAGCTTTTGGTAAAAGTTTTGTGGGCGTGCCGGACGGTGATAAAAAGCTGGACTTTTGGGTTTATTATAACGATCTTTTGCCGGATAACGATGAAAATAAGGTCGATATTAACGACCCTAAGGATGTTAGTCGTCATAAAAATCGCAATACTGGTAGGATGATAGCTGATTCGGCGGATTTTGATTATTATTACGAACTCTTTGCTGGGATGAAGATTGTAATTCCACCAGAGGCGGAGGCGGAAGAAGTTTCGGGCGATGTTGAAGCCGATCCCGGCGATGGGCATGAGGTGGTTCCGGGTACAGCTCCGGAGGAAGTTCCGGACGCGCCAAGGAAACCTGAGCAGATTTTGAAAGAGGCTGAAGAAGCAGCCGCGAGGGTTATAAAAGAGGCTGAGGCAAAGGCTGCAGAAATCAAGGAGCAGGCGAAGAAGGAGGCCAAAGAAGCCGAATCTGAAGAAAAAGTTAAGGCCAAAACTACTGAAATTGCTAATTTGATTGCTGGTGGCGATTTGGATCAAGATCAGGTTAATAAGATAGTCCAATCTCTGGTGGATAAGCTTGTAAAATAGGGTGACCTAGGTAATTAGCCGACCAGCCAATCAATCAAATTATAATGTTTAATGTTGTCATTAGGTGAACGAAAATTTTTCTCAAGGGTTATAACCAGTTTTTCGCCACTCGCAAGTCTACCAAAAGCGCCAAATTCTCGATCGACCGTGGCCATTGAATCAAGTTTGTAGGCCACCTGAATATATTTCAAATCTTTGCCTTTAGTCGCCACGAAGTCGATTTCTTTATCGCCCAATTTGCCAATATTTACAGTATAGCCACGATACAACAGCTCATTGTAAACAATATTTTCAAGGATTCCAGAGGTGAATTCTGGGCTATTGCCCAAAATCGCCTGCAAGATTGAATGGTCAGCCACATAAAACTTCTCAAAAGTTTTTAGCACTTCTTTGCCTTTGATATCATAACGATTAACTCGGGCTATAATGAAAGCCTCTTCCAGCGCATCAAGATAAGAATAAAGGGTTTCAATATCGATTTTACGGTTTTGACTTTTCAGGTAATCCGCAATGCTCTTGGCGGAAAAAGTGTTGCCAATATTACCCAGCGCAAATTTTACTACTCTATCAAGTTGATCGGTGTTGCGGATTCTTTTGCGCTTCACCAAATCTCGCAAAATGATTGAGTTATAGATGTCCGCCACAATCTTGTCGCCTTGCTCGGCGTTCATACCGGCGACTTGGACGACGGGGAAACCGCCAATCCGCAGATATTCGCCAAATTCAGTTTCAACATCGTCGGGGTCACCTAATCGTTTTTGAAAATATAGATGTTCAGAAAAGGTTAGCGTACCGATATGAAACTCCACAAAACGCCCCGCAATACGAGTTGATAATTCGCTTGATAGCAAGTTAGAGTTTGATCCGGTGATATAAATGTCGTATTTTTTGCTGGCGTGCAGGCCGTTCACCACAATCTCCCAGCCGTCGACAAATTGAATTTCGTCGAGCAAAATATAACGAGTTTTTGGGGTTATAACCGTTTTTAGATAAGCCGCTAGTTCCTGTTGATTGGTGATATTAATATATTCCAGCAATTCAAAGTTTATATATAAAACCGATTCTTGAATGTCCGACCGATCGAGTAAATGTTGTTTGACCATCTGCATAATTGAGGACTTACCGCCACGACGAATGCCGGTTAGTACTTTGATGACAGGTTTATCGACAAACTCTATAATTTCGTCGAGGTATTTTTTGCGCTCTATGATTTCATATTCCATAATATACTCAGTTTAACAAATAATAACGCTCGTGTCAAGTTTTTAGGATTATAATCCGAAAAACTTTATTTTAAGGCTGATTTTTTCGGGTTATAAAAATATATTAGCACTCTATTGACACGAGTGCTAATGTTGGTGTATACTAGAGGTATTAGCACTCACACCTAACGAGTGCCAAAACATAAGTTTAATAAACGAAAGGAATAAAATGGGTAAAATTATCGGAATCGACCTCGGTACGACCAACAGTGCTATGGCTTATATGGTGGCCGGCAAACCAGAGGTGATTACAAATGCGGAGGGCGATCGGACGACGCCTTCAGTGGTGGCGATTAATAAAAAGGGCGAGCGGCTGGTTGGCAAGGTGGCGCAGCGCCAGCGGGTGACTAATGCTACCGGCACGATTTATGGGATCAAGCGGCTGATTGGGCGTAAATTTGGTGACAAGGAAGTTCAAGGCGACATCAAAATTATGCCTTATAAAATTGTTTCTAACAAAGGCAATGCTGGCGTGGAGCTGGGTGATAAGACTTATAGCCCAGAGGAAATTAGCGCGATGATTTTGTCTAAACTAAAGGCCGATGCTGAGGCTTTCCTCGGCGAACCGGTGACAGAGGCGGTCATTACCGTGCCGGCTTATTTTGATGATTCACA
>JAISDN010000004.1 GCA_031264785.1 Candidatus Nomurabacteria bacterium
ATCACGCTTTTTTCCGCAAAATACAGAAAACCGTCCTTCAAAACTGCGTTGCCATCCGGCGAAAACAGCACCACATCAACTTTACCGCTGACGTGCGACGGGGTAATACAAATCACCGCCGTAGCCGAAGTGCTGACAATTTTACATTCTTTGCCATCAAATTCAACTTTTGTAGTGCCTTCAAGATATTCGCCCGTAATAGTAACTTCCGTGCCACCAGTGTTTGGGCCATAATTTGGATTAATACTTATAATTCTTGGTGCATCTTTGGCGTAAATTATTTTCCGCGTCACAGTTACGTCACCCAAACTGGCGCTATTCATTAGCGGATGAGCCACGAATTGCATGGTATATTCGCCATAGGCCGTGCCGTCTGGTAATTTGACCGATCCAAGATATGCCGGGCCGTAACTACCAGAAGAATTGACCGTGAAGACGCCAAGCGCTTCACTGGGGTCAAAAATGCCGTCCTTGTTCAGGTCGACATAAACATCAACCGTACTAACATTAAGACCTTTGGTATAAATTGGGATAACTTGGCTGGACTTTTGACTGCTGGTCGGTTTTTCGACCTCAAAGTCTATGCCAGCCTCGACCTCCACGGTCAACACTGTGCTGGCCGCACCAACCGGCTCGGCCGGCGGCGCTAAAACTAAGCCAATAGCACCGAGTAAAATCGACGCTAAGGCGAACTTAACCGTTAATAGATATTTGTTTTTCATTGTGGTGGACCTTTCTATTATTTTGATTCTTTTTTAGGTTTTTTTGATTTTTTATTATTACCTTTTCTTACCTTTAGCACAATTATAATCATAATTAAAATCAATGTCAACAAGAAAATTACATAAATAGTTATCCACAGCCAGATTGGGCCAATTAAGACTGTTTTTGTTTCATCTAGTTTTGTGCCGTCGATAAAATCTACGGTATTTTTAATATTAAAAATCCCAAAAAACGGCGAATCTTCCCAAACGTTGGCGATACCGCGACTAGTTTCTGGTAAAATGCTGTTTTCGCTGGTGTTACTGGCCAGTTCACGGCCAAACAGCGTGCTAATAGTGCTGGAAAACTTGACGCTAAAATCGATATTACCGGTGTTCTTGACAACCGTCATCGACCGCAGTGGCGACTCCGACCAAAACGGCTGATTAAATTCAGCAACTTCACCAGTGCGCCGAGTTTTGCCGCCCAAATCTGCAAAAATCAAAGTACCAACGCGACTGGTGGTCTTCATACCAACGCTCTGGTCGACCGCACCGTCATCGCTGGTTTCGGCAAAAATCACGGCGTATTGACCGCCGTCCGGCAAGTCCTTCGGCGCGTCAATCTGGTAAGACACCTCAACGGTCTGTTTGGGCTGCAGATTTTTATATTCGGTTTTTTCAAACTTAATCCAGTCGGCCACCAAGCTGTAATTCGACTCTTTGTCAAAAATCGGGTCATAACTGACGTCCTGCGCGCTGTAGCCGTCGGCATAAACCTTAAAATCAAAAGCTTCGTCGCCAATATTGCTAACCCGCACCTGCCGATTGACTTTTTTGTCGGGTTTTAGCTTAACTTTCTCACTAACCGGCGAAATTTGAATCCAAATCTTGGGCGGCGCAGCGGCCTCTTCAGCGGCGCCGACTTCAGAAAAACCGGCAAGAGGCAAAACCGCCGCAACAGCCGCCAACAATAAACCGCCCGCCAAACGGAATGATTTTATCATTCCGCCTCCGTCTTATAAGACTTTTCCTTCTTGCCCTTAATTCTCAGATATAGCGCCCAAATCAACAACAAAATAATCCCAATAATTATCAGTACCAGCCAAATCGGAATAATCAAAACCAGCTTCGTCACCGTCGAACTAGTCTGATTTTCCACCTTTTCATCCAACAAATTGATGGTCTGCGTCACCTCAAACAGCCCCAAAACCGGCGCTTCAGCCCACTGTGTGCCATCCTCATATTTACTATCAGCAAAAGTTAAGCCCTCCCACGACCGATTATAAACCTCCTTACCGCCAAACCAATTGTTCATCTTGACCTCATATTTAGTCATAAAGTCCAGATTTCCAGTATTTTCCACCAGCGAACTCACTCCCAGCGGCGGCTCAAACAATATCCACGGCACATTATTTTCCAAAACTTTACCGGCATAAACCGCACCCGGCCCGTCGACGTCGCTATAAACCGCATAAGCGAACTGGTACTGATAGCTAACACCGGCATTACCGCTCTTAGCCCCAACGTCGTCACGGGTCTCTGTCCGCACCATAATCGCTGAATTCTGCGACCCGCCCATGGCATTTTGTGGCACACTAATATAATAATTCAGATAGCATTCTTCTTTGGAGCGCATCGTGAAATAAGTTTTACCGTCCTCAACTTTATCAACATCACAACCCTCCAGCTTAAACGTCGTCCACTTGGTAATCTGGGTGCGATCGGTCTCAACTTCATAATTTTTATAAGCTGTCATCGGCTTGATCTCTGCCACTATTTGAGATGTTTCGTGTCCGGTTTGGCGCACTCTAAAGCGCCCTTCATATTTTCCGCCCGGCACCATATCTATACGATCAGCTTTGATTGGTGATACACCAATCCCAACCTCATCATGCAACAGCTCAATATCTGGGTTGATATAAGCCTGTGACACTGTTGTCACGCCTATAACCAGCGCTAAAGCCGCTACGATCCCACTAAAAACCAATATTTTCTTCATTTCCCTCTCCTTATGTTCCTACCCAACATTATAGCGAAATCCTTTGGCGTTGGCAAGACAATTTAGTCAATCCGGATCAACAACTGCGTCCTAAGCGAATCAACCAAATGATTCTTCACCCACGCCTTCTGTTTGCTACTAAGAACCGCACCCAACCCAAACAAAATATTTCGCTGAGCCTCATCATTTTCCAAAAACTCCGCCAGCTTTTTATAATACTTCTTTTCCGACAAGCCGGTCCTAGCCTTCAGCAGCGCCGGATTCGGACTCCACATCTTCATAAACATAAAATAGGCATCATATAAATCCCGATTCTGAAATTTCTTTCGCTCCAAAATCGCCGCTAATTTATTAGCAAACATATCCGGAACAGTCATCGTCGGTACACTAAGCCCCATAAAATTTTTAACCTCAAAGCGGCCCAGTCGTCCCCTGTGATTAATATCAATTTTAACTTTCTGCATACCCTTTTCATAACTACCAGCCCAAGTATAACCAAACCGCTTTTTGCGCGATTCCTTGCGGTCAATTTTAATATATTTCTTAATAATATCGTCCAGCTTTTTCTGATTTACCTCACTGGCGCCTGCCCGAATATCAAAATCCAAATCTGTCGAAAACCGATCCAGCCCATAAAACAGCATCAAACAAGTCCCGCCCTTAAAAACCAACTGTGCCGCCAGCTCATTATCCTTATAAATATCAGCCAAAATACTCTTCAAAATCGCGCCGTGCCGCTTAATATCAACGCCGTGCGGAAGTTCAGTCATTTTCATTCTCCTCTATTAATTTTTTAACCACCCTGTCAACAATTTTGCTTCGATATATTTTACTGATTTTTTTCAATTTACCCCAATTAACCATTTCAACATATTCGAAAGGATATTCGCCTTTATGGGTATAAATCAAGTCAAGCATCGCCCGCTCCAAGCAAGCCATCAACACGCCGCCATCATCTTCAATCCCCATTTCGTTAAACAAAACTTCTTTTCTCAGCTGCCGATAGACATATTCGCCATATTTGGTGGACAGAGTTTTATTATTGGCCGCCATACTAAAAATCTTACCGGTAAACTGGAAAGTTACCCCCTTCAGGGCCAAAACCGTTTCGCCAGAGACATAAGACGGCGCAATCAACTTATTGGCAATTTCATATTCTGAAAGCTTGCGGCCATTAACAGCGTAAACACCGCGCCTAATACGCCGCAAATCGCCGATTTTGGCATAGTATTTTGCCGAATACGAAGTCTGGCGGCGATTCTTCTGACCCCAAATAACACTCAGGTCATCCAACGTAAAAATCGTCCGGCCGTCCTGTAATAATTTATTTAATTTAGTCTTCATTAGTTCTCCATTTGGGGTAATTATTTACTATTACAGCGAACATTATATCAAACTTTTAGCATTTGCGCAATGGTTTTTTTTAGAAACCAAAAACTTCCCTTGGGATAGGGGGAAGTTTTTGTTTGTTGACTAATTATATAAAATATAATTAAGTGGTCTATACACCGTTTAGAGTGTAAGTCAGCTCAGTGGTATATGTACCGGCCGGAACCGTACCGTCGGTTTTGGCACCGAGAACCTGCGTAATGACAGACCCACCGGTCGAAGACGCGGAGTTAACAACAGTAAAATCGCTCGTTGACACCGCATGATACAATGTGGCGGGAGTTGCAACATCAGTACCAACGTACTTCATTGACCAATTATTGCCCCCGAAGCCAGAGGCGTTAGTAGTACTGCCAGTCCACGGAGTGAAACCCACTACAGCACCATTCTTCAGGTTTACTTCACTGGAGGCCTTCTCTAATAGAGTCCACGTGTTATTGCAAACCACGCTCATATTGGTAGTTGCGTTTTTATCTTCACTGTCCGCACCAGAGCCGAAAGTGATAACGATATCTTGAGGGCCGACTCCGGATCCCAGAGCACATTCCTCATCGATTTGGACTTCGACGTCTGCGGTCGCAGAACTTGTCGTCGCATACCCACTAACCGGCAAAGCCGCAATGCCCATAACACCCAAGCAACTTGCCGCTGCTAAGATTCTTGATATTTTCGTCATAATTATTCTCCTTTTCTTTTGTCTCCATCACTTGAGACGTTTTTATTTATTTATATTGACATAGAGGATTATCGCACTAATGCTTAAGCATTGCAAGCATTTTTTCCGACTTTTCCACAAGCATTAGCTAAAATCACTCAATTTCAGCAATAACGCCTTCGCGTTTATGATAAAATACAGGCGATGGCGAAATCTAAAAAGGTAATTGGGCGGGTTATAACGCCGGGCGACGTAAACGTTTGGCCACACGAAGATTTAACAGCAAAATCATTAGCTGTTGCAGGTTTTGAGGTTGAATTTATTCGCAAAAGCCATCGCAAAGGCGAGAATAGTGCCGATTGCCTTATGAACGGTGAAAAATGGGAAATGAAAGCGCCACGTAGCGCAAAATTATCCGCCATCGAAGATAATCTAAAGAAAGCGTCGAAACAGGCCAACCAAGTGATTTTTGATTCACGACGTATGCACCATATACCAGATAGCGCGATTAAGCGCGAACTTATCACAAAATCTCATAATAATAAGTCTATCATCCACCTAAAATTCGTTAATCGACACGGGAAAGTGGTTGACATAAAATAATTTTTTGATACAATAAGGACATTGAAGACCCGAACGGCACAGTATGCGCCTACCTCGGGACTTCTTTTTTTGCAGTAAATGTGGTTTTTTACAAGGTCGGACCTTGTAAAAGTGGGATTTATGTCATCACGCTTGACAAATACGCTTCAATAAACCCATCGATTTTGCCGTCAAACACAGCGGCGGTGTCGGTTTCTTGGTGTTTGGTACGGGTGTCTTTGACTAAAGTATAAGGGTGCAGCACATAATTTCGAATTTGGGCGCCCCATTCGGCGGATTTGCCAGCCCGCAGTTCGGCGATGGAATCAACCCGCTGTTCCAGCCGCAATTGAGCCAGCTTACCACGCAAAATCGCCAGCGCCTTTTCGCGATTTTGGAGCTGCGAACGCTCGTTTTGGATGGCCACCGTAATCCCCGTCGGCAGATGAGTAATTCGCACCGCGCTATCTGTCGTATTCACCGACTGCCCGCCGTGCCCGCCGCTGCGATAAACGTCGATTTTCAGGTCTTTATCAGCGATTTTTACTTCCTCCGGCGCGTCAATCTGCGGCAACACCTCAACCAGCGCAAACGACGTCTCGCGCGATTCGGCATTAAACGGGCTCAGCCGCACCAGCCGATGCACGCCGTTCTCGCTCTGGAGCTTACCATAAGCAAACGGCCCATTGATCTCCATCACACTAGTTTTCACCCCCGCCGTTTCACCGGCGCTACGTTCCAAAATCTGCGCTCTGTAACCGGCCTTTTCGGTCCAACGCAAATACATCCGCTCCAACATCTCCGTAAAATCCATCGCGTCAATCCCGCCCACACCAGCCGTCAGGCGCAAAATCGCGTTGTGATTGTCATATTGACCGGTAAATTGCAGCTGCTTTTTCAGCTCCAAAAACTCCAGCTGCAGATCTTCCAACTGTCCGGCAATCTCCTCTGTTAAGTCGTCGTCGCCCAGTTTGGCCAGCTCAGCCAATTCGTCGACCTGTTTTTTCAGTTCTAGCCAAGCCTGCACCTGATTATTCAAATCGGCCGCCGTTTTGGACAGCTCCGTCGCCTTAGCCGAATCATTCCAAACGTCCGGCTCGGCCAAACGCTGCTCCAGCCGGCGCAATTCCGCCAACTTCTCATCGATCCCAAGCGCCACAAAGGCTGCCGCAATATCCTCCTGCAAACTCGCCAAATTTTTCATTATTGCTCCAGCTGGCGCTGATTGATGGCGGCCACAATTTCGTCAACGCTGTCGGTGATAGTATACAGCTCCATATCGCCCTCGTTCAAATAGCCGCGCGTGTTAATCTGCTCGCGGATAAACTTGTCCAGCCCCTGCCAATAACTGCTGCCAAACAGAAAAATCGGCGCCGGTGGCATTTTGCGCTCTTGGAGCAACACCAAAACTTCGGTAAATTCGTCCAGCGTGCCATAGCCGCCCGGAAAGAAAACATAGGCATTGGAGGCTTTGACCAGCATAACTTTGCGCGCAAAAAAATATTGAAAAGTGGCTTCTTTGGTGACATAAGGATTGGCCGGCTCGTCAAAACCGGGCAAGGAAATCTTCAGCCCAATCGATTGGCCGCCAACCTCAAAAGCGCCGCGATTAGCCGCCTCCATAATTCCCGGACCACCGCCAGTGATAACAACGTGCTTGGTTTGGGCTAATTTTTTAGCCAAATCGCGCGCCTGCTCATATTCCACCGATTTTTCCTCTGGAAAACGCGACCCGAAGACCGAAACGCCCTTAGGGACGTCTTCCAAAACCTGCAAACCCTTGTCAATATCTTTGGCATAACGCATTGAGCGGAAATAATTCGAGCCTTTGAGCTGGAATTCGCCAGCGTAATTGGCCCAAGATTCGGTTTCCAGCTGCGGCAAAATCGACGGTTTTTTAAAAGTCGCAAAGCGGTCGTCGTGCTCGCGCTCGGCCTTTTTGGCCCGCATTTTGGCCAACGGATCGTTTTTGTCGTCCTTTTCAACAATTTTATCAAATTCGTCCATAAAATAAGTATAACATACTTGCCCTTACCCCAAAACCCACTCATTATTAGGTCTCACCTAATAATGAGTTATAGCTCGTTTACTGCCGCGATAAACTGCTGGCCGCGATCGGCATAATTTTTAAACATATCAAAACTGGCTGCCGCCGGACTCAAAATCACCACATCACCGGCCTGCGCCGCCGCCGCGATTTTTGGAACTAACTGAGCCATTGTTGGATCGTCCAACAGAGTGATTTCGCCCAAAAACTCGGAACACACTTGATTTTTTACCTTGTCGCGATTGGCGCCAATCGCAAAAATCTGACGCACATTGTTGGCCTTTGCCGCCGCGCCAATTTCGGCATAATCCGCGCCTTTGTCCGAGCCGCCCAAAATCAGAATCTTCGGCTCCTTGAAAGCTTCAATTGAGGCTATGGCCGAGCCGGGCGTGGTGGCAATCGAATCGTCATAATACTTAACACCAGCCTTTTCGGCCACAAATTTCAGCCGGTGCGGCAGACCGTCAAAAGCCGCCAAACCAGCCCGCACTTCCACGTCGGTCAAATCCGGCCGCACGGCTCGCGCCGCCAAAATTGCCGCTTCGGCATTGCGCAACTGATGCTCGCCAGCCAATTTCACCGCGCCGCGCGCCAGTTTTTCAAGATCGGCCTGCGGATAAGGCAACTTCTGGGCCTTCGAACTCTTAGCCATCTCCGTCACGGCCGCGTCCAGCTTATTATAAATCACAAAATCTTTCGCGCTCTGATGGTGCACAATATTAGTTTTGGCAGCCACATATTCGGCCATATCCTTGTGCACGTTTAGGTGATCCGGCTCGATAATGGTCAGTACCGCCACTTGCGGCGACTTAGTCAAGTCCCAGAGCTGAAAACTGGACAATTCGTACACCACCACGTCGTCCGCACTGATTTTTGGCAATTCATCCAGCGCTGGCACTCCGATATTCCCCACCAGATGCACCGTCACGCCGCCAGCTCGCAAAATATCGGCAATAAAACTGGCCGTCGAACCTTTGCCTTTGGTGCCAGTCACGCCGATAATCGGCGCCGGGCAATTGTCGAAGAAAATTTGCGTGGCGGAGGTAACTGCCGGCCGAGCCGTCTGGCCGATTCGGGGCCGCTCCTCGCGCCCGTCGTAACGGGGCTCGTCGCTAAAGCTTTGGTCGTGACGTCGCATTGCCCCGAATCGGCCAGACGGCCTCGTCCTACCATCGGTTGGCAAAACCGCCAAAATCTCGTCTGGCCGCACCGACGGCGAGCGCACAATAATATCATATTTACTAAAATCAATCTCCGCAAAATCCTTAACCGTTGTAATTTTTACAACACCATCCAAAACCGCCTGCTCGTCAAACACCTCCACCTCATAATCCTTGCCCAACCCCGAAAAATACCGATAAGCGCTCTGCCCCTCAATGCCATAACCCAAAATCGCCACTCGCATCTAATAAAGTCCTTCCAATTTCTGGTGCAACTCCTCCGCCAACGCCTTGTTGGTGTTGCCATAAATCCCGATTCCCCAACAGCGCGCCTCAATAAACTCCTTCGCCGCGCCGATAATTTCCTCGCGCGTCACGGCGTTGATTTTGTCCGGCTGAGCTTTAAAATCCTCAATCCGGCCATCCATAAAATAATAATCGCTTAGCCACTGATTAAGTTGACCCACCGTCTGGACGCCGATTTGGTGGCGACCCAGCGCATATGACTTGGCGCCAGCAATTTCTTCGTCCGAAATTTCGCCCGATTTGATAGTGTCGATTTCCTGCTTAATCACCCCAAAAAGATCGTCAATTTTATCAGCATCAACCTCCGCGCCAAAATCCCAAGAGCTGTTGTGCTCATAAGCCGACGCCTCCGACCAAATGCCATAAACAAGGCCCCGCCGGCGCGCCTCGCCCCAAATCCGGCTGTGCAGCGTGCCGTTCAAAATATGATTCAACATCACCATCGCCTGCGATTCGTCGTCGCTCAGGCGGCGCGGCACGTTCATCGTCCATCCAAAAGTAATGTTCGGCACATCCTTGCGGCGAATCGCAAACGGATCAAAACTGTGCAATTCGTCAACCGGAATCGGCAGGCGATCGCCGTCAACCAGATTAAAACCTTCCAAAATCTCGCGCAGCCGCGTCATCCGGCCCTCAAAATTCCCCGCCACCACAAAACGCATATTGCCCTTGACGTGGGTTTTAGCATAATGACTCTTAATATCGGCCAAATGAATCTGACTCATCAGCTCCAGCCGCTCGCGATAAGTCATCGTGTCTTCGCCAATTTCCTGCGAAATTTTCGGCCACAACACGCGGTTCGGGTTGCTGAGATATCCGGTCAATTCGCCCTTAACATTGCCATATTCACCGTCAAATTCGTCGCGCTTGAACTTGGGTTCGCAAATCGCGCTGCGCTGCAGTTCCAAAATCCGATCCCATTCAAAATCGGCGCATTCCGCCACATAACACATCGCCGTGTCGCTGGTCCAAGCGTTGTGATAAGCGCCGTTGCGGGTAAATTCGGTGTCAAAATCGTGGGCCGTCGGATAGCCATTATTAGCGCCAAAAGCCATATGTTCCATAATATGTGCCGTCTCCCACTTGGTGCGGTGCCCCTCCACAAAGCGCGAACCAGCCCGAAAATGAAACTGCGAACTCATAATCGTGGCCGTCGGGATGTTAATAACCAAACCCCGCGCGCCACCCTTCAGGACAATTTCACTCGCTTCGTATTCCATTTCTCCATTTTAGCACAGATTTGGTGGCGTGGGCTATAGAATTTTGCGTCATTCCGGCCGATTTTACTTCGTCATTCCGACCTCTTTCCTTTTGCCATTCCGGACTTGATCCGGAATCCAGAAACTAAAAAATGCCCCCAGCGCCCAAATAAATGAATAAATGGCACGCTGGAGGACTTACTAATAGTAATGTGCAACGACGTCGTGGTAGCTTCTTACCATCGATGGGCGCCCATTGGCGCAGGCTTTTTATACCTTTTTCATCAACGATGGTGCAAGCCTGATTTCTCAGATCTTGCCGGTTCTTCTTTTGAAAGAACAACAAATTACATCGGCCGCAATTATTAGAGGCCAACTAAGGAGTTCCGGGTGCTTCTAAGCAAACTTTTCTGACAGATACTAAACCGCCAAATTGGAATGCTTAAAACACTTAGAAATACCATATCCGGGGAGCAACAACCCCCAACGCATTCTTGCGTTCCGCTCTTTGGCGGCGAGATTGATGGCAGCGCTTGTCGGGCGCCTCCCCTTAGATGTAATTTGTTAACGTCTGGAATTTGACACTCTCTAGTACACCAGCATTATCGCCGGCGCACCCACTTACCAAAGCTACTTGGCTCGTGTGAGAGTAGTATTTGCCTAACTCCAAACATTCGAAGCACGACTTATCCGTCCTTATGTCTACCATCTTAGCACACTTTATTTAAAAAGTCAACACTTTTTTTAAACTTTTTTATTACCCCTGTTATTACGTCAAATTTAGCCGCTCAGTGGCAATTATTTTCACCTCAACCAAATTTCCCTTCGGCAGCCGCACCGGCACGGTTTCGCCCACCGCTTTGCCAAAAATCGCGCCGCCCACTGGGCTATTAATCGTCATCCCCAGAACCCCCGCCAGCCGACTGTCCTGCGCCACCACCTCCTCCGGCAGCATCCCAGCGTCGTGATCAGTAATTAAAAACGAGCAGACTTCGCCGCTCTCGATATATTCCACCTCAACATAACTGTCAAGCCCCACTTTCTCCTGTTTGACCTCAATCTCGCTGGCAGCCCTCAAACCATCCAGTGCCATACCAGCCAAATCTCGCTTTGCAGTGTTTTTACTATAAGATAGCTTCTCGCCTCCCATAAAAACCTCCTTCTGCCCAGCCCCTATTAGTATAGCATAAATTCGGCTGTAAAGCTATTTTATTACAGGGACGGTCCTCGCAACACTAAATTGACACTCAGTGCCTCAAGTATTATAATTGTCCTATCGAATAAACGTTGAAAAGGAGAGAGCAATGAGCATTCACGAAAAGCGTTTTGGGTTCACGATAGACGAGATAGCAGCAAGCGCAACAGATGCGCAGTCTTGGAAGGATTCGCATCCCAAACCTACAAACCCAAATATGGGCATAGATGGAGGTTCTTTTTATTCCACCGTTTCTGATGGTGTAAAATTATTATTGGAAGATAAAAAGCATTCTGTCGGATTTACAGAGAATGAGATAGAAGCGGCTTGGAATGACGTGACAGCGAACTGGGAAGACTCGAACCAAAGACAGGAATAGATACTGCTTTTCTGCTGAATATCAAAACTGCGAAATCGGGTGATCTCGCAGTATTATTTATTATTGCTTTTTGCGAGGAAGTAGTCTATTTCCTGTATCTGCACGGTCACGCCGTCGGGGTCGACGACGCGCAGGCTCCGTCCAAAGTCTTCGTCGAAAATTTCATACGGAAAGCCCTTGGCGTCCAAACGCGCAGCGATCGATTCAAGGCGTTCGTCCGTAGCCAGCGCCAATTCCGCAGATCCGGGGGCTTTACCTTTCGAGGCAGCGGCATCGTGCAGCCCCAACGCGCCCGCGTCGGCGTTGAACTGAGCCCAGACCGAAAAACTCGAATCCGCGTCAAGCGCCAACCCAAGCTCCTCATAAAACCGCTTGGAAGCCTCAATATCTTTCACGTATCGTATTGTCATTGCTTTTAGCATAGGGGTATTATATCACATTTTGTATTAAAGATCGTGCACGTTCAATTCACCAAGCTTATCCGAAGAAATCACCTCGATGCCATTTTTATCCAGCAAGTCCGCCGTTATGCCATTGCCGGGCTTCGTTTTTCCCTCAAACTCGCCGTTATAAGTCACGCCGTAGCCACAAGATGGGCTTTTATCCTTTAATATCGCCTTTTTCACGCCGTTATCCTTGCAAATTCTTAAAACTTCACTAGCACCCAGCTCAAACATCGCTGTAACGTCCTCGCCCTTATTAGTAATCACCCTGCCATCCTTTATTTCGGCCGGATCACGTTCCTCGCCCTCTGGAAAACCACCCAGCAACTCTGGGCAAACCGCAATTGCCCGACCACTTTTCACTAATTCTTTAATAGCCGGCACAGTAGCCGCAGATCCATCCCACCGACACTTTTCGCCAGCCAAACATGCGCTGACAATAATTTTCGCCTTCATAATGAAAACATTATATAGACTATAAGCTAAAAATTCAAGCAGCATTAATTGTTGCAAGGACCGTCCTTGCAGCTAGATATTGGGCATAATCGTCAGCCGTTCGGCATAAGTCAGCGAATCCTCGCCGATTTCTTGGCTCATTTTGGACCACAATACCCGTTCGGGTTGCGACAAGTAACCGGTCAGTTCAGACTTTACATTACCATATTCGCCGTCAAATTCGGCCCGTTTAAACAACGGTTCGCAAATCGCGCTGCGTTGTAATTCCAAAATCCGATCCCATTCAAAATCGGCACATTCGGCAATATAACACATGGCGGTGTCAGATGTATAGGCATTAAAATAAGCCCCGTTTTGGGTAAAAACCGTGTCATATTCCTGGGCGGTTTTGTAACCGTTGTTGGCCCCAAAAGCCATATGTTCCATAATGTGGGCAGTTTCCCATTTAGTCCGATAATCCTCCACAAAACGCGACCCGGCGTGAAAATGAAACTGTGAACTCATAATTGTAGCCGAGGGAATATTAATAACTAACCCTCTGGCTCCACCCTTTAGAACTATCTCGCTGGCTTCATATTCCATATAACAACTATTGTAGCACAAATTCCATTGCTTGAGCCATATGTAATTTTAGTCGTTGCAAGGACGGTCCTTGCAATAA
>JAISDN010000044.1 GCA_031264785.1 Candidatus Nomurabacteria bacterium
CTGCGCGAGCGGTCGGCTAAGGTTCACGTTATTACAGAGGAGACTTTGCAGCTGGTTGACGATATGTTAGCGGCGGCCATCGATTGGGAAAATTCGCGACCGCACGAGATGGCGGTGGCGCTGGCAGCGGTGCAGATCGACAAGTTGGAACGAGTGGTGATTGTGCGCGAAGACTTTGAAGATAAGGAAAATCAGCATTTTGTGGTGCTGATAAATCCGGAGGTTGTTAAAAAAGAAGGCAAGATCGTGACCGACCAAGAGGGTTGCCTCAGCGTCAAAGATATCTACGGCCTGGTGCCGCGCCACGAAAAAGTTCGGGTCAAAGCCATCGACGTTCAGGGCCGTGAAGTCCGTTTTAAATCACCCAATCCGTTTGTGGCCCGCATCTTGCAGCACGAAATCGACCACTGTAACGGCAAGTGTTTTGTGGATCACATTACTCACCAAAAAACCGCTTTTTCAATTTTGGATAAGAATGGCGATTTACAGCCGATTGAATATGAAAAAGTCCAGAAAATGGGGATTTTGCTTGATGATTAAGGCGGTTTTTTTCGGCACTGGACCGGTGGCGGCGGCTTCTCTGGAGGCGCTGGCGGCGGATTTTGAGATTGAGCTGGTTATCACAAAGGCCAGAATTCGCTCGCGCGACGCGGCGCCGGTGGAGGATCTTGCGAGTGAGAAAAATCTGCCGATTAAGTTCGCTAATAACCAGACCGAACTGGACGATTTAGTCACGAAAACCAGTTTCCAGAGCAAAACCGGCATCGTAGTTGATTATGGCGTAATTATGTCGGCGGCCGTGATTAACACTTTTCCGCTAGGCATCATCAACAGCCATTTCAGCAAACTCCCCCAGTGGCGCGGCGCCGATCCAATAACTTTTGCGATTCTGTCCGGCCAAAAATCGACCGCCGTCAGTCTGATGCTAATTGAACCGACGCTAGACACCGGCAAACTAATCGCCCAAAAATCCCTTCTGATAGCGCCGGACGAAACCACACCCAGCCTGACGACAAAACTTATTCAGTTGAGTAATAAATTGTTGCAAAACTACATTCCGCGCTACGCCGCCGGAGAAATCCAGCCGCGCCGCCAGCCGCACGTCAATCGCGACGTCAGCTATTCGCGAAAACTCACCAAAGCCGACGGCCAGCTTGACCCCGCCACGATGACCGCCGTTGACTGCGAACGCAAAGTTCGCGCCTTCCTCGATTTTCCGCGCACCAGAATCAGCTTCCACGGCACAGAAATCATCGTCACCAAAGCCCACATCGAAAGTGAACCATCCAACCAATCCGTCAAATGCGCCGATCAAAAATACCTCGTTATCGACGAACTAATCTCCCCCACCAGCGGCAAAAAAATGAAAACCGCCGATTATCTAAACGGTTTACGTTTCTGATTTTTATCACTTCTTAATCGGCTAAATTTTCTTCACCGAGAATTTCCAATGCCTCGTCAATCTGATCTTTCAAAAACTCACCAAAACTCTTCCAGCGCAAAGACTCCTCGTCGCTTTCGTGGTCCCACTCGATAACTTCTCCACTTTTCTGCTCCAAAAAGAACGGATCACCAAAATTCGTTTTGCCAACAATGACCATACCATCCGGCACTGAATTTTCAATTTTATCAAGAATCTTTTCCTCTCTACTGATGGAATAATACCTCGAAGAATCGTTCACACCAAAAAACACATCGCCCGGCACAAATATTTCCCCGCCATTAGCAAACAGCAAAAATTCTTTAAAATCTTCCGAAAAGGTCACGCCGTTTTTCTTCTCAAAATCGCTAATCTCCGCCCGCGTCGCAGGTTTCTCCAAACCCATTTTGTCGGCATATTTTTTAAGCAGCTCAATATTTTTTTCCATAAGACTCCCTACAAAATTACTTCGCCAAAATCTTCTCTCGATTGGCCGCAATTTCCTTTTTCAGCTCTTCCAACGTCGCCGCCACCACTTGCGGATAATCCGGCCGGTTAATCTGCAGCCACTTCATCGCGCCAAATTCGGACAGCAAGGTGGCTTCATCTGCGGCGGGCGTCTTCTGCTGCAGCGCCTGAAAATCCTCCGAATTGGCATAATCCGGCAACTTAGCCGCAAACCATTCCTTCATTTTTTCAACATTTTTATCCACAAAAGAACCAAATTCATCCAGCATCGCGTCGTTCATACCCTCAGTCAACTTCTCGCCAACCCGCATCTCCAGCTCGCTATAAATATGCTGCAAAAACGCCTTCTTCTGCTCTTCCGGCAAATCGCCCAAGCCCAAATCTTCTAAAAATTTATTATCCAGTCTAAACATCTAACCTCCTTTATGCTTAAGACTATTATACCACTACAATGTGCGCTTTTTCAACTCGCGACTGAAAAATTCCAGCCGATCGCCAATTTCCAGCGTAATCCGCCGCTTGGTCGCCAAATTCAGCCCGCCGGTATCGCCCTCAATCAGCTCCTTGGTTTCCTGCTTATCGCGCTGCACCGACCTCACCTCAACCTCGCCCAAATTTTCCTTTTTGCGCATAATCCGCGCCAGCAGCCCCGCCGAAACTTTACCTTTTTTAACCAGCCCACCAGTGATAATTTCCTCTTTAGTAATCCGAAAAACGCCCTTCACCTCCAGCTCGCCAACCTCAGTTTCAATCACTTCCGGTTCCAAACGGTCCTCAATCGAAGTCTTGGCGTTGTCCAGCAGCTCATAAATCACATCATAAATCCGCACCGGCACCTTGCTAGCGTCCGACAGCCGCCGCACTTGATTTGGCATACTGACATTAAAACCATAGACAATCGCGCCCGAAGATTCAGCCTGCCGAATGTCGCCGTCGGTAATATTCCCAACGCCGCTAGCCACAATTTTAACCGCCACTTCGTCGTTTTCCAGCAACTTCAAACTATCAATAATCGAAGTCAACGAACCCAAAACGTCAGCCTTGACCACAAAAACCGCCTCCACCGCTTCGGCTTTGCGATTCATCATCCTCAGCAAATCATTGCCGGTAATATTAGCGTTGGCCGTCGACTGCACAATTTCGTCATAATATTTGGCGGCCAGCGCCCGCGCCTCGCGCTCGTTTTTGACCTCTGTTACTTTGTCGCCGAACTGCGGCACAGCCTTAAAACCAGTCACACTAATCGGCGTGGACGGCCCAGCCTGCTTTATCGGATTCTTAGCCCAATCTTGCATCGTCCGCACCCGGCCATAAGTCGCGCCGGCTACAAAATATTCCCCCTGGCGCAAAGTCCCATTCAAAACCAAAATCCGCCCCAGCGCGCCGCGACCGTGACTAATTTTCGATTCAATAATCAAACCCTCCGCCGGCACATCATAATCAGCCTTCAAATCCTCCATATCAGCCACCAACAGCACCATATCCAGCAGCTCCTCAACACCCTGCCCAGTCTTAGCGCTAACCTCCAACATCACCGTGTCGCCGCCCCATTCCTCTGGATTCAGGCCGTGTTCAGAAGCCAGCTGAGTCTTCACCAACTGGGTGTTCGCGCCCTCGCGGTCAACTTTATTGATAGCAATCACAATCTTAGCATTAGCACTGCGGGCGAACTTAATCGACTCCACAGTCTGCGGTTTAACGCCGTCATCGGCCGCCACCACAATTATCACCACATCTGTCAAAACCGCGCCGTGTTGGCGCAGCGAAGCAAAAGTTTCGTGGCCCGGCGTGTCCAAAAAAGTAATCTTACGGCCCTTGCGCTCCGTCTGATAAGCCGAAATATGCTGGGTAATGCCGCCGGCCTCGTGGTCGGCCTTACTCATCCCCAAAATCCGATCTAGCAGCGTAGTTTTGCCGTGATCAACGTGCCCCATCACCGCCACAATCGGCGGCCGCGTCTTGGCATTTTCAGAAATATGCAGGCGATGCTCAGAAATTTCGGCGGCGTCCTTGCGCGTCAGCTCGACGTCCAGCCCCAGCTCCTCAATAATAATCTGAGCCGTCTCAAAATCAATCCGCTGATTGACCGTCGCCGCGATGCCATTTTTAAACAACTCACCGATCAACTTAGTGACCGGCAAACCCAGCTTCTCAGCCAGCTCACCGACGGTTACCATCTCTGGTAGTTGCAAAATTTTCTCGTGCATAGTTTCTATATTATAACTAAAAAAGCGGAGCGTGGCAACCCTAAGCAAAAGCAAACACCCACGACCCGCAATCGTTCCCCCTCAGTATAGCACAAGCGTCTTAGTTTGTCAAGGAGATTTTCCCAGAATTTATAACTTGATTAGCGTAGAGCCAACCCTCCAGCGAACCGCTGTCCAGCCACTCGCCCGTAGCAGGGATAACCCGAATCACGCCACCGCCCGCCACATAATCGCGAATCGGATCGGTTGCCTCCCATTCGCCACGCTCAGTGGGCGCCTGATCGTGCGTCGCAACATATTCAGCAATCTCTCGAAACAATTTCGGCGAAAAAATATACCGATTAATATTCGCCAAACTACTAACCACATTCTCCAGCGCCGGCTTTTCCACCAATCCAGTCAGCTGGTCGTTTTCCACCACCAACATACCATATTTCGACATTTCTTCGCGCGGTTTAACCACGCCAATCGCTATGGCATCATCGAGCGTTTTTACAGCGTCAATCATATTTTTAACTTCCGAGCCGCTCGGCGTGTTCCAAAACGGATCGTCGCCGTTGCACCACACCACCTGCTCGTCAAAGCCAATCTCCGCCGCCGCCAACGCCAACGGCACAGCGGTGCCATATTTGTCACCGGTCTGAGTGATATAATGAAACGTCACACCTTCTGGCGCAGTTTTAATGACGCTCACATCCTTACCCCGCTCCGCCAAATATTTTTCGAGCTCGACGTCCTCGCTATAATACTCTTTCAACTGGCTATGTTCAGTCTTATTGATAACGAAATAAATATCCGTAATCCCCGCCCGCACGCAGTCTTCCACCACATAATCCACAATCGGCCGATTCCCAATCGGCAACATACACTTCTCGATAGCCTTCGTAACCGGCAGCCGCCGCGTGCCATAACCAGCCACAGGGATAATCGCCTTAGTAATTTTTACTCCCATGATTCCTCCCCCTCAAATATGCCATAACTTGCAAATATTTCCAACCAGTCCAAGCCAAGCCCTTCCAACGCGAAACAGACTGCGCCCTTGATCTCGTCAGCATCAAGTTCGGGGAATCCTTCTATCTCCAATGAGTACTCTTGAATAATTTGAAGAATTCGACCATCCACACAATCTTCATGGCTCTCTGGCGATGCGCCTGATAAATTAAATTTTTCAACGTCCATTTTCCTCCTTAATTAACCGTATTCTACCAGTTTCCAAATATTTTTCATAGGCATCTTTCAATTTAGTCTGCCTTTTTGAGTTGAATCGTGATCTCTATATTATCAATTTTGGCCGTTGTTTGATAGCCATTGTTTTCGGCGAATTTGGTGGCGAGAATTTCAGCGGCTATGGTTTCGCGATGTTCGTCGATGGCTTTTTGGAGTTGTTCGTTTTGTGTTGTAATTTTTACAATAATCCTATCATCGACGTTGAGACCAGCATCCTTGCGAGTATTCTGAATCACCCGAATCACTTCGCGCGACTGCCCTTCGCGTTTGAGTTCCGGCGTAATAGCTTTGTCAATACAAACAAGACTGTCTTGTTTGTGAGTACTTTTATTGTATAATACACTTTTCACATTGACCTCGTCGGCGATGATTTGTTCGTAGAAGTCGTCGAGTTTTTCGCCGCTGTAGGTTAATTTTGCTAGTGGCTGCCTGACTTTGATCTGACCAAACTCGTCTTCGCGATCCATCCGCAGCGCCAAGCCTTTTTCAATAATCTCGCGCGTCCGGGCCATATCGCTCAAAACTTTCTCATCAATCTCGCCCTCGCGCGGCCAATCGTGCAAATGCACCGACTCGCCACCCACCAAATTATGATACAGCTCCTCCGCCAAAAACGGCGTGAACGGCGCCATCACATAGCTAAGATGCCGCAGCACATAATGAAGCGTTTTATAGGCATCATTTTTATCGCCGTCGTCCTCACTTTTCCAAAAACGGCGACGCGAGCGGCGTACATACCAATTACTAGCATCATCAACAAACGGCAAAATCGCGCTCATCGCGTCGGGCAGATTATATTCGTCCAAATATTTCGTGATGTGATTTCGCAGTTCGTGAACACGGCTGACAATCCACTTGTCAAGCGGGTTTGTGAGGTCATCTAGTCCTAGAGTAAAAGGTCGATTTACTGTTAATTCATA
The DNA here is from genome assembly GCA_031264785.1 of Candidatus Nomurabacteria bacterium. Taxonomy (GTDB): domain Bacteria; phylum Patescibacteriota; class Saccharimonadia; order Saccharimonadales; family Saccharimonadaceae; genus JAISDN01. The sequence continues at coordinate 6,243 of JAISDN010000044.1, forward strand.
TTTCAATATTTCAGTATTCTTCGGGAGATAATCTACTAGCTTTCCGTCTTTTGGCATTTTCTCAAAGTAAAACCGAAAGGCTCGTGCTACACCACCGTGGCTCACTATTAGAATATTTTTACCAGCATAATTTTCCTTCACGAAATCAACAAAACTGTGAACACGTTTGAACAGAGTTTTTATATCTTCACCATCAAATGACAAGTTGTCATGGTAATTCCAAAACTTGTCCCATTCCTTATCAACTGGAATATTACCTTCAAAACTCCCGAAATCACGTTCAATAATATCGTTATGAACGATAATTTCTGCTTCCAAATCTTTATTTATGATTTTGGCAGTCTCATACGCACGTTTTAATGGCGACACAAAAATCACATCAAACTTTTCACCCTTTAACTGTTCTCTGGCTTGCTCATCCTGTTCTCGTCCTTTTTCGTTCAGCGGAATATCCGTCCGTCCTTGTTTGCGTCCCTCAACATTCCAATCGGTTGTTCCGTGCCTTACAAAACTTATCGTGATATTTTTGTTACCAACTGCCGCATTTCTCCCTGTAAAATCGCTTACATACTCCCAACCGTCAACCTCCGCATACATCGTAAAGAAATCATACATATTCCAAATCATCGCCAGTTTGCGGGCGACGTCGGAGACGTCTTTGTCTTTGAGCGAAAAATCTTCACCCGAAAGCAAAGGCGACGAGGCTAGCAGAAAACGCAAAGAATCCGCCGAAAACTTATCCATCAACTCCATCGGGTCGGTGTAATTCCCGAGCGATTTAGACATCTTCCGCCCATCCTCGCCCGCAATCGTCCCCGTCACGATGACGTTTTGGAAGGCTTGGTCGCCAAACAGCGCCGTGTTGACGGCGTGGACGTAGTAAAACCAAGCCCGCACCTGACCGATGTATTCTACGATGAAATCGGCTGGATAATTCGCCTCAAACTTCGCCTTATTTTCGAACGGATAATGAAACTGCGCAAACGGCATTGAGCCGCTTTCGAACCAGCCGTCGAGGACTTCTTCAATTCGAGTGAAATGCTCGCCGTCGATGTCGAACTCGACCTTGTCGACCCACGGACGATGATAATCGTCCAACTTTTGCCCCGAAAGTTCCGCTAACTCAGCATAAGACCCGACCACCTTGACCGTGCCCTTATCGCCCTTCCAAACGGGCATCGCCGTCGCCCAAAACCGATTTCGGCTCAGCGTCCAATCTGGCGCTTGGTCGATATTTTTGGCGAAACGACCGTGTTTGAGGTGCGGCGGAAACCAATTTATATTCTCGTTCTTCGCCAGCATCAGCGGCTTTTGCCCCTGAATATCGAAAAACCACGACGGGATCGCGCGATACATTATGCGTTGCTTGCTGCGAGGGTTGAACGGATATTCGTGCTGGATATATTCGATTTTCCAAACCTTGCCCTGCTCTTCCAAACACTTGGCGATAAACTTATTCGCCGCCCAAACCTCAATGCCAGTTTCGTCGGTCGGCTTCACGCCGATTTGTCCAAGTTTGGCCGCAAATTCGGGCAAATAATAGCCGTTGTCGTCGATAGCGTGCAAAGTTGGAATGTTTTTCTCCTGCGCAAACTCGAAATCAATCTCGCCATAGGCGGGCGCGACATGAACAATCCCCGTTCCGCCCTCATTTTCGACAAAATCAGCAGGATAAACTTTGTGCGCATTATCCTGCCCTAAGTCATTCAAAACATTTTCCAAAACAAAAGGCTGCTCCGCTCCCAAAAAATGCACGTCGTTCGACTTTGTTTCTCGCACAACCACATTTAATTTGTCCGCCAAATAATCTATATACTCACCTCTATGTTCTTGCTCTTGAACATCTGCCAACAGCACTATTTCCGTCTCATCACGCAAAGCGCGCCAATCATACCCCCCAGAAAACGTATCGACATATTTTACAGGTTTACCAGCAATAGCCGTCATATTTTTCTCATTACGCATAAACTTAGGAATAGCCGGTGCAACCAATACCAACCTACGCAGTCCAACCGATAATTTCTCCACCACTTCCATCGCCACAATAGCTCCCAAACTATGCCCCACTAAAACAGTATTTTTGTCAAACTTAACATTTTCCAGCACATATTTTACTTGTTCTTGCACATCCGGGTTATCCGAGTTCGGCAGAATCGGTGCCTGCACTTTATAGCCATCATTCTCAAGAATTGAAGCTAGCCATGGTATAAAAGCCCTACTCTTTCCTTCCTCAAACCCCGTAAAACCATTTAATATCACGAAATTAGGTTTGGCGTCTTCGGAGCACACTAATGGTTCTCCCTGCATGTCATCGTCAATAATCTTTCCAACAATCAAATCCCGAATACGTTTCTCAATAATCTCACGCGCAATCGCCGACAACTCGTGTTTAGTCGCCGCATCTTTACGCTCTCCATAGAACCCAACATCTTTGATATCCCAGCGAATTACATTGTCGCCGCTCAGCCAATCCGGCGTTTCCCATTTTTCCATTAAATTCACCACTAGATCATACTTTTCTAGCATTTCCGGCGTCATTTGCTGGCGTTGCCAATCGACGATATCTATATCGTAATTCTCTAGAATCTGCCGACGAGCGTGGTGCGGCTCACCCTTAGCACGTTCAATGTCGCCGATTGTTTTCCACTCTGGATGCTTTTTGCTAGCGCCCGTTCCGGCGCTGTCGGCATTGTCAGATTTCGTAAGGTGATTATAAATTGCTTTCGCCATTTGCGACCGACCAGTGTTTGCATAACAAACGAACAGGACTTTCGAATTTTTACCAAGTTTAATATGCGGTTTTTTGGAATCAACTGACGCACTCCTGTCGAATAACGGCTTATAAAACCTGTCCCGATTGAGCAACTTCTCGCCCGTGAACTCATGTAAAAGTTCGTATTCTAGCGGTTGTTTTTTGTCATCAATCAAAACTTTATCAACCAAGTCTTTCGCTAGAATGAAAATTTCGTTGCCGACTTTGACTTCAACATAATCCAATTTTGGATTAATCGCCAAAGCCATATTCGCTGGCAACGTCCAAGGTGTAGTCGTCCACGCCAACAGATAAACTGGCAAGTTCAATTCTCGCGTAGAGCTGCCGACCGAATCGCGCGTCAATTCAAACTTCACATAAACACTCGGGTCGGTCACAGTTTGGTAGGCGTCGTTGTCCATTGTGACTTCATTTTTACTAACAGGTGTCGCAAATTTGGTGTCGTACATTAGAACTTTCTCGCCCTCATAAATCTTGCCCTTGTCATAAAGCTCCTTGAATGCCCACCACACGCTCTCCATAAAATCCTTGTCCATCGTGCGATACGCGCCTTTGAAATCGACCCAACGACCGACCCGCTCGACATAGCTCTCCCACAACGCGCTGTTGGCGACCATCAAATCGCGCGCCGTAGTGATATATTCCTCCAAACTAATATTTTTAGTTTCGCTGCCGCTTTTGAGAATAAGCTCATCGGGTTTTCCGCCCGCCTTGCGCGAAACCGTGCCGTTCAAATGCTTTTCCGTAAAGTTCTCCGCTGGCAAACCGTGGCAGTCCCAGCCCCAAACCCGCTCAACCCGCTTGCCCCGCATCGTCTGATAACGCGGCACAATGTCCTTAATAATCGTGCTCAACAAAGTGCCGTGGTGCGGATTTCCAGTGATAAACGGCGGGCCGTCGTAAAAAACATACGCATTATCCTCCGCCCGCTGCTCCACCGACTTCTCAAAAGTCCCGTTCTTCTTCCACTGCTCCGCAATGTCCTTCTCATACTCCGCCGCCTTGCGTCGTGTGCCGTGTTTAAACTTCATTTGTTTGCCTCCTTATATGCTCGTATTATTGTTGCCTTCTTCAGATAGATAGTGCTCGTTGCCTTTTTCGAAATCAACTTCACCGCCTGACGGTCAAATGCCACATATACCACCTTAACACCCTTTTTGACCGCTCGCTCAATCGCTGGCACCAAATCCGTGTCCGACGACAATAAAAACACTTCGTCGCCTTTGCTGAACGAGTCGACCAAATCAACCGCTAGTCGAACATCGACGCCTTTTTCGAGCAACACCTTGGTGCTAGAGCCGCAATTCGAGCAAATCTTGCCGTCGCGCACTTTCAGCGACCCCGCTTTGACATAATTCACATTTTGGCTAATCAAATACGGCACCCACGCTTTATTCCATTTTCGGATTTGGTCAACTTTGCGATACA
>JAISDN010000054.1 GCA_031264785.1 Candidatus Nomurabacteria bacterium
CAAGCTGAAGCGGACGCTGATTCGCCACGATCCGGACAAATTGGCCCGCCAAATTATGAGGTTGTATTTTTCATGAAAACCGCGATTTTGCTAGATCTGGATCGGACGATTTTTAACACCAATTGGTTTTGGGAAGACGTTTTTACAGCGGTGGAAAAATTATATGGCCACGCAAACTTTATAAAGTTTCAGGCGGCTTGCGACGTGACTTATCGTAAATATGGCGCGGCTCGGTTGGATGTGGCAGCCCGGAAAATCGCGGCCGATCCGGAGGCGATTTTTGAGCGGCTGGAGCGGAATTATTTGTATCCCGACGCTGCCAAGTTTATCGCCGCCCACCGCGATATTTTTCTGTTGTCGATGGGCGAAGATTTTTCGCAAAATTTTAAATTGCGCCTAGTCGGGTTAAAATTGCCGATTTTTGTGATTAGTAAGCACCAAAAATCCAAATGGATTTATCGGCATTGTCTGAAAAATGGCCATTATGAAATCGCTGGCCAGACTTTTCATAAACTGGTGCTGTGCGACGACAAGCCCAGCAATTTTGACGCTTTTGAAAAATTGCCGAACGCGCAGGGTTTTTTGGTCAATCGCAAACCGGAAAGAATCAACCCCAGTCAGCAAAATTTGACCGAAGTCCACAATTTCTCAGAGATTGTGTTACAATATAACTCGTTATGAAACGATATAATCCAAGCGAAATTGAGCCGAAGTGGCAAAATTATTGGCAGCAACACCAGTCTTTTGAGGCTTCCGAAAAGTCCGATAAGCCCAAAATGTATCTGGCGGAAATGTTTCCGTATCCGTCCAGCTCTGGTTTGCACGTCGGTCACGTGCGCAATTTTATGATTGTCGATGTGCTGACGCGTTTCAATCTGGCGCTGGGGCACAACGTGATGCGGCCGTTTGGTTATGACACTTTTGGCTTGCCGGCCGAAAATTACGCCATCAAAACCGGCACCAAGCCAGCTGATATCACCAAAGAAAACATCGCCGGTTTTCGCAACCAAGCCGAGCGACTGGGTTTTGCGATCGATTGGTCGCGCGAAATCAGCACCTCCGATCCGGAATATTACCGCTGGACACAGTGGATTTTTGCGCGCCTGTTTGAGCGCGGTTTAGCTTATAAAAAGCAATCCGCCCAGTGGTGGTGTCCGTTTGACAAAACGGTGCTGGCTAACGAGCAAGTTGAAAATGGTCGCTGTTGGCGCTGTGGTAATGAAGTTGAAAAAAAGCATATGAGCCAGTGGTTTTTCAAGATTACCGAATACGCCGATGAGCTGCTGAGCGAAATTGACGGTTTGGATTGGCCGGAGAAGATTAAGACGATGCAACGCAACTGGATCGGACGATCTGTCGGCGCAGAGCTGGAATTCAAAGTCGAAGGCGAAAAAAACAGCATAAAAGTTTTCACCACCCGTCCGGACACGATTTTCGGCGCGACTTTTTTGGTTTTGGCGCCGGAACAAGCAAATGTTGTAAAAATTACAACGGATGATCAAAAGGCCGAAGTCCTGCGCTATATTGAAAAATCGGCCAAAAAATCGGAAATCGAGCGTCAAGAAAATAAGGACAAGACCGGCGTTTTTACGGGAGCCTACGCTATCAATCCGGCCACAAATCAGAAAATCCCAATCTGGATAGCCGATTATGTGCTGTCCGGCTACGGCGAAGGCGCCATTATGGCCGTGCCAGCTCACGACGAACGCGATTATGAGTTTGCGGAAAAATTCGATTTACCAATCACTCAGGTCATTCGACCGCTGGTGGCTGGCGAAAAAGTTGATAATGCCGTCAAGCGCCACGTCATCAATGCCATTACTCGCCGCCCCAGCGACGGTAAGTTTTTACTGGTGAAATGGCAAAAATTTGATTGGATTAGTCCGGTAATTGGTGGCATCGAAGACGGAGAAACTGCCGGCGAAGCAGCCGAAAGAGAAGTTTTTGAAGAAACTGGTTATAAGGCCAAGTTTGTCCGGAATTTGGGCGGCGAAGTTGAGAAGTATTTCTTTGCGGATAATAAAAATGAGTGGCGCTACGCCATCAGCCAGCCGGTTTTGCTGGAGCTAACCGACGAAACGCCAGAAAGTGTTTCGGCTGAAGAAAAAGCTATTCAAACACCGCTGTGGCTGACGCTGGACGAAGCTCTGGAGCAAATAACCCACCCTGACAATAGACTGGGGTTGGAACTTTATCAAAATGGTGTGAAAAGTTTTGGGCTGGAAGGCACAATGATGAATTCTGGCCAGTTTGACGGTTTGCCCAGCGCCGAAGCCCGCGAAAAAATTGTTAAGTGGTTAGCCAAACAGGGCATCGGTCGCGAAAAAGTTAATTATCGGATGCGCGATTGGCTGATTTCGCGCCAGCGCTATTGGGGTTGTCCGATTCCGATTGCTTATGATAGCAAGGGCCAGCCGCATTTGATCCCGGACGATCAGCTGCCGGTGCTACTACCTGAAGTTGACGATTATAAGCCGGACGACAGCGGTCGCTCGGCGCTGGCTAAAACCGGAGATTGGCTGAAAGTCACCATTGACGGCGAAGAAATGACGCGCGAAACCGACACACTGGATGGCTACGCTTGCTCGAGCTGGTATTTGCTGCGCTACGCCGATCCACATAATTCGGGCCAGGCTTGGGACAGGAAAAAAGTCGATTTTTGGAATCCGGTGGATGTTTATGTCGGCGCCGATCACGCCGTGGCGCACCTGCTTTATGTGCGGTTTTGGACCAAAGTTTTTGCTGATATGGGCCTGCTTGGTTTTCGCGAGCCGGTTAAAAAACTGCTTTACAACGGCTATGTCAACGGTCCGGACGGCCAAAAAATGAGCAAAAGTAAGGGTAATGTGGTTAATCCGCTGGACGTGATTGACAGTGGTTATGGCGCGGACACGCTCAGGACTTACGAGCTGTTTATTGCGCCGTTTGAGATGGACGCGCCGTGGGATACCGCTGGCGTGGGCGGGGTCTACCGCTTTTTGACACGAGTTTGGAATTTGGTGCAGGAATTTTTGGAAGCCGAAAAGACTACTTTGTCTGGGCAGGATCGCCAAGATCTGCAGAAAATCCAGCACAAAACCATCAAAAAAGTCACCAGCGACTTGCGGCGACAGAGTTTCAACACCGCCGTGGCGGCGTTGATGGAGACTTTGAATTATCTGAATAAGGCTAAAAAAGCCGGCTTTGATGACGATTTGTGGTCAGTGCTGCTAATTGATTTTGTCAAAATGCTTAGTCCGTTTGCGCCTCATTTGGCGGCGGAATTATTTGAGCAATTGGGCGGTGCGGGCTTGCCAGAAGCGGCCGGTTGGCCAGAGTGGGACGAGCAATATTTGGCGGAAGATAACGTCAAAATCGCCGTGCAGGTTAATGGCAAATTGCGGGCGGAGGTGGAAGTTGCCACTGATGCCGACGAGGCGACGGTTCAGGCGGCGGCGCTTCAGAATGACAATGTCCAGACTTTTGCTAAAGGCAAAAAAATCCTCAAAACGATTTATGTGCCAAATCGGATTTTGAATTTGGTAGTGAAATAGTTGCTGATTAGAGCAGGGTCTTAATGGCGCCTCCGCCATATTTCTGCTTTTTCTTTGGGTCGATGTCCGGAATATCGGGTCTGGTATTATATCGAGAAACGCCGTCGGCGATTATTCGGCGATTTTTGCCGACAGGTTGTTCGTTTTTATCGCTGGGTTGCCCAATGCCTAATTTGGCGCGCAGCTCCTCGTCGCTGGCGTCATTTTCTCCAAGCTCCTTAGGCCTGTCTTCAGGTTTCTTGAACATTTTAGCGAGCACGGTATTATAATGATCATTATTATAACTATCGCCCAAGCCATAACTGACTGGCGGCTGGCCGTCCTTACTGGTTTTTTCAAAACTTTCTGACATTTTTCCTTTCTGTAGCGACAGGGCTTTTTAAGGAGCCAAAGTTTCGCCACCGGCAAAGAAAGATAGGTCTTTCCTTACCCTCTACCCCTATTGTATCACACTTTACGAAAAAAAGCAATAGCAAAACAACAGATATGACTTGAATTATGTGCTAACGTTTGCTATAATCAGGGCAAATAATACCGAAAAGGAGAAAAATATGGGTAAACCGAAAAAACAGACCAGTCCGCGCAAGACTGGCCTACGGCGTAGCCACTTGGTTTTGGATCTCGCACGCCGAGTCAATTCTAAGTCGCCGGTCAAAGTTGTGACAACTAAACGCGAAACAGGTAAAAAATAAGGGGTTTTTGGGAGAAAAGACAATGGCAAGTAATCGACATTTGGGCAGAATCGTGGCTTTGCAATCGTTGTATGAGCTGGATTTGAAGGATATGTTGGGCGACGAATCCCTTAAAGTTGACGAAATCGTCGACCGGAATCTGGGTCATTATGAAGACACTATCGGCGATAAAGATTATGTCCGACGGTTGGTGCAAGGCGTTTTTGAGAAAGCCAACCAGCTGGACGCGCGAGTGCAGCCGATTGCGCCGGAGTGGCCGATTAAGCAGATTTCTATCATTGACCGCGCGATTTTGCGAATGAGCGTTTTTGAGCTGGAAAATCTGGGCGATATTGTGCCGCCAAAAGTGGCCATTAATGAAGCTGTCGAGCTTGCTAAAAGTTTTGGATCGGAAAACTCCTCTAAATTTATAAACGGTGTTTTGGGGACGATTTATCGTCAAGATACCGAAGGTGAGGAGGAAAATGAATCAGGAGAAACCGGAAAATCAGAACCGGAAGCGTAAGACTTCAATTCAAGAAGTTGTCCGCGAGGCGACAGCTGGCGGGGTGGTTTATCGAATAAATAATCACGGCGATTTGCAGATTTTGCTGTTTCAGGATGCCCGCGACCGCTGGACGATTCCTAAGGGCCACGTTGAGGATGGCGAAACGGCGCAGGAGACGGCGATTCGGGAGATTGGTGAGGAAGTTGGGTTGTTTGGGATTGAGCCGGTTTGTTGGCTGGGGAAAGTTAATTTTCGTTATCGGCGGGTTAATACGCTGGTGCTGATGACGATGCAAACTTATCTTTTTCGGGCTGGCAAAAGTAGCAAGCCGAAGAAGGAGGATTGGATGCACGACGCCCGCTGGTTTGACTTCGAGGAGGCTATTGAGCTGGTGGAATATGAAGATATTGGAAAGTTAATGTTGTTGGCGAAAAATCGTTTGCGACAGAGAGGAGAAATAAAATGAGCGGGATGAATTTGGCGCCGTATCGAGAGTTTGCGAAGGGTAGTTTGGGTTTTGATTTTAAAAATATTGAGTTGTTGGTGACGGCGCTGACGCACCGTAGTTATGTTAATGAGCATCGCAAATCGACTTCGCAGCACAATGAGCGGCTGGAGTTTTTGGGCGACGCGGTGTTGGAGCTGGTGACGACGCGGTTTTTGTTTGATAATTATTCTGAGCCAGAGGGGATTTTGACTTCTTGGCGGTCGGCGCTGGTGCGGACCGAGTCGATTGGTGCGGCTGGTAAGGATCTTGGTTATGAGCCGCTGATTCGGATGAGTCGGGGTGAAAAGCGCGGCAGCGAACGGGCCCGCGATCATATTTTGGCCAATGCTTTTGAGGCGCTGATCGGGGCGATTTATCTGGATCAGGGTTATGATGTGGCGGCGGAGTTTATCTCGAAGCATATTTTGAGTAAAACTGAGCAGATTTTGAACGATAAATCGTGGCGCGATCCGAAGTCGTATTTACAGGAGGTGGCGCAGCAGGTTGAGGGCAAAACGCCCAGTTATAAGGTTCTCCGCGAGGACGGGCCGGATCACGATAAGGTTTTTGAGATTGGGGTGTTTGTTAGTGGAAAATTGCAGGGTAAGGGTTCGGGCAGCAGCAAGCAGGCGGCCCAGCAGGAGGCGGCTAAGGACGCTTTAGAACATTATGAAAAAAGATAGTTTGGTGGTGGTTTTTACGGGGGAGAATAAAGGTAAAACCAGCGCGGCTTTGGGGCTTTTGGCGCGAGCTTTGGGGGCGGGCCAGCGGGTTTGCTGGGCGAGTTTTATTAAGTCTTGGCCGGTTAGTGAGGATAAGTTTTTTGAGCGAATTCAGCCGGTTTTTGGTGAGCGGCTGGAGTTTTATAAGGGAGGCAAGGGTTTTTATAAGGCGGGGGATTTGAGCGCGGCTGGTGTTAGTGAGGCCGAGCACCAGCGGGCGGCGCAAGAGACTTATGATTTGGCTTTGGCGGCGGCCACGTCGGGCGATTGGGATTTGGTGATTTGCGACGAGATAAATAATGCGGCGGCCGATGGGCTGTTGCCGCCGGAAAAGCTTAAGGAATTGATTGAGCGGCGGATGGGTCGGACTAGTTTGTGTTTGACCGGCCGGAGTTTTCCGGACGAGTTGTTGCCGCTGGTGGATATTGCGACCGAGATGAAAAAGTTGAAACATCATTTTGACGATGGTTTTGTGGCGATGGAAGGGATTGATTTTTGAGCGACGACCCCAATGTGATTACGCGGCGGCGTAAGAAGTATAAGTTTGCTAAGTTTAATGAGCTCACGAATTGTTTTCAGCTTGATGAGTGGCGGATGCCAGAGCAGACCGGTGAAGTGGTGGTGGAAATTGGTGCTGGCACGGCGCTGTTTTTGGTGGAATTAGCCCGGCGCTGTCCGGCCAAGTTTTTTATCGCGGTCGATATTAAGAGCGACCGGCTGTATACTGGCGCGAAGCTGGCGACAGAGTTGGGGCTCGATAATATTGTGTTTGTGCGCAGTGAGATTTCGCATTTGACAGAGATTGTGCCGGCTGGTTCAGCTGGTGAGATTTGGCTGACTTTTTCCGATCCTTATCCGCGCAAGTCGGACGCCCGGCATCGTTTGAGCGCGCCACGATTTTTGGAATTATATAAAAATATTTTGCGGCCGGCGACTTCAGTTTTGCATTTTAAGACTGATAATCAGGCGCTGTTTGATTGGTCGGTGGAGCAACTGAGTGAAAACGGTTGGGAAATTGGTTATCTGACGCGGGATTTGCACCGGTCTGATGCGCCGGAGGAGGCTAAGATTATGACGACTTATGAGCAGCGTTTTATGAGTGAGGGTTTGCCGATTTTTCATCTGTCGGCTACAATAAAGTTATGATAGTGAAAAATGACGACGAAATGAAGGAGCTGGCTTGGGAGTTTGGCAGAAATTTGCGAGGCGGCGAGGTGGTGGAGCTGCGCGGCGATGTTGGGGTTGGTAAAACCACTTTTACGCAAGGGCTGGCGCGTGGTTTGGGCGTGACGGCGGCGGTTAGTAGTCCGAGTTTTACGATTATGAAAAGTTATTTGGGGCGGGGTGGTTTGACGCTGAATCATTATGATTTTTATCGGTTGGATGATGCTGGGATTATGAAGAAGGAGATTGCTGAAAGCTTGGCGGACGAGCGTAATGTGACGGTGGTGGAGTGGGCCAAGGACGTGGCGGGCGTGTTGCCGGCCGAGCGGTTTGTGGTGGAGATTCGGTATGTGTCTGATGAGGTGGATTCGCGCGAGGTGATTTATGATACTGGCTATTAAGACGGCTGAAGTGGAGGCCGAATTGTATTTGGTGGATCTGGATTCTTCGGCAGTTTTGGCGACGGAGAAGTGGACGGCTGGTCGGGAATTATTGGACGGATTGTTGACTAAAATTCAAGATTTATTGACGGATGTTGGGTTTTCTCAACTTTCAGGTTTAATAGTGTTCACTGGGCCGGGTAGTTTTACGGGTCTTCGTATTGGGATTTCCACAATGAACGCTATAGCTTATGCCGAAAAAATCCCGATTGTGGGTGCGACAGGGGTGGATTGGTTGAAAGTGGGTTTGGGGAGGCTCAGGGGTGGCGCGGATGATAAATTGGTGATGCCAGAATATGGCGGCGAAGCTAATATTTCCACGCCAAAAAAGTAATTTTGTGGTTGTGTTTGTTGATGAAAAGCGTTAACATATTAAGGTAAATAAATATAAGTGATGGGGAATGATTAAGAGGATTAGAAGTATATTTTTGAAAAATCCAAAGCTTACGAAAGTTGGTTGGGGGTTTTTGGTGTTGGCTGTTTTGGGAATCGGGGCTTTTGCGTTGCCGAAGATATTGACGATTGACGCCAAGTTCACGCAGAATGATAAGCAAGCGGTGATTGAATTTAGCGATGCTTCAGGGCTGTCGGATCGGTCGGATAATGTGGAGATCGCTCAGTATCAGGCGACTGTGCCGGCGGGCGAGGCTGGGGATATGACGACGGTTGATATTAGGCCGGCGTCATTTAGCGAGTGGGGTTTGATTACGGTTGATAGTGAGCGCGGTAGCGGCAGTGTCATAAGGTTGCAGATTTTTGACTGCGATGGTGATATTGTGCCAGATAGCGCAGTTCCGGGTAATAGCTCTGGCAGAACCCTTAACAGTTCTGGGAGTTTTACTATTCCGTCAACAATGGCCGCCGATTCATATCCGTGTATTAGGGTCAAGCTCTCTCTTCAGTCGTCGTCGACACTTCCTATAGCTGTTAAGCAAATAAAGGTTACTTGGCAATCTAAAACGGTTTATACGGTCAATACCACTGCGCAAGGCGGCACAAAGAGTGGCGATGTTACTAACTACCCAGCTGGGCAGAGCGTAAGCTTTCGGGTTGACTATTCAGTTTCCTATTCTCAGGGCACCGGCGTGGTGGCTTATTTACCGATACCTAGCTTAATCAGCACACTTAACACTGATTACGGTCAGACTGCTCAGGATGTTGCCATGTCGTTTTCTAGTGCTGGCCAGGGTGGTCAGTTTACTAACGCCGCGATTCAAGTTAACGGTGTTAATGTGCCAGCCAATTCGGTTTATTGGGACATCGGCGACAAGTCGGCCGGTTCGACCGGGGCTTTGGTGGCTACTTTTGCTACCAAGAATGGGTCTCAAAATGGTGTAACATATCGGACTAGGGCGAGTTTGGTGTCAAGTGAAGCCAGTGTTGAAAATATTAGAGACAGTGAATATAGGAATATCAGGCTGACCTCTTCTCCCAAACTAAATATTACCAAATCCGCCAGCAACGTTATTAGTATTGCTAGGGGCACTTACGCGTATGAGGGTGCGCCCTATGACGGCAAGGTAGTATATAATGTAACTGCTAGAAATTATGACAGCATCTCAAGCTCAACCAACACGGAGACTATTTTTAATCCGGTCATTACGGATAATCTGACGGCCATAGACAATTTCTTTTCTGCATATTGCCCGTC
>JAISDN010000022.1 GCA_031264785.1 Candidatus Nomurabacteria bacterium
GAGATGAAGATAATCCTAACCCGACTGAGCTAAACGGACTGTGGATAGCTAAATTCGAAACCACTGGAACGGCAGCAAACCCAACAGTAAAACCAAATCTGACAACACTAGTTAACCAAGTCATAGGAGCTCAATTTAGCACCAGCATTAACATGTCACAAAACCCCGACGGAGCTGCCGGAGGCAACACCATCATAGCCCAGAACGCAGGCGCAAACAAACATAACCTCACAAACCAAACCCAATCCAGAATGGCACGCAACTCTGATTGGGGAGCGATTGCCTACCTAGCGACTTCAAGCTATGGACGGAATGCCACGGAAGTATGGATTAATAACAACGACTCTTACACTACTGGTTGTGCTGGTGATTCAGTTTCAGCCAGTTCCGTTTCCACCTGCAACCAATACAGCACAGTAAACGGCGTTCACGCCAGCACTACTGACAACACCTACGGTATCTACGACATGTCCGGAGGGTCTTGGGAATATGTAATGAGCAACAGAGGTGCAATCTCCAACACCAGTTCCATGGCTACCATACCCCAAACAAGATATATGGATACTTACTACGTTGGGCCATTCGGCATTAAGCTATCCGCCAGCGCCTCATCAGATGAACAATACTATAACTTCGATGTCTGCACTTTTTTAACTTGCGGGGGCCAAGCCCTAAGTGAGACTACCAGAGTTCAGTCAGTCTCGGCGCTCGCACAGCTTTGGTCTTCGGATGACTCCGTCTTTGTCAACTCAAACGGCGGCCCGTGGGCTTTACGCGGCGCTTACCACTTCCTCGGCGCTCGCACGGGGATTTTCGCTGCGTACTGCAACGTTGGTAGTGCTGCTTCCAACTTTTCTTTTCGTCCTCTCATGAGTAAATTTTAGAATCAGCCCTTACCGTCATTGCGAGAGCGGCGAAGCAATCTAGGTTATAAAGCCAATAAGCAAGCCATTAAAAACGGCACAAAACCCAATAAGACGAAAACAGCTTTATATAAAAAGAAATAACCAATCATTTGCCAAAACTTAACTCGTCGTCCGAATATAATGAAAGTTGACATCAAAGTGCCAAAAAATGTCAGTCCGCCCAATAGCACCACGCCAATCATTTTCGGCGAGTTCCATAATCCAGTGCGTTTTTTAAATATGGCGGTCGAAATATACGTTGTCACGGTAGTTACGACCAACCATAGTATCACAAAAATTACCCAGTTTCCTCCAGAAGAAAGCGAAGATAAACCATTCAAAACGCCACCCAGTATAAAAACATTAGCCGGCGCGGAATCGTCAATCCATAAATCTTCAGTTAGTTGATCCGGCGCGGCGTTTATGTTGATTGTTGTGAAATCCTCACGGCTGGCCAGTTTAAAGCCGGCACGGTTGTTGTGATTGCTCTTGTCATAGCCCAGTGTTATTCTGCGTTTTTCCTCTTCACCATCATTCATACGCGCAGTTCTACTAACGTCGTTGCCAGTCGTGAAATATTCAACTTCCGTAGAAGAACTAATGTCGTGATATATCTTCGGGCTAACCAAGCCCGCCACATAAATCGTTTGGCTGGAATTTCCCTCAGCATAAGCCGATCCGGGCATTAACGGATAATAAATCCTCTCCGTTGGAAACGAGGCATACAAACCGGCCGCTGCGTCATTTTTTGAGCCGGCCGCGATCCACGAAATCAAAAAAGAATAATCTTCACCAATATAATCCTGCAACACTGGTATTCCGCTTGACGGCGTATTCAAGCCCATACTTTTGAGATAATCATACAAGCCACTGGCATATTCGGCCGTCACAACTTCCGCAACCATACCATTAACCTCAATATGATTATAAACCCTGACGTTATAATCAGCGGCCGATTTTGTTGTTGGCGCGGTTATACCATCATAGTCGCTAATAGAAGTCGACACCGTAGATATAGCGAAGTCCGACAAGAAAAGTAATATCGATTGCGTTGTCGCTAGCGATTTCCCAAGGCCAAGTGAAAAACTGCGCGCCTCCTCTTTGATATTTTTGCCATAAAAAGTCGGCGTCTCGGTCAGAACGTCCGGCGTAATGCTATTCGGCTTGGCCGGCACTGGCACAATCAGCGCCGCGTTGTTGCTGCGATCTTTAATATCCAGCGCAATAATCATTTCTTCCGTGCCGTCGTGGTAATTTATATAACCGACCTCATCGGCGTCCTGCCCATAACTCCAACCGGCGCTTTTATTGCTATTTTCAACCAAAACCCCACAACCGCAAGCCTCCGCCGGCAGCGCCGCCACAAAAAATTGTGCTACCATCACCGCTAGCACAAAAAGACAGGCCAAAACCCGTTTATGACCAGTTTTTCTCATATTTTGCCCTCCTAATGATTTATTTTTTACAAAGCTGCTTCCACCGCTGCCCATTCGGCGTCGCGATTGTCTTCTGGAACCACTACCGAAACTTGGCTGCCGATATTAAGGTGGAAAAACGTTACCGAAGCCAGCAAAACTCGATATTCTTTGCCCTGAACTTCCACATAATAAGCGCCGTCGTGCTGCACCAGCGTGCCGATCACCTGCCGCCGCGCCACCGGTCCAATTTGTTTATAAATAAACGAGCCGTCGTCGGCAATTGTCAGTTTCATAATATCACCCTCAACCAGTTTGGATTTACTAGCATAATTAGCCGGCACCGGATAAGATTTGCCATCGGCGTCGTGCATCGACTGGCCATCAAAAACCCCCTCAATCACCTTGCCAGCCACTTCCTCTGGCGCGGTGCGCTCTGGCATTTCTTCGTCGCCCAACATACTAAACACCAATTCCTTAGCCGCCGCCAAATTTGTCTCGGCCTCATTTAAAAGATTCCGCAACCGTTTGATTTGTTTCTCACTTAATAAATCACTCATACAATTCCTATCTGTTTCTCGCTTTATTTTTCCTCACTTATCATTTTATGAAACAAAAATCAATATGTCAACGATTTTTCCACAGGCCGAATTTATTTTCTAGCCATCAAACCGTCATAAAGTCCAGATTTGTGCGCCATCTTCGTGACCGTCCGATGATCTTACAAGGATTTTACAAGGACAGTCCTTGTAAAATCGAAATTATTGTATAATATCAAAAATCACCCCGAAAACTGGGGTGATAAATGATAACAATTCGGGTAAATCTTAGACCAACTCGACCGTCGCGCCGGCCTCTTCCAAAGTCTTTTTGGCGGCTTCGGCGTCGTCTTTGCTGATTTTTTCTTTAACGGCCGCCGGAGCACCGTCCACGATAGCTTTGGCCTCGCCCAAGCCCAGTCCGGTGATTTCCTTGACAGCCTTGATTACCGCCACTTTTTGGGCGCCGGCGTCTTTCAATTGAACCGTCCATTCGCTTTTTTCGTCAGCCGCATCAGCGCCAGCTTCCGCACCGGCCGCTGGACCAGCCACCGCCACGGCGGCCGCCGCCGGCTCAATGCCGTATTCGTCTTTCAGCGTATTTTTCAATTCGTTGACCTCTAAAACCGTCAACTTGGTCAAATCTTCTGCTAATTTCTTAATATCAGCCATATTATTCTCCTTCTTCGTTATTGTCATTCCGGGTTTGACCCGGAATCTATGTGATTACTTGTCTGGATCCCGGATCGAGTCCGGGATGACACGTTGTGTCAATTAGTTGCGTTGCTTTCAATCGCATTCAAAATGCTCGGCAAGCCGTTCAAACCGCTGGTAATGTCGTTTACCGGCGACAACAAAGTTGCCACCACTTCGGCAATCAGCTGGTCTTTGCTAGGCAGACCGGCCAAAGCTTTAACTTCGTCAGTCGCCAAATTCGCGCCTTCGCCCGAAAAAGCCCCCACCAGCTCCAAGCTGGGATGGTTTTTGGCAAACTTGTCCAAAACCTGCGCCGGCGCAACTTCGTCCTCAGCCGAAATCGCATACAGCAATTGCCCAGTCAAACTGGCCTTGTCAGTAGCCTTAAAAGTTTCAATATCCTCCATCGCCTTACCAACCAAACGGTTTTTGACAACTTTAATATTAACTCCAGCCGCCCGCGCCGCTCGCCGCAGTTCCTGAATATCAGCCACATTAACGCCGCTGTATTTCGCAAAAACCACCATCTTGGCACTGGCCAGCAAGGCCTTCAGCTCTGCAACCAATTGTTCTTTTTTATCACGAGTTATCGCCATAAAAATCTCCTTTTGGTTATAGTTTTATTACATAAAATTACCCGAATTGTTAAAGTTTTCGCCATCAAAACAAGAGTTTTTTACCTCGGTGGCACAATTAAGGATTGCTCCAGCCACTGTCTTTGATAACGCTGGAAAAATTATATCAAACTTTATAAAGTTTTGCAAACCCACGTAGTCATTCCGGGCTTGACCCGGAATCTAGAAATACAAAAGAAGTGAGCGGCCCTAAGTTCAAGGCCGCTCGATAAAAAAAGGTGTATTAGTAGATTGCCGGATTCTTATTTTTCTTTAAGCCAATGATTTTTGATGAATGACTCCATCAAAATTCGAATCATTGGCTGAATTTCTTCAAGGTCTTTATATGTATGGTCCTTTCCAAACCCTACGAACCCAATGAAAATTCTGTGAAGTTTGCCTTCAATCATCAGGCCACGCTCATTCTTCTTCAGCTCTTCACCATTTTCGTCTTCCTTAAACAACTCGAAAGTCAACACCGGAATCGTTTCATCCAAGTCGCCTTTGAGCCGCAGTCTGGTGTGATGTCTAATAGCCTGTTCATATTCATCCAAACAGGCGTCACCTGAATTGGTTTTTTTAATTTTGTTACCATAAACTGCCATCACGGCACTATGAATCGTCACACACTTTACGTATGGCGATAGAATAGCTATGCCACTATTGGCTACGCTCTTCATTAACGCGCCAGTCTCGGCCCAAGTTTTTCCAGTAACGGACTTTTTCCTCTTCTTCGGCATTTTTCCTCTTCCTCCTAAATTAATAGCTTAAAACACGGGTTGTCCTGCCTTGAAAAAGTTTCAAAGCAAAATCTCCCGTATTTCCGCCAAATTCGGAGGAAACTGCTAATACATCTTAAAGTGCTTTCGCTCGCAGGGAAAATCCCCACTGGCAAACAAAAAAGAGCCTATAATTTGACTCTACTCCCCTATTATATCACACTCCGCTTAAAAATGCAATAGGGAAACGATTTGCCTGTGGATTTCCTCTGGACTGGGACTGGCATCAATCACCAACAACTGCTTATTTTTAGCAATTTCCAGATAGCCATCAATCACTCGCCGCTGAAAATCGTCGTTGCGCGATTCATAAGAATCGTTTTTACTATTGTTGTCGCGTCCGCCCAGCCGCCGCTGCCGCTCGGCGTTGCCCAAAGTCATAACCAACCCAAAATCCGGCCTAACATACCGCTTCGGCAGACAACTTTTGGTCAGATTTTCAACTAGTTCCAACGGTACGTCCATACCATAGTGCTCGAAAGCGATGGTGCTCCACCAATTGCGGTCAGAAATTACAGTTTTGCCCGCCGCTAGAGCCGGCTCAATCACTTTTGTCCACAGCTCGCGACGGTTGGCCGTAAAAAGCAGCGTGTGAGTAATACTGTCCAGATTATGATCCTTATTTTTCAGCAAATTACGTATGGTATCAGTGGCCGGCAGCCCGCCGCCAGGCTCGCGCGTGGTTAGCACATCTTGGGCGCGCCCACGCAAAAACCTCGCCAAAAGTTCCACCTGAGTAGATTTTCCAACACCGTCCTGTCCCTCAATCACAATATATTTGCCAGTTTTCATTGTCGTAATTTTAGCACATTTGCGTTAGAATAATAATACCAAAACAAGGAGGGTTAATGAAAGTTTTTTGCTATGATGAGTTTGCGCCCGAGGACACGGCGATGATGCAGGCTTTGTATTCTCGCAGCGATAGGAGCGTGGCGGAGCACGTCGACAAGGTTCGGCAGTCTGGGTCGGGCAAGTTTATGGAGAGTTTCTACGTCGGCTACGGGCACAATTCGATTGCTGACTGCGGTTCGACGACGATTTTTATTGAGGACGTGTCGATTTTGACGACGAAGGCTTTTCAGTCGCACAATATGTATTCGGGCCAAGAAACCAGCACGCGGTATATTGATATGGGCAAACAAGGCATCAGCGACCCGGTGGGGACGGCGGAGTCGAAGCGGATTTTGGACGACCTGATGGAGTTTTATAATACTAGTCAGCCGAAGGTGGCGGAGCATATCCGGCGGATTTTTCCGCGTGGCGAGGGTGAGGATGAAAAGATGTACGACAAGGCGGTGGCGGCGCGGACTTTCGATTCTTTACGCGGGTTTTTGCCCGCCGGCATCCAGACGCAGTTTTCGTGGCATACTAATTTGCGGCAGGCGCACGACTCGCTGGACGTGTTGTCGCATCACCCGCTGACGGAGGTGCGGGAGGCGGCTGGCGAGGTTTTGGCGACGCTGAAATCCAAGTACCCGAACAGTTTTTCGCACAAAACTTACCCGGCTTCTGAGGACTATCGTGAGTTGGCTGGGCAGAATTATACTTATTATCACAATCCGCAGTCGCCGGATTTCAAGCTGACCACCACTGTGAAGCCGGCAGAGCTTGAGCAATATCGCGACTTGCTGAGCCAGCGACCGGTCAAGACGCTTCTGCCCCAGTTCCTGCTTGATTTGGGGCTGCTGACTTTTGAGTTCAAGCTCGATTTTGGCTCGTTTCGCGACATCCAACGCCACCGCAACGGCGTTTGCCGGATGCCGCTGTTAACGACGGAGCTGGGGTTCAATGACTGGTACCTGAATCAACTGCCGCCTGACGTGCGGGCGGAGGCGGACAAGCTGATCGCCAAGCAGGTCAAATCGCTGGCGGAGCTGGACTGCTCGCCAGAGGACAAGCAATATTACACCGCGATGGGCTTCAATGTGTCGTGCAAGAACTCGTACGGCTTGCCGGCGACGGTGTATATGGTCGAGTTGCGGTGCGGCAACACCGTCCACCCGTCGCTCCGCCAAGTCGCCCACCAGATGAGCCGAGCGGTTGAGCGTGAGTTCCCGCTGGTCAAACTTCATTCCGACTACTCGCTCGACGACTGGGATGTTCGACGCGGCGACCAAGATATTGTGACGAAGTAGGTAGTTTGGTGATATAATTATTCTATCGAATAAATGTAACACTGCCTCACTCAGAAAAGAAAACGAGTTTTCTTTTCTCTCGTTTCGTTGTGTTATAATCATACCATGAAAAAGCTGTCAGTTAAAAACAGTACCATCCAATTTCTTAAGTTTGTCAGCGAACGCGAAGGCGATAATATTGACATCCTGTTCACGCGTGGTGATTTGTGGGCGTCGCAGAAAATGATTTCTATGCTATTTGGCGTGGGTGTGCCAGCGATTTCTAAGCACATCAAAAATATCTTGGCTGACCGAGAGCTGGGCACTGGTTCAGTTATTTCCAATTTGGAAACAACTGCCCGCGACGGTAAGAATTATGACGTGGATTATTACAATCTTGATATGATCATCTCTATCGGCTATCGTGTCAACTCCGAACAGGCTGTCAACTTTCGTCGCTGGGCGACTGGCGTATTAAAAGAGTTTGCTCGCAAAGGCTATATAATCGACCGCAAACGTATGGAAAACGGGCGATTTTTCGACGAAGATTATTTTGAACATCTGCTGGCGGAAATTCGCGAAATTCGCCTTAGTGAACGGCGATTTTATCAGAAAGTTACCGATATTTTTGCTACGTCTAGCGATTATGACAACAAAACTATCACGGCACAAAACTTTTTTGCGACTGTTCAAAATAAATTCCACTACGCTATTCACGAGCATACCGCCGCCGAGCTAATAATAAAGCGTGCCAAACGTGGCATACCAATGACCATGCGCGACTGGGCGAAACGACTAGATGTATTTTTGAAAGCTGACGACCACAAGATTTTATTAAACGCTGGCAAGATAACTGCCGAGATTGCCAAACAGCATGCCGAAAGTGAGTTTGAGAAATATCGCGTTACTCAAGATAGACTATTCGAGAGTGATTTTGATAGTTTTGTGAAACGTTTAGTTTGAGTCGATTATAGCGAGACTTTAATACTCGGGCCCATCGTGGTAGTGATGTAAGTCGACAGGATGAAAATGCCTTTCAGCGAGGCGGGTTTGTTGCTGTTTAGGCTGGCCAAAAAGCCGGTGGCGTTTTGCAGCAGCTTGTCCGCGCCAAACGAAACTTTGCCAATGCCCAAGTGGACGATGGACTGTTTGTCGACGCGATATTCGACTTTGCCGCCTTTGGCTTCCTTGATGGCCGCCGTTGGATTTGTCGAAACCGTGCCAGATTTAGGATTGGGCATCAAGCCGCGCGGCCCAAGCAACCGAGCATATTTACCAAGTTTGGGCATTAGCTGCGGCGTGGCTACCAAAACTTCAAAATCAATAACTTCTTTGTCTAGCGCCTGCAAAATCGTCTCTTCGCCGGCAATATCCGCACCGGCCGTCTTGGCTTCAGCGGCGTCAGCCTCTGGTACAAAAGCCGCCACCCGCACAGTTTTGCCAGTGCCGTTAGGTAGCGCCACAGTAGCGCGAATGTTCTGATCGGCGTGTTTGGGGTCAACTCCCAGCCGCACGTGGATTTCCACGCTGCTGTCAAATTTGGTATTGGCGGTGTCGACAGCCAATTGGACGGCATCTTTTAGGGTATAAACTTTGCCCTTTTCAATTTTGGCGGCCAATTTCCGATAATTTTTGCCCTTGCGCTCGGCGCGCGGCCGCACCACCGGCTTTGGACCGGTTTTGACATTAGTCTCGGCGTCGCCCTGTGGCGTGGTGTCGTGAGAGGCTTTGCGAGCCTCTTTTTCTTCCTGAGCAATCACTTCTTCTTCGTGTTTTTTACTTTTTTTACCAGATTTGGCGTAATGCTCAGATTCAGCCTCAGTTTCAGTGTGTTCCGAGTTTTCCGGCGTTTTTTCCTCTGTTGCAACAGTTTCCGAAACTTCAGTATGTTCCGGTTGAGCTGCCGCAATCGCCGCCTCAATCTCGGCAATCGTGTTGCGCTCGGTTAATTTGGTTTTTTTGTCGAGCTTCTTCAACTCGGCATAAAGTTCGGCTTTTTTTGCCATATTTTCTCCTTGTGGTCATAACGAGCCTTCCCAGGCTCTCCCAACGGTTAAAATTGATATTGTTGTAATTATAACCCACAACTTTGCCAAAGTCAATTTGTTTGTTACTATGGCTAGGTAAGTTGTCACTCGCACATTTCGGTTTTAAAGGAGGGAAAAAATTGACACCATTATCGATTAGATTTAGAAATCACAACTTAAAAGAGTCGCTTTCTCCGGAAGGCAGAAAACAACTCGAAACCTTTAGTCATTACGATCAGCAAATATTATTCGATGCTATGGCCAAAGGGGATAAACAGATTGAAGTCATCGACGGATGGCTACAGTCTGATCACAATGGTAAGGATGCGCACTACGTATTTAGGGAAATCGTTATTAACGAAAATATGATTCTGTAAAATTTCTCTTGCTGGTTCCAGCGAATTCTATTTTCCTATTTTAAAAATTTATAAAGCCCCACGAAATTTCGCGGGGCTGAGTCTTTTTACCTATTATTTTTCGATTTCCACACCCATCGACCGTGCTGTGCCGGCCACAACTTTTTTGGCGGCTTCGATGTCGTTGGCGTTCAGCTGATCCATCTTGGCGGTGGCGATTTCGGTCAACTGCGCGTCGGTTAATTTACCAACTTTTTCGGTGTGCGGCACGCCCGAACCTTTTTTGATTCCAGCTTTCTCGCGAATCATATCGTCGGTCGGTTGGCCCAAACTTTTCCATTCAAAAGTCCGGTCGTCAAACACCGTCATATGTACAATCACGTCCTTGCCCATCAAATCCTTAGTGGCGTCATTAAACGGATTGATAAAATCCATCATATTTAGTCCCCACTGGCCCAACGTCGAGCCAACTGGCGGCCCCGCCGTCGCTCGGCCGGCCGGAATGCGCAATTTAATATGTCCAATTACTTCTTTTGCCATAAATATTTTCCTTTTCTAGTGTGCGTAACCATCGTATTTTAGCAGGTATTTGTGTTTTATACAACCTTCTTAACCTGCAGCGCGTCCAACTCCACCGAAGTGTCGCGCCCAAACATACTGACCATTACCTTAACTTTGCCCTTTTGATTGTCAATTTCACTAATCGAACCGTCAAAACCCTTAAACGGCCCATCAATAATATTAACCACTTCGCCCACTTGATAAGCGATGTCGTGAGCCGGATCTTTGGCGCCCATTCGCTTGAAAATTTTCTTAATTTCCATTTCGCTAACCGGCGTCGGTGTAGTGCTGGTGCCAACAAAACCAGTCACACCTGGCGTGTTGCGAATAATATACCAAGTGTCCTCCGTCAGCTTCAACTGCACCAAAACATAACTCTGAAAAATCTTTTTCTCAACCACTTTGCGCTTGCCATTTTTAATCTCGATCATCTTTTCCTTCGGCACAATCACATCAAAAATCTTATCCGCCATATCCACGCCCTTAATTCGCTGGCGAATATTTTCGGCGACTTTTTCCTCATATCCGGCGTAAGTGTGAATCACATACCACTGTTTGCTAGAATCGTAACGCTTGGTCATTTAATTACTTCCTTTCATATTTAAAATCGTTTCCATTAACCAATTAAACACATTGTCAAACGACAAAATCAGGGCCGCAAAGAAAATTGAAAACAAAATCACCGCGATAGTTAGTCCCCAAGTGGCTTTGCGATTTGGCCAACGCGTTTGGCGCAGCTCATAAAAACTGCCCTTGACATATTCCACCGCCGGCGCGAAAAATCGCCCAATCGGCCCAAAAACTTTACCCAAAACTTGGCCAAGTTTCTTCAGCCATTTTGGGGCTTGGCGTTTATTTTTTTTGGTTTTTTTAGCGACCGATTTAGACTTTTTGCTAATTGGTTTGGCCTTAATCCGCCGCACTTTAGTTTTCTTCTCTGCCATTTGCTGCCTTTCTTTTCAAAAAGTCTGATGATTCTCACCAGACTGTCAAATCAAGTATAATCCGCTTGTCACGAAAAGTCAATATTGATATAATTTTGCTATGAGCGAATTTTCTTTTGTTTGGTTTTTTATCGGTATGGCCATCGTGGCCGTCGGCGCGCTAATTCTGCGCTATTACAACAAACTAGCCGAAATCACCAGTGTTGGCAATTATTCTCGGTGGCAACTGACCGGCTTTATCATCATTGGCGCCGGTTTTTTGGTGGCAATGAACGTCCACGTTTTCATCCTAAATTTGATTGTGCAATCAATAATTTCTGGATATTAAACCACCTCATTCCAGTCTTTAAACATCAACACGTTTATGCTAAAATGTTCACAAATGAGACATTTTCACAACCGCACCGGCACAGCGCCGACTATGGTCCAAAAATTATGGCGGCAAAACCTGCTGATTTTGGCGGCCTGTTTGTTGGCGGTGTGTAGTCTGGGCACGGCTTACGCGATTTTGGGCACCACGCTTGACATTGACGGCCAAGCCACCGTCAAATACGGCGAACCGCTGCGCGTAGCCGGCGTCCATCCCGAACAGCCGCCCAGCAGCTGCGGAATGTCGTCCTACCCGCCAACGTGGGACAATACCTCGTTTAATGTTGACGGCTCACTGCCAGCGCTGAATTGCGTGGTAGTGTTCAATATTACAGTCAAAAACGAAACTGACGACGTAATGTTTATCAAGCAAATTGTAGAAAAGTCGTTTAATAATTCCGCTAATATGGAATATGGCTTTTCCATCACGCCGTCCACATCGTCATCGGTCGTTCCGTCTCAAGGTCAGTTGGATTTTAATATTAAGTTTCGCTACAAATCTAGCATCGCCGCGCTACCGAGCCTGACTAGTTTTGTAGCTAGTTTTAGCCTAGTCTTTGAAAAAGTCACGCCGCCGGTCTTGACCGTTACTAACGCTTACCGCAATTTTGAAGTATATCGTGGCAACATCGCCACGCCGCCGTCCAGCCTTTATGGTCGAGTGGCGGCAGTTGATGATATGGACGGTGTCATCACATCCCAGATTGTTAGGACTTGCACTAACTCCGCTAGCCAAACCGTCACCTGCCCGACCACTTGGTATGGTCAAGTGCGCGACAATTATAAGATTACTTTCAACGTCACCAATTCGCTCGGCCTGTCCGCCGTGCCGGTTAGTTTTGCGGTCAAAACTTGGGATTTCGTGGAACTGGAAGGCGGCGAAAACCACAGTTTCGCGCTGAGCAGCGACGGCCGGGTGTGGGCGTGGGGTGATGGTGGTAATGGCCGATTGGGATTAGGTAGTACCAGCGATCAAACTACTCCGGTTTATCATTCTAATTTGGCCGGTTCGACCAACGTCAACACACCGGTCCGGCGCATTGTTAGCATCGCGGCTAATCGAGGCACTTCCTACGCCGTGGACGACAGCGGCCGGCTGTGGACTTGGGGAGATAAAAGTTATAACGCGCTGGGCGACGGCGGCAGCACCACTGGTAATGTTACCGCGCCAATGCAAATCACCTTGCCAAACAACGCCAAAGCCGTGGAAGTCGACGGAAATAATCACACTGGTATCGTCCGTACCGACACCGGCGACATCTATGTTTGGGGCTATAACACCGACGGCTCGGCCGGCACCGGTAATACCACCACCATTACTACACCGATTAAATTAACCACTATGACAGTTCCGGTAAAAAAGGTTGCGATGGGCGAAAAGAACGGAGCGGCCATTGACACCAGCGGCAATCTTTGGACGTGGGGCAGCGGTACTTACGGCAAGTTGGGCAGTTCGGGCAGCGGCGACGGCAACCTGCCCAGCAAATATTCCGGCCTAACTAATGTTAAGGACATCAAAATCGGTGACGATCATATGCTAGCCCTAATGGAAAACGGCGATGTTTATGTTTGGGGCGATAATTATTACGGCCGTTTGTGCAGCAGTTCATCCTCTATCACTTCGCCTTACAAAATCCCAGTCAGCAACGTGGTGGATATCGCCGTTTTTACGAACAGTTCGCATATGGTTACCGCCAACGGCAAAGCCTATTCCTGTGGCGGCAACACTTATGGTGAGATTCAGGTTGGCTACACTGGTAGTCCCAGCGGATCTACTGGCGTAACCACTCCAACTGTAAACTATCAATTCGCCTCCGGCATCACCACCATTTCTGCCAATACCGACACCTCGCACATCCTAATAAGCAATATGACCGCCTATGGCTACGGCCACAATAACCACGGTCAAATCGGCAACAGCACAACCACCAATTCCGCGACTGGCGTGATTTGGAACTTTACCGTGCCAGCGATTTATGAGTGGTAACTATGGCGCTTGCGCATATTGAATGGTGACGGTCATACCGACTTGGCTGCCGGCGTCGGCTAAGAATTCGGCTTGGGTGGCGCTGTAATCGAGGTGAATCCGTGCGTTGCGACTGGCGCCAGCGATCAGTAAGTCGCCGACTGTGATGGGGGTGCTGTCGGCGTATTCTAGCGTATAGCCAATATGTTTGGCGGAATAATCATTTTGACCAATGGTGGTGATGGCGGCGATTTCGGCATTGACTGTGCTGTTGTTGGCCATCCCGAAATTAGTATCGGCGGTTTGATTAGGCGCGGTGAAAATGACGTGGTAAGAAATTGTCCGGTCGTCGACTTTGCTACTATTGATCTGCGCGCCGCCCGTAGCCGACGAGCTTTGAGTAGTAAAACGAATGTCCCACTCCGGCCCTTGAATTTCGGCAATCCCGTTGATGACCAAGTTACGCGTCACCACCGCAAAAGCGATACACAAGCCGAGTATAGCCACCACCAGCGCCACCACAGCAATAATGCGGTTAAATCGCTCGCTGGCTTGGGCTTTGGTGAGGCGACGCTTAGCCATTTTTGGCCTTTTTCTTAGATTTGTCTTGCCGTGCCGACAGCTTGTCTGATAGGGCGTAGACATAGGCCATCCCTTGATCTTCGATGATGAATAGGCTGCGACTTTCCGAGACGGTTAAGTGGAGGATGGGTTGTTGGATGGTGTCGCGAGCGTCTAATAACTCGTCAAAACTTTTAACTTCCACGACTTTGCTGCGTGGGATTTCTGGGACGTGTTCGACTTCGACTATCAACTGGCTGTATTCGTGGGCGATGGCGCGCAGTTCTTTTTCGTAAACCGAACGGCGCGATTCGCGGCGGACTAAGATAATTATCGATGTTACTAGATCAACCACGAACACTGCCAAGCCAGCGACGGCCAACACAATATAAATCAAATTCTTGGCGAGGTTCGGCGCGGTTTCTTCCATTGCGCCGGTATTATTTAACTGGTCGGATTCCATTTCCACGTTAATCGTCCGTTCGGACAGCGGGATTTTCAGGGCTACTTTTTCGTCAAGATCTAGCGGTGCGGCAAAGGCCTCGTGGCTAGCGTGGACTTTGACATTCAACGTCACCACCACATACGAATCAATCGTCAACCCATAGTCCGACCGAAAAGCCGTGATCAAATTATTGTATTTACCATAATCAATCGCGATGTCCTCGCGCACACTTAGGCTTTGGCCGGTTTGTTCGGCCACGGTTTTGTTCGGCAAAATCACTTCTTCGTTTTCATACAAAACCTTGCTGGACTCACCAGATTCGGTGGCCACTAAGCGCGCCGTGATGTCATAGTCATAACTATATCTCAGGGTCTCGTCGGCCCGAAAACTGTATTCAAAACGGCTCTTCACATTGTCAATCAGCGACGCCACATATTGCTTGCCGGCCGGCTGGCAGGCGTCCGTAAAATAACTGTTCGGAATTAGGCAAACTTCATAATCGGCCCGCCCCGATTCGTTGTAACCGACTTGTCGCACGTCGACATTCAAAATCAAACAGGCAAAAGCATAGGCAAAGACCACAGCAGAGACCGCCATTACTATCATCCTTGGGATGAAATGGCTGTCTTTGTTACTTTCTTTGATATGTTCCTCTACTAATGTTTTCATTATTTAAACGTCCAATCTAGCCAAACGGTTGGCCAACCAATTAGCGGAATTTTCCAGCG
>JAISDN010000030.1 GCA_031264785.1 Candidatus Nomurabacteria bacterium
CAGAAAAAATGCGGGAGGGCAGCGAGAAATATGTCAAGATTTAAGAAGTTAAGTGTCGGTTCGGTTTTTAAGAAGCGCAGCAAAAAAAGCGTTTCGGCTTTGGATCCAAATTCGCACAAGGCGCGGCTAATGCGGATGAAAAAAGACCGCCTCAGCCACTTGCCGAAAAACCGTTTTGAAAGATATAAGTTTTATTTATGCCATCCGGGCGAGCTGCTGCGCTTTTGGTTTAGCGCCGAAGGCCGCTGGATGTTCCTGAAAATTTTGCTGGCCCTGATTTGTCTGCTGGCAGTGGTGGTTATCATATTTTTCTGGTTGCCGTCCAGCGTTGACGCCCGAAATATGGACGACACCATTAAGCAGCGCATCCAAACCACCACCAACAAATACCTCGACCGCAATGGCAAACTGCTGTGGGAAGATTCCGGTTCGGGCCAAGTTTTGAAATTTGTCGAAGCCGACCAGATTTCTCAAGATCTCAAAAACGCCACCGTGGCTATTGAGGATCACGATTTTTATGAGCACGGCGGCGTTAGCATTTCTGGCATCGCCCGCGCCGTCTTGAACAATTTTGGCGGTGGCGCCACGCAAGGCGGATCGACCCTAACCCAACAGCTAATGAAACAAGTTTTCTTTGAAGAAGAGGCCAGCGAGCGCGGCATTATGGGCATCCCGCGCAAAATCAAGGAAGTTTTTATGTCCATCGAGGCCGAGCGATCTTATTCTAAAGATCAGATTTTGACCTATTACTTGAATGTCGCGCCTTATGGCGGCCGCCGTAACGGTGTGCAATCGGCCGCCGAAACCTATTTTGGCAAAGACGCCAAAAAATTGACGCTGGCCGAATCGGCCCTGATCGCCGGCATTCCGCAATATCCGTCGGCTTATAATCCATACAACACCGAATACAATTCTTCGCTGATCGAGCGCTACAACCAAGTGCTGGACGCCATCGAAAAATATATGCCAGACAAATACACCGCCAAACAAATCGCGGAGGCTCGCAAAGCTTTCACCATCGAAAATCTAAGCGACAAAATCCAGCCGGCCGACGCCCTGATTGTCGGGGCCAAAGCGCCACATTTTGTGCAAATGGTCAAAGAAGATTTGGAAGACGAACTGGGCACAAAAGTCGTCGGTCAAGGCGGCTTAACCATCAAAACCACGCTGGACATTCGCGTCCAAAAAATCATCGACGACCAAATCGACAGTCTGTTCGATTCCGGTATGCCCAGCTCGATGGGCTTTGACAACGCCGCCGCCACAATGGTCGACAGCCAAACCGGCCAAGTTCTCGGTATGCGCGGCTCGCGCGACTACAATTATCCGGATTTCGGCGCGGTCAACGCCGCCACTTCGTTCATCCAGCCCGGATCGTCCATCAAGCCCGAAGTCTATGCCAGTCTCGTCGACAGCCAACGTGACAGCAAATCCTACGGCGCCGGCTCAATCATCGCCGACAACGACAATGGCCGCTCCGTCCAACAAATCTACGGTACCAGCGTCCACAACGCCAACGGCAGCACCGGCGGCTCGGTCACAATGCGGCAAGGCCTGTCCAATTCGCTCAACATCCCCGCCATTATGGCGATGCATTTCAATGGCGGCGCTGAACCAACCATCGAAAAAATCCGCGAACTGGGCGACGTCAGCTACTGCACCGACGGCGTCGACGAACAAGTCGGCTTAGCGGCGGCCATCGGCGGCTGCGGCGCCAAACAAGTCGAACACGCCAACGCCTTCGCCACCTTCGCCCGAATGGGCACCTACAAACCGGTCACCAGCGTCCTAGAAGTCAAAGATTTCCAATCCAACGTCCTACTCAAATACGACCCCGAAGCCGGCGTCAAACAAGTCATCGACCCGCAAAGCGCCTACATTATCTCCGACATCTTAAGCGACGCCAACGCTCGCTCTGGCACCTTCGGTTATTGCTCGGCCGGCTTCTGTGTGCCCGGCGTCAAAACCGCCACCAAAACTGGCACATCCGACACCGGCGGCCAGCAAAAAGACCTCTGGATGATGAGCTACACCCCTAAAGCTTCCTTCTCAATGTGGTGGGGCAACCACATCCCCAAAGCCTTAAACTACGGTGATGGTATGTCGCTCGGCTCATATCTATCCGAAATCGTCGGCCGCACCCACCGCGACGTCTTCGGCCCAGACGGCGATTGGAACAACGAAGACTGGTTCAAACAGCCCGAAGGCATCCAAAGCCTCAACGTCACCGGCCGCAACGACCTCTTCCCGTCTTGGTATGTTAAAGACAACGTCGTCACCATCAACGAACCGACTGTTTTCGACAAAATCAGCAAAAAACTAGCCAACGAATGCACACCAGAAGCTGCCAAAGAAACTTTGGACGTGGTTAAAACTATCAACAACACTCAAAAAACCACTTTTTATAAAGCGCCCGACGGCTACGACCGCGACAATTACGACGACGTCCACAGCTGCGACGCCGCCGCCAAACCGTCATTAGTCGGTCGCATCACCGCCACCGCCAGCGGCAGCCGCTACGAAGTCAAAGCCACCATTTCGCCGGGTAACAGCAAACGTAACAAACTGACCGCCGTCAATTTCACCATCGACGGCAAAACCTACAAAGGCGCGGCCACCGGCGTGTCCAACACTTGGTCAGTCATTGTGCCCAAACCATCCAGCGACGGCACCAACGTCACCGTCGAAATCACCGACGAAGCCTTGTTCTCAGTTTCTTCCAGCCCGCAAATGGTCTTGTTCGACTAACGCAGCCGCTTAGCAAACATCATCCGCCCGGCCTCAGTCTGCAAATTACGCACAATCTCAATTTTAATTTTCGAACCAATACTTTTGGCCGCCCGATCGACCACCACCATCGTGCCGTCGTCCAAATAGCCGACGCCCTGATCGCGATTCTGGCCCGGCTGAATAATCCGAATCTCCATCTTTTCGCCCGGCAAAATCTGCGGCCGCATCATTTGCGCTAACTCATTAACATTAACCACCGGAATATCCTGCACTTTAGCCACTTTATTCAAATTAAAATCCGTCGTGGCAATGCTAGCATCATATTTTTTAGCCAGATCCAACAGCCGCCGATCAACGCCGCCGGCCTCCAGCTCGCCATCATTCACAATCGAAGTCGTCACCAGCGAATTTTTCTGCAAAGTCTTAATATTTTCCAAACCTTCCCGCGCCCGCGACCGCTTCAAACTGTCCGATTTGTCGGCCAGCAACTGCATCTCATTAATCACGCTACGCGGCACAATAATCTCGGCCGTAATCACGCCAGATTTGGCCACATCAACAATCCGCCCGTCCATCAAAGCCGAAGTATCCAGCAGCAAAGAACCGCGCGCCACCTTCAACTTTCGCTCCCGAAATTTCTTCACCGACAAATAAGTTGTCTCTGTTAAAATCACCATAACGATAATAGTTATCATTATCATTAAGCCCTGTATTAAATTACCATCCATATTTTACTCTTTTTTCCTTTCTATATTTTAAAATAATTTCTTTCGCCAGCTTTCCTGCCGACCCCCACATTATATCACAAAAGTAAAAACCGCTAGCACCTAAGCAGAGAAACACATATCCTGTGTATCAACGGCTTTTACCAGCGGTTATTCGCTTACTATTTCTGGAAAGGCAACAGATCTTCTTGGCGTTCACTCCCATCATAGGGGGGTCTATAATAGCACGCTATGTTCATGTGCCATTTTTTATTGAATATCTTGACCGCCTCTACACCCTCACTCACGGCTTCCCCAACTTCTGCCGCCACTTCCTTAAAGACCGCTCTACTATTAGCGATCTCCAATATCGTTTCGGCATCGTTGTATGGGAAATGATACGGCTCACCCAACTTCTTCAGATCGCGACGGAATTCTTTTTCTTGTTTCCTCCCGCCAACATAGTACCTGCATTCAATTGCATCGTACATGCTTCTTTTAACCGTTTCATCGGGTTCCATTCCCATGAGCCTGCCACAATTATCCTCATGGGAGAAAATGACTGTGGCACTCCTGTTGTGCACCACTTTCCCGCTCATCTTGATGTAGGTTACGCCGGCCACGCCGTACTTCGGCTCCAACGTTTTCTTGTACTTCAGGTGGTTTTCTTTGCGCCAATCATTAATTGCTGCAACAGCGTCATGAATTGCACCAATATACAAACGACTGGAGATGTCCGCTTGGACATAGTCATCTCTATGGATAAAACCATGCATAGTTTCCCCATATACATCCCCATAGATGTTATTGTATATCTGAGTCATAACTTTATTCCTCATATTCCGCAACCACTTCTGTTGGAATTCGAGTTTCCAGATGCCCATATCACCTTCGCGAACAAATTTGTAGAACAGACCTTTATAATGGTTTTCATCGACCACTATTGACGCTTGGACGCCTCTGTACGTGTCCGCCCCATGATCGTAAAGGTAATATTTTTCATGTCCGATTTCCTCCACTACGTAGAAACGCATCTGCTCCAAAGATTCTTCGGCTGGGTTCATTTTCGCAAAATATACCATCCTCTTCTCTCTTTCCCTTACTGTAGTAAGCTTTCAAAGTGCAAATATACCGTATTAAAAACAACTTCGTTTCAGACCTCTATTCTGTAATAACAATAGCATACTTTATTAAAAAAATCAACCATTTCAACACTTCTTAATTTTATTGTGTAAAATTTACTCAACATATTGAAACGATGCGTGAAGCTAGTCTAAAATATTAAGGGGAACCGTCAGTCTTGAAGTTAACTCATCATTTCAAATGTTGATTTAAGGCATCCTTCAAATCAGTAGCCGGCACCACAAATTTATCTCTAGCCGACTTTGGCGCAATGGCATATTTGAAACCAAGTTTTTTGGCCTCGCCGATGCGTTTGTCCACCATTGTGGCGCTGCGGATTTCACCGCCTAGTCCGACCTCGCCGAACACCACCGCGCCAGCCCGTAGTTTGCGCTTGGCGGCCGCGCTGGCAATCGCCATACAAACCGCCAAGTCCGCCGCCGGGTCGCTGATTTTGATACCGCCGACGACATTCAGATAAATATCACTTTCCGATAATTTCAATTTTGTCCGCCGTTCCAAAACGGCAATCAAGAGTTTTAGTCGATTCAAATCATAGCCACTGGCGGTGCGATTGGGATAGCCAAAGCTAGTCGGGTTGACCAGCGCCTGAATCTCGACCAATAGCGGCCGATTGCCCTCCATCGTGGCCAGCACCACCGAGCCGTCCTCTTCGCGCCGCTCAGCCAACAGCGCCGCCGACGGATTCGTGACGATCTCCAATCCATTGTCTTTCATATCGAAAATCGCCGCTTCGGCCGTCGAGCCATAGCGGTTTTTGATAGCCCGCACGATTTTGAACCCGCCGTAGCGATCACCTTCAAATTGCAAAACCACATCAACCAAATGTTCCAAAACCTTCGGCCCAGCGATCGAGCCCTCTTTGGTGACGTGACCGACCAACAACACCGCCGTGTTGGACGCCTTAGCCGCCCGAATTATAATATTGGCCGAATTAGTGATTTGCGACACCGTGCCGGGCGCCGACGCAATCTCCGCCATCGCCATCGTCTGCATCGAATCAACAATCACCAACCGATATTGACCGGTCAGCACCGTCGCCGCCACGTCATCAGCATTAGTAGAAGAAACTAGGTCAAGCATCATACCATCTTTCCCACTTTTACAAGGTCCGACCTTGTAATTTTCAGTCTTACAAGGACTGTCCTTGTAAATTCTAGTTTGTGGTTTGGTATTTGACAATCTTTCGGCCCGGAGTTTTATTTGAGAGGCCGATTCCTCACCGGAAACATATAGCACTTCGTCGCGGGCTGCGATGGTGGCCGAAACCTGCATCAATAATGTCGACTTGCCGATGCCTGGCTGGCCGGCCACCAACACCACGCCGCCCGGCATCAGCCCGCCACCGAGAACTAAATCCAAATCTGCGATGCCGGTCGACAAACGGCTGGAAACCGTGTCGATCGCCACGTCCCGAATCCGCTCAACTTTCAAAGTCTGCCCAGCCGATCTCGCCACCACCGACTTGCCCGCCGTCACTGGCGCCGATTCCAGCAGCGAATTCCAAGCCCCGCAATTCTCGCACTTCCCCGTCCATTTCGAAAAACTCTCGCCGCATTTTTGACAAACAAACTTTGACCTCACTTTAACCATAGCTTAATTATATCACTTTTTATCACTTTTTTCTGGATTCCGGATCAAGTCCGGAATGACTGGGAGGACATCCTGAATGACCGATCAAAAAAAGACCGCCGCTGGATTGCGACGGATCTTTTCGTTTGCTACTACTCTTTGAGACCTGCCTATTTAACCATTTCTTCTCCGTTAGAAAACGGAACGAACACATAGGCCTGTTTATAACCCAAGCTTTGGAGCACTTGAATTATATTGCAGTCGGTCCGGCCGAAATACGTTCGACCATCGTTGGAATTCACTACAATCCCACCGTTATTAGTGTTAAAAACACCCAACTTCGGCGAAACAGTGCCATCCACGCACGGTGAAGTCATCAGCGGGTAGACCGTGTCAACATCACCTGTCGGTTGAAAACGATACTCTATCCCCCCAACCGGAATTTCTTTCATTCCAACCAAAATTTCGTCCGGAATATCGCCTGCCTCACTGGTAGCTCGCGCGTCTGACCGCGCGTCCTCCCAGTTGATCGATATTACGTAACCGCAGAGCCTTTCCCACTGGCGACATAGTTCGGCATTCGCCGGCCTATCCCAGTTTGAGAACGGGATAAAAATCCTGCGGTCTTTGTAGCCCTGCTTCCTTAGTATCTCCGTGATACCTCTGAAATACGGGAAAACATACACCGCGTCCGATACCCAAGCCACTACGGAGTTATTAACTCCATAAACGATCTTTTCGGCATATTGGGGTAACCACTGTTTGTCCTCACCAGACTGCGGCCAGAACATTTCAATACCAGTGGTAAGCGGTATTCGAAATGCCCTTTCCTTCAACTCTTCCATGTTCTCCGGCCTCTTGATTTTATTGTTTTCCATTGTTTCACTCCTTTTCCAAAACAAATGGACGATAACTACTCTGGCGGAAAACAAATCGCTAACCGTCAGATAGCCCTGTTCTGTGCAAAAGCCCCAAAACAAACCTATCCGACGGCTAGTCGTAGCAAACAAATTAAGGAACTTGCAGTCCAAAACCACACTATGGGCAGGTTTTAACCTACCCTACCATCATCATATCACACTCGTCTCAAAAAGTCAAGTAGAAAATGAAAATCTGTCTGAATTTCGGATCAAGTCCGGAATGACGAGTAGAAAAATCTACTCAATCTTCTCCTGACTGCTCATATTTTTCTGCAGCCCCTCAGAATCGCGCCCCAGCGCCTGCACTTCTTTAACATATTTATTATATTCGTCAATCTTGGCATTAACCTTATTCAGCTGCGTCGACAACTGATTTTGACGTCGCAACAAGCCGCTCCGCTCAGCATAAAAACTGGACTCACTGGTAAAACTGCCGCTGTCGGCCCGACTATTAAAACTGTCAATATCGCGGCTCAACTGCCCAGCCGCCGCGTCATAACTACTGGACAACGAATTGATTTCCGTCTCCAAATCGCCTAGCAAACCCTCCAACTCGTCCGCCCGCTGCTGCATTTTGTCAAAAACTGCGTTATATTTTTCATTAGCCGTCAAGACCTTGTCACGATCAGCGAAATAGCGGCTATAATACTCAGCCAACTCCGGCGACAAATCGCGCACCTCGGTTCCCAAAATCGAATGAAGTTCGTTGATTTCCTGCCCGGGCTCGGTCTGACTATACAGCTCCACCGCGTCGCGCACCGTCTGATTGGTGGTGGTGTTAAGTTCACTGCGAATCAGCTGATTAACCCGAATCTGCTCCAAAATCCCCAGTCGATCATAAGCCGCGTGCAACATTTCGTGCGCCGCCGTGACGTCCTCCACGCCAGCAATCCGCTGATCGGTAATGTCAAACAAATAAATCCGGCCGTCATAACAGCCCAGCACATTGGCAATTTCGTTCATCACTTCAGCGCAGTGCTGATTAAAAGCCTCGCGCTCGTCAATTTGCGGCTCGGCCGTGTAAAACATAAACCGGCCGTGCTCGTTCATACCGCTGCGCTCCACGGTCTGGGCAATCACCTCGCTAGGCTGGTAATTCTGAACCGTAACCCGATCCATAAACCACTGCGGCGTAAAAGTATTGGTCAAAAAAGCCGCCGCCAGCAGCCCTATCACCACCGTCGGCGTGCCGATCGCCACCGCCAAAATCTTGCCCACACTCCAACTTTTGCGAGCCTTATTCGTCGGTATTGCCGGTTTTTGGTTATCCATAGCTAACATTTTATCACAAAAATATAATTTCTGGATTCCGCGTCAAGCGCGGAATGACGGCCTTCGAAACCTATTCCGTAACCTTTTTCAAAACAATCTTACCATCCTTGGTCGCGACGGCAATTACGTCGCCGCGCCGGAATTGTTTTTTAAGGATGGCTTCAGACAACGGATGTTCCAGCTGGTTTTCGATGGCTCGACGCAGCGGCCGGGCGCCAAATTTTTCGTCAAAACCTTGATCGGTCAGCAGACGTTTGGCGGTCGGCTCAACTTTCACAGCCAGACCTTTGGCGGCCAGCCGGACGTTCAAATCCTCAATCACTAGGTCAAAAATCTGCCCAACTTGCTCGCGCGTCAGGGTATCAAACACAATAATATCGTCAAAACGGTTAATCAGCTCCGGCCGCATCACATTTTTCAAAGCACTCTGCGCCAAATCTTTATTATTTTCCCCCGCGCTAGCCGAATTTTTAAAACCCAGCGCATTTTTGGCCAGCTTATCCGAACCAACATTGCTAGTCAAAATCACAATCGTATTACTAAAATCCACCTCGCGGCCCTTGCCATCGGTCAGCCGGCCATCCTCCAGCAGCTGCAACAACATATTAAACACCTCTGGATGAGCCTTCTCAATTTCGTCAAACAGCACCACCGAATATGGCTGGCGACGAATCTTCTCGGTCAGCTGGCCGCCGTCGTCATAACCAACATAACCGGCCGGCGCACCAACCAGCCGCGCCGTGTTGTGCCGCTCCGAAAATTCGCTCATATCAATCTTAATCAGGGCCTTAGAACTGCCAAAAACTTCCTGCGCCACCACTCGCGCCAGCTCAGTTTTGCCAACGCCGGTCGGACCCAGAAAAATAAAACTGCCAATCGGCCGCCGTCCCGAAGACAGTCCGCTACGCGATCGCCGAATCGCCCGCGCCACGCTTTTGACGGCCGCGTTTTGGCCAATAATTTTCCGCGCAATGTGTTTTTCCAAACTCACTAGCTTGGTAATCTCGGCCCGCCGCAGTTGCTGCACTGGCACGCCAGTTATCAGCGCCACCGCTTCGGCCACGTCGTTCAATTTCAGAGTAATCCGCCCGCCGGCCTCGATTTTTTTATCAGCCTCTTTCAGCTTGTCATTCAACCGACTAATCCGCATTTTATACAGCGCCGCCGCCTCATAATCCTCGCGCGTCACCGCCTCCTCCATTTTCTCGGTCAGGGCTGTCAGCTCGCGCCGATAAACCTTGACCTCCGGATCGGGCTGCTTACTTTCGCGCACCCGCCGCAGCGCCGCCGCTTCGTCAATCACATCAATCGCCTTATCCGGCAAAAACCGGTCGGTAATATAACGACTAGACAGCCGCACCGCCTCCGCAATAATCGGCTGGCTCAGCTTGACATTATGATGCTCCTCATAAACCGGTGCCAGCCCAGCCATAATTTTCTCAGTATCGCGCAGCGACGGCTCGGCCACCACAATCGTCTGCAGCCGCCGCGCCAGCGCCGAATCTTTTTCGACGTGCCGGCGATATTCATCCAAAGTCGTCGCCCCAATCATCCGAAAATCACCGCGCGCCAGCGCCGGCTTCAACATATTGGCCGCATCAATCGCGCCGTCGGCCGCACCCGCCCCCACCAAAAGATGCAATTCGTCAATAAAAATCAAAATATTTTTGTCGGCCCGCACTTCGTCCAGCACCCGCTTAATCCGCTCCTCAAACTCGCCGCGATATTTCGTACCGGCAATCATCCCAGCAATATCCAGCTGAAAAACCGTCTTGCCCTGCAAAATCGTCGGCACGTCCTCATTAGCAATCCGCTGCGCCAGCCCCTCCACAATAGCGGTTTTGCCAACGCCCGGCTCGCCAATCAGCACCGGATTATTCTTGGTCCGCCGCGACAAAATCGTCACCATCCGCGTGACCTCCTTTTCGCGCCCAATCACCGGATCAAGCTCGCCGCGCGCCGCCTTAGCCGACAGATTTATGGCAAACTTATTCAAAAACGAGCCGCGCCCGCCCCGAAAATTACGCGTTCCAGCGGCATTTTGCACCATTTCGCTATTTTGGCTGTCCAGATACGATTCAATTTCCTCCACAACTTTGGCGATATCAACATTCATCTCGCCCAAAATCTTAGCCGCCCGCGAATTATTCTGGCTAACAATCGCATACAAAAAATGCTCCGTGCCGCAAACGTCGCCGCCAAATTCGTGCACCAGCTCAATACTCATCCGCACCACTAACTTCATCGCCTCCGACATCTGCACAATTTGCACATTAGCGGAATTTTTAATAGCCGAAATCGCCAAAGCCACCCGCGCTTTTTCAAAATTCACATCCTGTTTTGCCAAAATCTGAGCCGCAAAAGAGCTTTCCTGACCCAAAATCCCTAGCAGCAAATGTTCTGTGCCAATCTGCGTCCCGCCCTGTCCACGTGCCAAAATCTCGGCGTGCCGCAAAGCATCCATCGCATTATTAGTTAGTCTAGCTGAAAATTCAAACATCGGATTCATAAAAACAGTATATATGAAAATTAGCACTCGTGTCAAGTGAGTGCTAAAAAACGTAAACGGGGGAGAAATCCCTCCGGCCAAAAAGTCCGGAGGGTATAGTTTGGGGTGCGATGCTCAATCAAACTCTTATTAGGTCTCACCTAATAATCTTTAAAAAATTACATATCGCCCCAAAGTTCAGACAAACACTCGTAAAGATCCTCGCCGCTACCCCTGAAAGTGCAATCCGGAAAGCCCCAAGCTTTGAATTTTTGCTCAAGATCATAATCCGAGCAAACAAACTTTTTCTCTCCGGCCGGCTGGAAATAATCCAAGCGAATCGATACATATTTCCAGATAATTTCCGACACTTTTTTGGCAGTTTCCTTAGAAATCCGGCGCAAATCGACTTTGCTAAAATACCGCCCGCCAACATAGACAATCAAAGACTTTTCATCCGAAGTGTCGTAATTATCGGCAGCGTCGTATACGCCAACATCGAATTTCCAGCTGTTGTGAAGTGCCAAATCCGACCAATCGAGAGTATAAAAAGCGCTCTCTGGCAACGTTCCACCGCTCGCTTTAGCGGCATTGCGATATTCCCGACAGACAGCTTTTTTCTCCTTTTCGAGCAAAAAAAGCAGCCCGTCAAGAACCCCTCTCTCAGATATAACGGCTTTTATCGCAGACTTTTTCATTTTACTTTCCTTTCTGCGCCGGCGGCCAAAATTGGCCATTAGAGAATCTCTCCAAAACACCCCAAAAACCCTCCGAGTGTTTTTCTATCAAGGTGCCACAGACGGCGGGGATTTTAAAAGCCCGCAAATCGTCCATTAGCCGAAGGTGTCATAACACCCTACACTTTAGTTGTAACAAATTTAAATGTAAAAGTCAAAAAGTAACTATTGTATAAAACACCCTGAACATTAACTAATGAAACTGCCCACAAAAAGCAAGAAGCCACCGAACTTTCTTTTGGA
Source organism: Candidatus Nomurabacteria bacterium (assembly GCA_031264785.1). Lineage (GTDB taxonomy): Bacteria > Patescibacteriota > Saccharimonadia > Saccharimonadales > Saccharimonadaceae > JAISDN01. Next base: position 11,810 of record JAISDN010000030.1, read on the forward strand.
AAGTGGTGGCTTCTTATTCAGTCTTAGGTATAGATATTGGTTTTCCTACGAAAGATTGTCCTCAATCTGAAAATTCAAACAAGGAATCCTCCTCAATATCCTTACCATAGAGAACTTTCTCAGGCATAAACGTAAGTTCACCGCTGCGAGACATATAAGAATTTTTCATATGCTCACGTCCAGCGAGGACATCCGTCATACGGACCTCATCGCCACACCGGATTACGGTTATGTAGATGTTGCCATCTTCATACTCCGTAAACCCGATTTTAGCCTCTTCCCCAACGAACTCGCCAATGTAACCGAGTTCGCGATGGATTTTGGCCCTCGCGTAGATTCCGTCAACCCAAATGTTGGCCATCCCGTCCGTAACGGACACAACGGTACCAGTGACGACGATAGCATAATTTTCATATCGCTTCTTGCCATCACCGAAGTCACCGTCCGCCAGATATCTGGCATAAGCCTCAGCAGACGCAATTTCGCCGTCAGACTTGGGCGCTACATATATGGGCGTCACGTTAGCCTCCGCCTTAACCCTGTAGGTGGGCTCTGTTTCAGATGCAACTTCCTCCCAATCAATAACCGCCTTATCTTCATCAATCGTCTCTGACGACTCAGATGACGAGACAGTTACGTTCTGCGAGTGCCAAAGCTCCTTGACAAGAGCGTAGGCATTGAGCAATATGGCCGCAACCAAAACTCCGACCATAACGATAATGACAGCTGCTAACAGATAATCCTTTGAACGTTTTTCCATAACGAGGCCCTCCTCAGACCTAAACTCTAACCAGAAAACGACTATATATCATAACAGATTGGGCTGCAAAACCTCAAAACTGAATATTCAAGGTGCGGGACAAGTAGAGTCTCCATAAAACCCCCTGATTGTCCTTGTTCGAGGGCTGACTTCTCAACCCTACACCCCAATTATAGCAAACATAAGCGTTTTTGTCAAGAGTTTTTTCACATTTGTTAATTAAATCCAATATTTTTGACATATTCCCCAATTTTCGGCGGCCGGCCGGTCAAGCTCACAACAGAGAGCCGAACATCGATTTTATCCGTCAAATCGTGTTTTTGCAACCAATATTCGGCCGCAAAACGCATCTGACGCTCCTTTTTCCTGTCGACCGCCGCAATTCCGCCACCAGCCCGCCCATCAGCGCGATATTTCACCTCTGTAAAATACAAAATCTCGTCCTTCGCAGAGATAATATCCACCTCACAAAACCGAGTTCGCCAATTCCGCATCAAAATCTCGTGACCCCTGTCAACCAAATACTCCGCCGCCACATCTTCGGCTTCGCCACCAACCTGAACAGAACTCCTAGTAACAGAATCCCCAGAACTAGCAAAATCCAGTGACCCTGACAGGGCTGTTCGGGTGGCATCAAGGAGGGGGACCCCCGAACAATGTTTTCCGCGAGCGGAAAAATTTTCGGGGGAGGAATTGATGTCAGGACCCGAACACCCGGAAGACGAGCTGGATTTTGCGGACGTAGCCCCAAAAATCTTCAAAATCGGCGCAAAACTCCGCCGATGCACCGGCAAAACCCCAAACTCCTCAATCGCCCGCCGATGCGCCGCCGTGCCATACCCAACGTGCCCAGCAAACCCATACTCCGGCCAAACTGCCTCCAACCGCGCCATATACTCATCTCGCGCCACCTTAGCCACAATCGAAGCCGCTGACACCGCCGCAATCAAACCGTCAGCCTTCGGCATAGTCGAAACATTTTCGCCGTCAACCAGCCGAATCGTGCCGTCAATAATAGTCTCGTCATAATCACAAGTAATCTGATCGACAGCCCGCCGCGCTGCCAATTTTAAAGCCGCCGACAGCCCAATTTTGTCAATCGAAGCCGCCGAAACCCAGCCGATTCCAATGCCAAGCGCATATTTTTTAATTTCCAAAGCCAATTCGCGACGTTTTTTAGCAGTCAATTTCTTCGAATCGTCTAATTCGGCCACAAACTGATTATATTCCGAATCAGCCTCAGTCTCGCGCTCCGGCAAAACCACCGCCCCCACCGCCATCGGCCCAGCCCAAGCCCCGCGCCCAACTTCGTCGATTCCCAAGATTTTTGACATATTTTAATTATAACACAACGAAACGAGAGAAAAGAAAACCCGTTTTCTTTTCTGAGTGAGGCAGTGTCACATTTATTCAATAGAATAATTATACCAAATTCTCCCGCCATTCCGGACCTAAGGAGTCGGAATCTAAACGGGCATTATTTCTGGATTCCGGATCAAGCCCGGAATGACAGCTGAATTTTACGAATTAGCAGCGTGAGCGGCTTCAACTTCGGCTTGCTTTTTGGCTAGTTCGGCCGCTTCGGCAGCTTTTTCGGCGGCTTTAGCTTCGGCTTCAACCTTTTTGGCTTCCTTGACTTTTTCGGCCTCTTCTTCGGCGTGCTCGTCACGAATATCATTAACCGATTTGTCAAAATCTTTACCAACCAGCCGGGCCGATTTGCCGGCTCGGGCGCGCAGGAACGACAAATAATTGCGGCGAACTTTGCCGCGCTTGACAATCACAACTTTTTCCACCAGCGGATTATGCAGCAAATACGATTTTTCTACCCCAACTCCAGAGGTGATTTTGCGCACTGTAATGCGGCTGGTCAGCGAACTCTTGCGGTCGCAGCGGATCACCACGCCCTCAAAAGTCTGCAGGCGCTCCTTGTTGCCCTCTTTAATTTTCTGCGTTACGCGCACCGTGTCACCACTGCGCACATCAACAACTTGGCGCTTTTTTTGCGCGTCATTCACTTTTTTAATCAAATCAAAACTCATCTTTTTATACCTTTATCAGTTAATATTGAAATTCCTTAATGGGTATTTTAGCACCAAGCTCCGAAAAATGCAAGGCTACAAAACACGATTGACTTCTTCGATGGTGGTTTCGCCGGTCAGAGCCTTCAAAACACCTTTTTGCAGCATTGTTGTCATACCGTTGGCGCGCGCGGTTTGGTTGATATCGCTGGCGTTGACGTCTTTTTCGTCGCCGCGCAGGTAGCGCTGGATTTTTTCGTCGACGATCATCTGTTCCATCAGCACGGTGCGACCTTTGTAGCCGAAGGGATTTTCATCGCTTTCGCCCGGTTTCCAGAGTCTGATATTGTCTAAGCTGGGCTTTTCGGCGCTGGGCGGCAGGTCTTTCAAAACTTCGCGAATCCAATTTTTGGTGGCTTCGTCCGGTTCATATTCAATTTTGGTGGCTTCGTCGAGTTTGCGCACCAAACGCTGGCCAATCACCAAACGAATGGCCGTCGCAAACACTGGATTGATGCCAATCATATCGATAATCCGCGCAAAGGCCGAAGCCGCGTCTTGGGCGTGGAAAGTCGACAGCACCAAGTGACCGGTGATGGAGGCCTGAATGGCGGTTTTGGCAGTGTCGGCGTCGCGAATTTCGCCAACCATCACTACATCTGGGTCAAGCCGCAAAACACTGCGGAAGCCTTCGGCAAAGCTGCCGCCAGCGTCGGTGTTGACCGGGATTTGAGTGACACCAGAAATGTCATATTCTATGGGGTCTTCCAGTGTAATCAGCTTGCGGTCGGGGTCGTTTAAGGCGTTCAAAATTGAGTACAGCGTGGTGGACTTACCACTGCCGGTCGGACCGACCACCATCACCATACCGCGCGGATGAGAAATAATTTCGTCCAGTTGGGCGTGTTCGTCTGGATTGAGGCCCAACATTTCCAGCCGCAGCATACTTTCATCGAAGTTAAACAGGCGCATCACCACGTCTTGACCATAAGCCGTCGGGGCGGTTTCGATACGCATATTGAGGTTGATGGAGTCGCCGTTTGGGGTGGTGATTTTACGTACAATGTGGCCGCTTTGCGATTCGGTGGCAGCGGTGGACAGATCGGCGGCGCTAGCGATGGCCGAAAACAGGGTGTGATATTTGCCGCGCGAAATCATCGCCACCGGATGCAGTGTGCCGTCAACCCGAAAGCGCACCCGCACGCCGTCGATTTCGTTTTCGATGTGAATGTCGCTGGCGTTCAACTTGCCGGCCTGCTCAATCAGATAATTCAAAATATCGTCCGAATTAACGCCTTCCAGCGTTTCCGACACCTGCGCCAGCGTTTCGGCGTCCTCGTTTTGGCTAATTTTGACATCGTCGTATTTGATTTCCGGCGGCGGGTCATAGCGCCGCATCATTTCTTGCCAGCTGCTGCCCGAAATCATCACAAAATTGGCGTTATTGGACTGGTTTTGGTATTTTTTGCGCAGCTCGCTAATGTAAGATTGCGGCGTGGCGGTGGTAATCCCGAAAAAATAAGAATGCTCATAATTACCTTCGCGCAGGGGAATCATATGATATTGATACATATCTTCCTTCGTCAAAACGTCCGGATAAAGCGGAAAATCAGCGCCGCTTTCGCGCATATCGAGATATTCCAAACCCAAAATCTCGGCCCGCTTCTTAGCCGAATTTTCCTCAGTCTCGCGAAATCGTTTCTGTCGTTCTTCTTCGTTCATTTTCCCACCAATTAGTCCTTGT
>JAISDN010000058.1 GCA_031264785.1 Candidatus Nomurabacteria bacterium
CGCCAGTTGTCGCGTTGGCGTTCGTAGAAGGCGGGGGTTGGACCGAGGATGTGGATTTTTGCTTGTTGCGAATGATTTGCAATAAGGTTAGCGAGCTTTCGCGCGGAACTGGCGGCGGATTTTTCGGTTTTATATGAATTGGTTAGTTTTAACAAGTGTGAAAACGGCGGAAAATGACTACGTGCGCGGTTAGTAATTTCAAAATTGTAAAAGCCGGTGTAATCCTGCGCCACGCCAAAACGGACGGCCGGATGATTTGGCTGATAAGTTTGAATAATGGCGCGGCTGGCGGCGCTGCGGCGACCGACGCGGCCGGTGGCTTGGGCTATCAGCTGGAAAGTTCGTTCGGATGAGGAGAAGTCCGGCAGCATCAATCCGGCGTCGGCCTGAACAATACCAACCAGTGCCAGATTTGGCAAATCCAAGCCCTTGGCGATGGTTTGCGTGCCGATAATCACGTCGATTTCGCCGGTGCGCAAATTGTCGAACAGGTCGTGGACGCCCTCGCCGCGTAGGCTGTCGCCGTCAAACCGCTGGATTCGGGCGGTCGGGAACAGCCGGCGGGTTTCCTCCTCGATCCGTTTGGTGCCGATACCGCGATGAACCACGTCGGTTTCGCCGCATTCCGGACAGCTGGTCGGCGGTTTTTCATTATGGCCACAGATATGACAGCGCAGTTGATGGCGGTCGGCGTGCAGCGTCAGCGGCACAAAACAGCGCGGACAGAGCGCGTTCCAACCGCAATTTTCGCACAGCGTAACCGAGGCCGTGCCGCGCCGATTGTGAAATAGTAGGACTTGTTTTTTGGTTTCCAAGCACTTAGTCATTTCGGTAATCAGGGGTTTGGTGAAAATCTGATTATTACCAAAATTGGCGCGATTGGTCATATCGACGATGGTGGTTTCGGGCCGAACGGCGGCCTTTTTGGCCAGTTGTTTCATTTCCACAATCGGCCGGCCGAGTTTTTGGGCCGTATAATAATCGGCAATTAGTGGCGTGGCCGAGCCGAGTACCAGCCGTGCGCCAGCCTTGTCCGCCAACACGCTAGCGGCCCGCAGGGCACTGTAGCGCGGAGCTTTTTCCTGTTTATAACTGGGTTCGTGGCACTCGTCGATGGCAATTAGGCCGAGTTGCGCCACCGGCATAAACAGCGCCGAACGCGGGCCAATTATCACCACCGGCTGATCGGCCAGCAGCGCCTCCAGCCAAGCGCGGTGACGTTCGGACTCGGTCTGGCCCGAGTGTGTGACGATGACGCGGGCAAAATCCCGCTGGAATTCGGCCACCAGCTGGGCAGTTAGGGAAATTTCCGGCACCAAAATGATGGACGATTGACCGCGCGTGGCGGCCTCCATCGCTAGGGCCTTGTAAACCTCGGTTTTGCCGCTGCCGGTGATGCCGTGCAGCAGAGCGGTGCCAGTTTTCATCTTCAGAATCTGGGTGATGGCCCGTTGCTGGTCGGATGTGAACACAAAATTTGTTCGGTCGCTCGGCGTTGCAAGGACGGTCCTTGCAACGGATGGTTTGGCGCGGCGATTTTTATTCAGTCCGGCCGGCAACATCGTCTGCCAAACCGTGCTGGGATGGGTGGCGTAATATTGACTGACCCAACGGTGGAGCGCCAACAGGTGCGGCGGCAACGGTCGCTCGGTCAAAACTCGCAAAATCTCCTTACATTCAAAATCCGGTTTGGAGACATTCCGCACCACCACGCCCACAAACTTGCGACGGCCGACCGGAATCTCCACCACCGACCCAGCCGGCAATTTTTCAGCAAAAGCATAAGTCAGCACCAAAAAATCCTTGCCGACAATCCCATAGGTTGACACCTCCAAATAGTTCATAATTCCATTGTAACATTTTCTTGCCTTTTATGCTGTGGCTACATCACTAAACGGGCGATACGAACGGAGGAATACCTAAGTTGACCCCATATTTTTAATTTCTTTTGCATTGAATTTTGCTTAGTGATATAATGTAAGTAATAATAATTGAGGAGGGTAAATGAAAAAATTAGGATTAAGACCTAAAAAGGTAAGTAAGATTAGAAACTTAGCCAAGTTTCTAATTGCCTTTACGGTGTTAGCTGGCCAAGTTTTCGGTTTTCAATACATTGTTAATGCGATTTCGATAACCAACATTACACCAAACACCGGCTCGGTTGTTGGCGGACAAGAGGTCACGATTACTGGCGACTTCGCTTATAATCCTATGCAGCAAATGACCAAAAGTTTTTGCGATAATGGAATGTCCATTTACCCGACTGGCGATAGTAAGCCAGACACAATAACTCTGGCTGATGCTCGCAATGGTCAAGATTACAGAATACGCAAGCTGGCAGATGGCAAATGCTGGATGATTGATAATCTCAAACTGGAGTTGACCGATGGTATGGTCTTAACTCCAGCGGGTACCAACGTTGCGGCCGACACCACAGTTGCCCTCGCTACTGGCGGGCTGGACGGTAATTTCACCACATCAGGCTACCTCACCGCAGACAACACCAACGCCGCCGGCACGGACTATGACAATTACAACGCTTGGCGGCAAGTCGACCCGAACGAAACGCCGAATTGCCAGAACAACACCGGCACTGGCGGAAAGGCTTATAACGATGACAGCGCGACCGGCTGCGGCTACTTATACAATTTTTATACGGCGACAGCCAGCGCTGGTGATAATACTAAAACTGTTCAATATGATACCGTCGAGAACTCGATTTGTCCGGCGGGTTGGCGGTTGCCGACAGGGATGGTGGCTGGCGCTGGCACCGACAGCGATTTTCAAAATCTTAGCGTGAAGTATGGCGGCACAGGAGCCCAGCAAATTGGCGCGTCAAGTTTGGCGGTCCTGGCTAACCTTTGGTTGTCGACAGGGGCGTGGCAGGGCGCGTTTGGCGGCGCTTATGGTTTTGCTTCGGCTCCTGTTCGGCAGGGCGCGTACGGTCTTTATTGGTCGGCCTCTGTCAATTCGGCGCAGGGGGTTTATACTACGCAATTCTATAACAGGGGTATTAACCCGGGCGTTTTAAACGACAGTCGAATGAACGGTTTCGCGGTGCGGTGCCTAGTCGACGAAAACTACACACCGAACCCAGTAGTCCCAGTCGTCACTGTTGGCAGCGTAGCGGCGACAGTAGTGAGTTATTCAGATACAAAAATTGTGATAAAAACTCCACCCCACCCCGCCGGCAAAGTCGACATAACCGTAACTCGCGGCTCGCAAACTTTCACCCTCGCCGAAGCCTACGAATACTTCAACGCCCCAGACGTGCCAAACGACGACCCCAAACACAGCCCGACCATACCCGCCGTGCCAAATACGGGACATAGATAAAACACCTCATTGCAAAAATTAAATGAAAAAACCGGTTGCATTTATTATCACGAGGGCATATAATATTTACAACATTTGGAAGAAATAGGGGAAGATATAATATGTTAGACGTTTTTATTACATCGCGGGTGCGCCGAAAAATCATTGTGGTTTATGCAAAATACCCTGATTTTAAAACTCACGTTCGGGGTTTGGCCAAGCTAATCAAAGAAGATCCGGGCAATATTCAGCGCGAATTAAAACGTCTGGAAAAATCCGGTTTCCTCAGTATCGAGAAAAAGGGCAACGCTAAAGTTTATTCGACCAACAAAAGCTTCCCGATTTTTAAAGAATTGCAGAATATCGTCATCAAGTCACAACAAGCCGGCAAGGGCAAAAAGTCGGAAGATCTGTAAGGCCTAGACATCCGGCGGATTTTCTGCTAAAATTACAAGAATAATAATATAAGGAATAAAATGAAAGCAGTCATAAAGTTAGGCGGCAAACAATATATTGTCGCCGAAAAAGAGCGCCTTCTAGTGGATCGTCTCCCTGATGGTAGCAAAGATCTCTCACTTGATGCTTTGCTAATTTTCGACGAAAAAGGATCGAAAATCGGCCAGCCAACTGTGAAAGATATCAAAGTCACGGCCAAAGTCACCCAGCCGGAAATCAAGGGTGACAAAGTCCAATATATCCGCTACAAATCTAAAAAGCGGGTCCACAAAGTCAGCGGCCACCGCCAGCAATATAGCGAAATTGAGATTGTTTCGATAAAATAATTTTTGTGCTACAATAGAAGCACTATGAGGGTAGAAAAATGAGCGCTATTACTATTGCAATCACCAACCAAAAGGGCGGAGTGGGCAAAACCACTACGGCTGTTAATTTGTCTTTTTATCTGGCTAAGACTGGTTATCGGGTGCTGCTGATCGATTTTGATCCGCAGGGCAACGCCACCAGCGGTCTTGGGATCGACAAATCCGGCCTGAGCGCCAGTATGTTGAACGTTATGGACGGCACTAATAATCTGAAATCTATTACCACCGACCTACCGTTCAAAAATCTGACTTTAGCGCCGGCCACGCCGGATTTGGCCAACGCCGAGCCCGGCCTAGCCACTGCCGCCGACCGCTTCAACCGGCTGAAAAATGCCATCGCAGCGGTGTCGGACAGCTACGACACGATTATCATCGACGTGCCGCCGTCTCTGGGCCTGCTGACGGTCAACGCTCTGACCGCCGCCAATTATGTTCTGCTGCCGGTGCAGGCCGAATTTTACGCAATGGAAGGCCTGTCGATGCTGCTCGAAACTATGCAGCTGGTGCGCAAAAAGCTCAATCCGACCCTGAGCCTGATTGGCGTGCTGGTGACGATGTTTAATAATACTACTCTGTCCAAACAAGTTTACGAAGAAGTGGCCAAGCATTTTCCGGGCAAGGTTTTTGAAACCAAGATCCCGCGCAATGTGCGACTGGCCGAAGCCCCCAGTAATGGTTTGCCGGTGGGCGCTTATGACGGTCTGAGCAAAGGCGCGCGGGCTTATAAAGCCGCCACCAAAGAATTGATCGGGAGGATAAATGGCGATTAAAAGAGGACTCGGCAAGGGCTTTGACGCCCTAATCCCAACCGAAACCATTGAGGAAGAGTTTGACGTCACGGCCAACACCGACCGCGAAGTTTCGGATTTGCGCAATATCAAGCTTAGTAAAATTGTGCGCGACACCACGCAGCCGCGCAAAAAGTTCGACGAAACGGCACTGGCAGAACTAGCAAAATCAGTCAAAGAATATGGCGTGCTACAGCCGATTGTGGTGATTCCGAAGGGTGACAAATACCAAATTGTGGCCGGCGAACGGCGCTATCGGGCTAGCAAAATGGCCGAGCTGGAAACCATTCCGGCGCTGGTGCGAACCCTGAACGGCCAGCGTAAACTGGAAGTGGCGTTGATTGAAAATGTCCAGCGTGAAGATCTAAATCCGCTGGAATTTGCCACCGCCCTCGCCAAAATGCGCAACCAATTTAATATGGAGCTGAAGGAAATCGGCGACAAAATTGGCAAATCTTTGACGGTAGTGAGTAATCACTTGAGGCTGTTTTCTTTGCCGGATTTTGCCAAAAAGGCCATTGAGGACGGCAAAATGAGCGAAGGCTTTGCGCGTCAAGTTTTGTCGCTGGAGGGCGATATTGACGCCCAGCGCACCCTGACCAACCACTTACTGAATGACGGTTGGAGCGTGCGCAAAGCCGAGCAGTTTGTGATGGCTTATCGCGCCAGTGGCCGGACTAGCACCCGCAGAGCCACCAAAGCCGCCCAGCAGGAAAACGATTTTACGCGAGCGGTGTCGGGGCTGATCGGCCTGCCGGTCAAGCAAAAATTGCTGGGGCGCGGCGCCGGCGAGGTGATTATTTCTTATAAAAAAGAGGACGAGCTGGATAAGATTAAAAAGGCTTTGAATATCATTTAACGTCATTCCGGACCTGATCTGTATCCAGCGAATACGATAATCTAAAAATACCTATTGTAATTTTAAAAAAATATGGTAGGCTATGGAATAAGAACAATTTAGAATTGGAGAACAAGTGAAAAAAGTTATAGGGTTGGTCGGCGAGATGTGTAGCGGTAAAGATACTTGGGGGGGGTCTTTCATGATAACTTTGGCTACATTCCTCAATCAACGTCAAACATAGTTCGTGAATATATTGCTGAGAATAATCTCGGCGAACCGACTCGCGATTTGGTGAGGGAGTATTCCAGCAAGCTGCGTGCCGATAAAGGGGCCGATTATCTTGTGAATACGGCTATAAACAATGTAGATGAATCAAATGTCGTAGTTTTAACTGGATTATATGCGGTGCCGGAAGCTTTATATGTTAGAAAAATCGGCGGGGCCGTAGTTCGTATCGCGGCCGATGAAGATGTCAGGTTGCAAAGAATGCGCGATAGGCAACGTTCTGGCGAGTCCGGTGCGCATAAGGAGTTTAAGCGGTTGAATGATGTTGATCTCAACTCGCATTTGTCTGATCAGAGATTGTCAGACGTGCTGCGGATGGCCGATTTTACGATAAATGGCAATATTCATATATCAAACGAGGACCGTATATTAATGGAGGCAAAAGCGGCTGTTGCTATGATTGAAATGATGCAATATTCAAATAAATATCGCTCTTATTTTTATTTGAACGATGAAAAGACTGATTTTTTATCTAACGGTAAAGTAAAAGATCCTGAAGAACATCCATACGAAATGACAGAGAGGATCGTATCGGCTATTTTGAAATCCGACGAAGAATACAAAACAAATGATAGCGATATTTTTGCCGTAAAATTGGGTAAAATGCTAGACGAAAAAGAGGTAGTATTCAGCACCCCGATAATGACAAACGCAGGTAGGTATGAAGATAAGCCGCTGACGGCCTGCACTGTGCCGGCGATTGATATAGAAAATGGAAATTGGGATGAGATCGAACGTAAGATTAATGAGCTTCATAAAAAAGGAATGGGCACTGGATATAATCTGGATAATTTAAAAGACCCGATCGGCACTTTAGATATGTTGAATACGATTGCGGCACTTGGTGCAGAAAGCGGCGAGGAAGATAGGCCGGTTGGTAATATGGCAGTGATGAGCGTATATGATAAAAACATCTTCGGTTTTATTGATGCAAAATCCGTAAAGCTGGGTGAACTGTGGAAGTTCAATTTATCGGTTAATATTGATGACGGTTTTATTGATGCTGTGACGAATGAAGAAAAAATTGCTCTTTCGGACGGGTCCGTGTGTGATGCCAACAAGATATTTGATAAAATTTGTAGTTCGGCGCTAAAAACCGGCGAGCCAGGATTGGTTTTTCTTGATAGGATGAATCAGAGAAATCCGGCACGAGAATTGGGGGATTATCACACCGTAGCTCCGTGTGGTGAGGTTGGTTTGGTTAACGGCGAAACGTGCCAATTCGCGTACATTAATTTGTCAAAGTTTATAAGTGATGAACATTCGCTTGACGTTGAGAAGCTTAAAGAAGTGAGCCGCGTATTGACGCGCGCTTTGGATGACGCCCTAGATATTAGTCATAAAAATCTCGAAATTCAGAGTAAAAACATTATAGAGCAGAAGCGTAAAATTGGTATCGGTTTATGTGGCGTCGCAGACACCTTAGCCATATTGGGATTAAGATATGATAGCCAAGAGGCAAGGGATTTTATGGAAGATGCTTACGCCTTAATTAATTATTCGTCGAAGCTAGAATCAGTTAAGTTGGCAAAAACCAGAGGATCTTGTGGTCTAATTAAAGATGGCAAGTCAGAGTATTTGAAAGGTGATGGATACTTGGATAGGCGCTATAGCGATAATCCGACTCGATATGTTTCATCGAAAGATTGGCGAGAACTATCGAATACCGTTAAAGAGGAGAAAAAACTTCGAAATATATCGACTACCTCGTTGCCGCCAACTGGCCGCTCTGCTATAATCGTTGGTGCGTCGACCGGCATCGAGCCATATTTCAATGAAGGGATGATAGATGATGAGATAGTCGCAACAATTAAAAATAGCGACTCCGTGATATATGCAAACTCTATCAAGCCATTAGACCACATCAAGATGACTGCGGCGTTGCAAACCGTATGCGACGAGTCGATTGCAAAAACCATAAATATGTATGAAGGGACGACCCTACAAGAAGTACGTGATGCTATGCTGGCTGCATATAAATATGGTTTGAACGGCATAACAATTTTTGTCGATAAATCACTAGACGTTCAACCTATAATATTAAATAAGGAAGGAGAAAACGATGACCGACAGACATATGTTTAGGGCAGCGGTTTATATAATAATTGAGAATCGGGATGGAAGAGTATTGACGTTACGCCGCTATAACACCGGCTGGAGTGACGGCATGTATACATTGCCGGCTGGACACGTTGATGCTGGCGAGTCTGTTGCTGATGCTGCAGTAAGAGAATTAAAGGAAGAGACAAGTTTAGAAGTTGATTTTGATAATATTCGATTCGTTCATATTATGCAAAGAGAAAGCGACGCACCATATTTTGATTTTTATTTCGAGACAAAATTGTTAGGTGATAGTGTTCCGAAGATTATGGAGCCGGAAAAATGTGACGATCTACAGTGGGTTGACATTAGTAAATTGGGTGGGTTGCCATTACTCAAAAATGTTAAAATTGCTTTGGAGAATATAAAGAAGGGAATGAGGATATCCTATTATTAGGAAGAGGTTTGAGTTATGGAAAAGAAAGTAAAACAGATGTTGCCGTTTGAGCTAGAGGATGCAAAAAAATTATTGGATCATTATGCCGATAGGCAATCTGATTTGAGCAAAGAGATGGGTAACGCGATGAGCCAGAACTCCGAAACGTGGCACGACAACGCAGTTGCTGAGGCTGTTATGCAAGATTCGATAGTTTTAGCTGATATGGCTGAACGAGCGATCGACATTGTAACAAGCGCAACTTTGGTCGATATAGAAAAAGGAAATTCGGATACCATTACAATGGGGTGTGTCGTTGAGCTAGAATATATTGACGACGGCCTAGAGCAGAAAGTTTTGCTAACTGGAAACACTGCGGGAGAGATTCCAGATGACGTTGTTGAAGATAATGATGATCTTGCGGATGCTATCGCGATTACAACTAGTAGCCCACTTGGCGGTGCCATTAATGGCAAAACGATTGAGGAAGAAGCATCTTTTGCTGTGCCGTCCGGCGACATAAAGACCGTCAAAATTATATCGATTAAGTATCTGGAATTTTTGTAATTTTATCCTTGACAAATTAAAGCGCTTGTGCTAGACTAAAGAGGTGGGTTGCAAAACCCTAGCGTTTGCTGTATATTGAAATAGCGACTTTCGCGGAGCCATAGCTCAGCTGGTAGAGCACGGGCCTTTTAAGCCTGGTGTCGCGGGTTCGAGCCCCGCTGGCTCCTCCAAAAACAGACTTTTTCAGAAACCGCTCGTTTTGGGCGATTTTTGAAAATGCCGCGCTTCTGCAAGAAGGGCGGTTTTTAAATAAAAGTGTTGACGTATTGTAAAGGGTGTGATATACTTTAGGTAGAAGTTGGAGTGGGGAGTTAAACTTGCATCTCCGACTTAGATTAGTGGCCGCCGTAGGGGAGAGGCCACAAAAACAGAGGGGGTAAAATGGCGTCTGCCGCGCAAGCTGAGTTGTATACCCTAACGGGCAACGGCAACAGTTTCCAACGCGGCAGCGCCGGAATGAAATGCAGATTATTCTGCTTTTATTCCGGCGCTCGTTGCTACATTCGAGCGTTACTTTTTACTGCCTTCTGGGGCTCGTGGTGGCGCAAGTCGCCACGAGTCCCAACCTGAAATTTCCCGTCCGGGAAGCACCGTCAAGGGGCGAAAGCCCCACACATTTTTTCCCCTTTCGAAAAAAGCAAATTGACTACAGACGGTGCTCCCGGTCGGGACGAGGGCTGGATAGACAACTTTATCCAATCAATAAGATTCTATTTCTAGCCCTTGCTCCTTCCCCGAGGCCAATGTGATTACACATTGGCCTCATTTTTTTTGCTACAATATATCTATGTTCGGTTGGCGATTTTGGTTTCGACGGATTCATATTTCTTGGCTGGTGGCCGGAGTTTGCGCTGGATTTTTGCTGGGCGTGGGCCTGTGCTTGATCCCGGCGACGGCGGTTTTTGGCACCAAAATCTGGCTGATTTTCGGCTTGCTGTTGCTACCGATTATTTTTTATAAACAAAAAACTTGGATGATGATTTTGGCAATTCTGGCCGGCAGTTTTATGGGGCTGTTTCGCGGCACGGCGGAACGAGTGGCCTTGAGCGACTATGGCCAGTTTATTAACCAGACTTTGACGATTTCTGGCAAGGTTTTTGAAGATCCTGACTTGGGTCTGTCCGGCGATTTGCGGATGCGCTTGGTGGAGGTGGAAATCGACGGTCAAAAACTGCCCGGTCAAGTCTGGACTAGTATCATTGGCGCGCGGCCGGAAATCCGGCGGTCAGACACGGTTTTTATCACCGGCAAGCTGAAAAATGGTTTTGGCACTTTTCCGGCCAGTATGAGTTTTGCGAAATTGGACAAAGTTGAAGCTGGCGTGGGTAACGATCCGGCGCGGGATTTGCGCGACGAATTTTCTGAACAATTAAGTTATTCAGTTTCTGGTCCGGCCCACGATCTGGGGATGGGCGTTTTGGCAGGGCAGAAAACCGCTCTGCCCAACGACATTAGCGAAGCTTTTCGGATTGCCGGTCTGACCCACATTGTGGTGGCCAGCGGCTATAATTTGACAATTTTGATTCGGTTTTCGCGCCGGCTGTTCGCCAGAATCAGCCGGCTGGCGGCGCTGCTGGGCGGCGGCACAATGGCGCTGGGGTTTGCTTTTGTGACTGGTTTTTCGCCCAGTATGATGCGGGCGGGTTTGGTGGCCGGCCTGAGTTTGCTAGCTTGGTTTTATGGTCGAAAATTCCATCCGGTGGTCTTGATTTTGTTGGTGGCGGCCGCCACAGTGGCCATCAATCCGGCCTATGTTTGGGGTGACGCCGGCTGGTATATGTCGTTTTTCGCCTTTGCCGGCATTCTGATTTTGGCGCCGCTTATCAAAGCTTATTTTTGGGGCGAAGCGCGGCCCAAGCCGAAAATTAAATTGCGTCACAAACGACCGACAGCAATTTTGACCTCGCTGCGCCAAGTTTTTATCGAAACTATGAGCGCCCAAGTTTTGACTATGCCAATTATCGCCCTGATGTTGGGGCAGTTTGCGCCTTATGGGATTTTGGCGAATCTGCTGGTGCTACCGCTGGTGCCGCTAACAATGCTGCTGACTTTTTTGGCCGGAATTATTGGCGCGATTTTGCCAAATTTGGCCGCGTTAGCCGGTTGGCCAGCCCAAACTTTGCTAGACTATATCATCGGTGTGTCGCAAGCCGTGTCGAATATTCCCGGCGCGGCCCAAGAAGTCAATTTCGGGGTCAGCTGGTTTGTGATTTCAATAACGATTTTGCTGGCGCTACTGATTTATCTACGCCTCAAAACTAAACATAATTTGCGCGAAGATAATATTGTGGCCTAGCTTTTTCGGCGCATAAAGCCGGAAATGCCGTGTTCGCAAGCTCGGCTAATAAACTTGGCCAAGTTTTCGGTGTCGCTCCGGATGCGGCCTTGTGTCCATAGCACAATTGTGCCAATGACGCCGCTAGTGTAAAACAACCACAAACTTTCCAAAGTTTTGGGATTGTCGCAGCGGAATTTAGTTTTCCAATAATCGATGCATTGATCGTGATACATATATAATATGCGTTGCACGGTGTTGTCGTCTTTATGCGCAAACACCACCCGAGCTACGTCGCGGTGTCGGTCTATGACCTCCAAACACATCCGAACCACTTCATCGGGATTTTTTATTGCCGGCATGGCATCTATTGCTTCCTCGAAGTCAGCCATAACTTGACTTTCGATGTAGTCAAACAACTCGTTGACACTTTTATAATATTTATAGAAAGTTGTGCGATCGACACCCGCCACTCGACACAGATTCTGTATCGTGATGTTGTCGATTGTTCTGCTTTGGAGAAGCTCCGTCAGACCCTTGCGTAACTTGCGTTTGCTGCGGTTGACTTGTGCGTTCTCCCTGATTTTAGTACCATTATTTTTCATAATGTTCATAGTTTAGCGCACTTTTAAATAAAAATCAACACTTTGTTTAGTTTTTCCACAGATAATAATTATTTTGTTGATTTTCCTCTATAAATGGCAAAAACGCGTCGATTGTGGTAAAATTAGCCTAAAAGTATAAGAAAATATGGAAAATAGGAGAAAAATATGAGTGGACATTCCAAATGGTCAACGATAAAGCGCCAAAAAGCCGCAACCGACGCCAAACGCGGCGCGATTTTTACCAAAATTGGCAATCAAATTGCTATTGCGGCGCGGGCCGACACCAATCCGGCGACTAATTCGTCTCTGGCGCTGGCCATTGAAAAAGCTAAGGCAGCCAATATGCCGACGGCCAATATTGAGCGGGCAATTTCAAGAGTTGCCGATAAGTCAGTTGCCGCCCTAGAGGAAGTTACTTACGAGGCCTATGGTCCGGCTGGTGTGGGGATTATTATCGAGACTGCGACCGACAACCGCAACCGAACTTTTCCAGAGGTGCGAACGGCGCTAACCAAAAACGGCGGCACCATCGCCGAGCCGGGCAGTGTGGCTTTTCAGTTTACGCGCTCCGGCGTGATTCGAGTGGCGGCCAGCGGTGAAGAAGCCCTGATGACGGTGTTAGAGGCTGGCGCGGCCGATGCGGTGGAGGAAGAGGGCGAAATCGTGGTTTATACTAGCGCTAAGGAATTAGCTAGCGTGCGTCAGGCCATTATTGACGCTGGTTTAACAGTGTCGGACGCCGGTTTGGAATACGTGCCGAAGGCCAATGTGGAAGTGGCGGACGCGGCGGCTTCGGAAAAAGTTATTAAGTTACTCGACGCGCTGGACGATTTGGACGACGTAACAGCGGTGCACAGCAATGCCGATTTGGTGTAACTAAGTCACATCGACAAAAACTACAACTTTAGGTGTCGAACTTGAGTTCGGCATAACATAGACGCAAAAGCTAGCACTCGACTTGCACGAGTGCTAATTTTTTGCTATAATGGGGATATGAAGAATTATTTAGTGCCCACAGTTGTGGAAAAAGGTTTTGACGGCGAGCGAGCCTTTGATATTTATTCGCGACTATTAAAAGATAGGATTATTTTTCTTGGTGAGGAAGTCAATGAGCACACCGCCAATCTGGTGGTGGCGCAGCTGCTTTTCTTAGCCAGCGAGGATCCGAAGGCCGACATTAGCCTGTATATAAATAGTCCGGGCGGCAGCGTTTATGACGGTTTGGCGATTTATGACACAATGAATTTTATCAAGCCGGACGTGGCGACTTATGGCATTGGCCTGCAGGCTTCGATGGGGGCGTTTTTGCTGTCCAGCGGCGCCAAGGGCAAGCGCCATATGCTGCCCAACGCCAAAACGATGATTCATCAGCCGTCCTCTGGCACAAAGGGGCAGATTACTGATATGGAGATTTCGCTGCGTGAGGGATTGGCCCTGAAAGACAAATTGGCGGAGATTTTAGCGAAGAACACCGGTCAAAAACTAGCCAAAATCAAAGAAGATATGGAGCGCGACCACTGGCTAAGGGCTGAGGAGGCGGTGGATTATGGGCTGGTGGATGAGGTTTTGAAGAGTAGTAAATAGCATTCGTCATTCTGGTCGCACTTAATTATTCTCGCGCGCTCTGTCGTAGGCGGCATTGAGATAAGCCTCGCGGGCATTTAGAGCCAGCTTGTAGCTGTCTGGGACGGCTTCGGGACCATGATTATTAAGCTGGTACTTGTTACTACCGTCATATTTATCTTTCGTACCCTCGCTCAAGATCCTATCCACGTCTCGGAGAATACCGTCATAAATCTCGCGTTGCTCCTTGCTTAGTGCTCCTTCAATAGGTTCAAGGGCTTCGATGGCCCCTTCTATTCGTCTTTTCAAAGCACTGGCCATGCTCACTACGGTCACTCGACGGTTGAACTTGCTATCATTGCCACCGCTAAAATTAGTATAATCTCCTTCTAAACCCCGTGCCAAGTTGACGATTCTATCACTTGCTTCAACGGTTAGCGCTTCCTCTTGTGCCACAAATTCGTTTAATGCTTCGCGTAGTTCGCTGGCCTCTTCGGGATGATCTTTTTCCCATCGCCCTACCGCTTCGTCTCTTTCCTCCAGCTCAGCGAGTTTTTCAGCTAAAGGCTTATATATTTCACGACCTGACTTATGCCATGCCTCAAAATAGGCCTCATCTCGACCACGCCCGTTTATCTCTTTATCTAACATTTTTTTTACAGTGTCTTTATCCCCGCTCCTTCGGGCTTCTCTAAAATCATCCGCGTAGTTACGTGGCCTATCATTTCTTCTTTTTGTGGCATAGCGCCAATCATGAGGCCTAGTGTTTTCAATATCTCTACCATAGGTATTTATCGCACGTTCTAACTTATAATTTATGGTGTCGGTGTTTACCGGTTCATCAAAAGTCGGCCGCTCAATTCCCAATGTGTCAAGCGTTTTCCCAGCTATCTCTATCGGGGGGGGGGCACTTGTTTCTTGTTCCGGCGCGACCGGTTCTTGCTCAGTCATAATCGCTTCAGGTGGTTTTTCTGGATTATTTGCATTAAATTCATTACTACTCATAAATTGTCCTTTTCTTTTTGTTTTTAATAAGATTTATGTGTTCATCTTAGCGAAATAATTTAAAAAAGTCAACAGTTTTATCTAAAAGTGTTGGATGGGCTAGGGGGGGCAGCAAATAGGATTCGTCATTCTGGATTCCGCGTCAAGCGCGGAATGACTGAGTTGCTATTTGGAATGACGGGATTAGTAAAAAACTTGTGGAAAAAGTTTGATAAAAGGCTTGACTTGGGGCGAAAAGTGCTATAAAATTGGCTTAATGAAGCAGTGAATTTCAGGTTTTTAAAATACCTCCGTGGCGGGAGGGTTTTTGCGCGTCTGAAAGAGGGTCTTTGTTCGCCGAAATATATATTTAAGGAGTGAAGGAGTAGTTTTCTATGGCGAAAACCACCAAAAACGGCATCACTGAACGCAAGTATTTTACGCCCCAAAATACTGTGTTGGAAGTGCCGGACTTAGTCGAACATCAAAAAAAATCGTGGCAGGAATTTGTGGAAACTGGGCTGAATGAGGTTTTTAACGAAATTAACCCGATTGACGATTACACTGGCGAAAAATTATCAATGAGTTTCAAATCTTATGAATTTGAAGATCCCAAGGAGACTGAGGCGGAGGCTCGTGACAACAACACCAGCTTTTTGGCGCCGCTGTATACTATGGTGGAGCTGACCAACAAAACCACCGGCGAAGTTAGCGAAGAGCGGATTTATATGGGCGATTTTCCGTGGATGACGGAGCGTGGCACTTTTATTATTAACGGCGTGGAGCGGGTGATTATTAGCCAGCTGATTCGTTCGTCGGGTGTGGTTTTTTCGGCGCGGCGCGAGGCTGACGATCGGAATTATTACGGCGCAAAAATCATTCCGACGCGTGGGGCTTGGCTGGAGTTTGAAACTTCTTTTAACGCCAAAAACAAGGCCAACAACGGCGTGATTTATGTTAAAGTCGACCGCAAGCGTAAAATTCCGGCCACGGCACTTTTGAAAACTTTTGGTTATACTATTGCGGCGATTCGCGAAGCTTTTAAAGACGTCGACACTGGCGAGGTGAAATTTATTGAGCAAACGCTTGGTAAGGACAAAGCTTCCAGCACCGGCGAGGCCATTAAGGAAGTTTTTCGGGCGATTCGGCCCGGCGATCAGGCTTCGGTGGACGACGCCAAAAAGATGATCGAGCGGATGTTTTTCGATTTTCGGCGCTTTGATTTGGGCCGAGTGGGGCGATATAAATTTAATCAGCGTTTGGGGCAGGATCTGGACGACAAACAGCGCCAAAATCGGGTGTTTCGGCCTGAAGATTTAGTGGCGGTGTTGGCAGAGATTATTCGTTTGAATAATAGTCAAGGAGCGGCTGATGACATTGACGCGATGTATAATCGCCGGATTAAACTGGTTGGCGAATTGGTGGAACATCAATATCGGATTGGTTTGGCGCGGCTGGACAAAAATATTCGCGACCGAATGAGTATGGTAGAAATGGCTACTGTGACGCCCAAAACCCTGATTAATGCGCGGCCGGTAACGGCGGCGGTGCGAGAGTTTTTTGCGACTTCGCAGCTTAGCCAATTTATGGATCAGGCTAATCCGCTGTCGGAGCTGGCTCACAAACGGCGCCTGACGACCACTGGTCCGGGCGGTTTGACCCGCGAACGGGCTGGTTTTGAGGTTCGCGACGTGCACCCGACGCATTATTCTCGAGTTTGTATTATTGAAACGCCGGAAGGCCAGAATGTCGGTTTGGTGTTGAACTTGGCGACTTATGCCAGAATTAACGAATATGGTTTTGCGGAAGCGCCGTATGTCAAGGTGGAAAAGGGCAAAGTCACTGGTGAAGTGGTTTATTTGGATGCTGCGCAGGAAGAAAAGGAAGTTATTGCGGAGGCCGGCACGGCGGTCAACGAGGCCACCGGCAAGTTTGTTGAAAAACGGGTTTCGGCGCGGCGTTTTATGCGGCCGGAAACGGTGGACGCTGGTGAAGTCACAATGATGGATGCCAGCCGAATGCAGTTGATTGGTTCGACGGCGGCGCTGATTCCGTTTATTGACAAAAACCGGATCGACCGCAACTTGACTGGCGCCAATATGCAACGGCAGGCCGTGCCGCTGATTAACCCCAAATCGCCGATTGTGGGCACGGGGATTGAATATGATATTGCCAAAAATACTTCGCAGCTGATTTGTGCGCGGGCCGCCGGTGAGGTGGTTAAGGCCGAAGCCGACGAAGTTCAGATTAAATATGGGCCGAAAGAGGTGATTTCTTATTATCCAGAGCATTTTGTGAAGTCTAATGAGGATCGTTCGTTTAACTCTCGCGTGGTGGTGAGCCGCGGCGACAAAGTCAAAAAAGGTCAGCCGATTATTGAAGGCGCTTCGGTGGCGGACGGCGAGCTGGCGATTGGCCGCGACCTGATCGTGGCTTATATGCCTTGGAAGGGCTACAATATGGACGACGGAATTGTGATTTCTAGGCGCCTAGTGGAGGACGACGAACTGACTAATATTAATATTAGTAGTTCGATGGTGGAAGTGCGCGACACCAAATTGGGGCCGGAAATTGTGACTCGCGACATCCCGAACGCTCGCGAAGAGGCGATGCGCCATCTGGACGACGAAGGTATTGTGCGGATTGGTGCGGAAGTTAAGCCGGGCGATATTTTGGTTGGTAAAATTACTCCTAAAGGCGAGCAAGAGCTGAGTTCGGAAGAGCGGCTGCTGCGGGCGATTTTTGGCGAAAAAGCCAAAGATGTGCGCGACACCAGCCATCGAGTTGGCAATGCGGCCGGCGGTAAAATTGTTGGCGTCAAGATTTTTAGCAAACAAAACGGCCACGAAATGAAGTCTGGCGTGATTAAGCAAATTGAAATTTTTATTGCCGAGACGCGCAAGATTCAGGTTGGTGACAAGCTGGCCGGTCGTTATGGTAACAAAGGCGTGGTGGCGCGAGTGCTGCCGGTGGAAGATATGCCATATTTGGCGGACGGCACACCGGTGGATGTCGTGCTGAACCCGATGGGCGTGCCGAGTCGTATGAATTTGGGGCAGCTGTTTGAGACCCATTTGGGAATGGCCGCGCGCTTGCTTGGTTATAAACTGGCTACGCCGCCGTTTGACGACGCGCCGGCTGAGAAGATTTCTGAAGAATTAGTTAAAGCTGGCTTGCCGGCCGATGGTAAAGTGCAGCTGTTTGACGGCCGCACCGGCGAACCGTTCCAAGAAAAAGTTACGGTTGGAAATATGTATATCATCAAATTGCACCATATGGTGGCGGACAAAATTCACGCCCGTTCCACCGGGCCGTATACAATGGTGACGCAGCAGCCTCTAGGCGGTAAAGCCCAAAACGGCGGTCAGCGATTCGGCGAAATGGAGGTTTGGGCGCTGGAGGCTTATGGCGCGGCCTCGACTCTGCAGGAAATGATCACCATCAAATCCGACGATGTGGTCGGCCGCAGTTGGGCTTACGAATCGATTATTAAGGACGAGCAAATTCAAGGGCCAAAAATTCCGGAAGGTTTTAACGTTTTGGTGAAAGAATTGCAAGGTTTGGGCCTGCGGGTCGACCTGATTTCTGACAATGAAACTATTGAAGCTGAGGAAATTTTGACCACCAAAGGCGAAACGGTTTCTGAGAATGACGACGAGCCGGATGTCAGCGTGATTGACGAAAATATCGAGGCGGAAATTGCCGACGAATTTGAGGACGAGTTGGAGGACAATCTGGAAGACGAAGTTGAAGAAGATTTAGACGAAGAAATCGAGGATGAAGATTTGGCGGTGGTCGAGGACGATCTTGACGAAGACGTCGAAGACGAGGAGTTTGAAGAAGCAAATGTAGAAGACGATGGAAAGGAGGTCGCATAATGGCTTATTATCCAACTAAAGATTCTGGTC
The DNA here is from genome assembly GCA_031264785.1 of Candidatus Nomurabacteria bacterium. GTDB lineage: Bacteria > Patescibacteriota > Saccharimonadia > Saccharimonadales > Saccharimonadaceae > JAISDN01. Next base: position 18,429 of record JAISDN010000058.1, read on the forward strand.
GAGATATTGCCAGTTTTGACGCGGTGCGCTTAAGCGTGGCCAGCGAAGATGATGTTTTGAATTGGAGCTACGGCGAAGTTTTGAAGCCGGAAACTATCAATTATCGCACTCAAAAACCGGAGCGGGACGGCTTGTTCTGCGAACGGATTTTTGGGCCGACCAAAGATATCAATCCGAATGACAATAAACATCGCGGCATTCGCTCGCGTGAAGCGGCTGTCGACAAAAACGGCGAACTAGTCACTAAAGCGGCGGCTCGTCGCGAACGGATGGGGCACATTAAGTTGTCCACGCCAGTGGCGCACATTTGGTTTATGCGCAACACGCCTAGCCCGCTGTCGCTGCTGCTCGGCCTGACCAACAAGCAGCTGGAACGCGTGGCTTATTTTGCTAGCTATGTGATTTTGGAAGTCGACGAGGAAAAACGCGACCAGCTTTTGGCCGACAACGAAGCCGAATATGAGGCCGGCAAAACCGCCATCAAAATGCGTTACGAAAAAGCTGCTGGCGACAAAGATGTCGACGTCACCAAACTGAGCGAACAGATGAGCAAGGAGCTGGACGACATTACCGAAAAATATGACGAAGTGAAGACTATTCTGGGTGGTTTTATCAAAGGCTCGCTGCTGACTGAAAATGAGTATTTCAACTTGCCGGAAGGCTATGAGGATTTACTGAAAGTCGGTATGGGCGGCGAAGCGCTTTATAAAATGCTGGAAGAAGTCAATCTGGAAGAGCTGATTATGGAGCTGGCCGAAGACGCCGAAAGCCGCAAAGGTCAGTCCAAGAAAAAAGTTCAAAAGCGCCTGAAGATTTTGGAAGGTATGAATTCGGCCGGCATTTCTCCGCTGTCGATGTGTATGACAATTGTGCCGGTGATTCCGCCAGATCTGCGGCCGATGGTGCAGCTGTCCGGCGACCGTTTTGCGACGTCCGACCTGAACGATTTGTATCGGCGAGTCATCAACCGCAATAATCGCCTGAAAAAACTGGCCGAACTAAACGCGCCGGAAGTCATTCAGCGCAACGAAAAACGGATGCTGCAAGAAGCGGTTGACGCGCTGTTGGATAATTCGATGGTGCGGGGCAATCGCGTGGCTAATTCCACTAATAATCGCCGCCGTCTGAAATCGCTCAGTGATTTATTGAAGGGCAAGCAAGGCCGTTTTCGCCAAAACTTGCTCGGTAAGCGCGTTGATTATTCCGGCCGCTCGGTGATTGTGCCCGGTCCGGAGCTGAAAATCGAGCAGTGCGGTTTGCCAAAGAAAATGACGATGGAGCTGTTTCGGCCGTTTGTGGTTAGTAAGCTTCTCGAATGGGAACAGGCTCACAACATCAAATCGGCGCAGCGTCTGATTGACGCCGGCGACGCCATTGTGTGGGATGCGCTGGACGAAGCCATTCGCGGCAAATATGTGCTGTTGAATCGCGCGCCGACTTTGCACCGTTTGGGTATTCAGGCTTTCCAGCCCAAGCTGATTGAAGGCTCGGCCATTCAGTTGCACCCACTGGTGACGACTGGATTTAACGCCGACTTTGACGGCGACCAAATGGCGGTTCACCTGCCATTGTCGGCTGAAGCTCAGGCTGAGGCGCGCGACCTAATGAGCGCCACCAATAACTTGTTGAAGCCATCTGACGGCGCGCCGGTGCTGTCGATTTCCCAAGATATTATTTTGGGAGCTTACTATTTGACTTACGAAAAACCGTCGGTCCAAACCGACCAGCCGAAAATCTTTGCTTCCATTGGCGAAGCCCAAATGGCCAAAGACGGCGGCATCATTAAATATCAAACGCCCATCAAAACCAAAGTCGGTGACGAAATTGTCATCACCACGCTAGGGCGCTTGAAATTTAACGAAGTTTTGCCGAACGATTTTCCGTTTGTCAACCAAACTATGGGTAAAAAAGTTTTGAACAAAGTTATGGCCCGGATTTTTGCTGATTACGGCGCAAATGTTACCGCCAAAGTGGCCGACGACGTCAAAGAATTGACGCTAGAGCACGCCACGCGCTCGGCGGTTTCCACCGGTATGCACGACTATTTCGACATCGACGGGCTGGACCACATCGTCAAAGAAGGCGAAGTTCGCGTGGCCAAGATTTCCGAACAGGCCGAAATGGGCAATATGACCGAATACGAACGCTATCGCCGCACTGTTGACACTTGGATGAAAGTCGACGACGACGTCAAAGATCTGCTGCAAGAGCAGCTTCAAAAAACCGACACCGCCATTTCCATTATGACCAATTCTGGGGCGCGTGGTAGTTTGTCCAACATTAAATGGGCCACTGGTATGATCGGCGTAACGGTCGACGCGTTTGGTCACGAATCGGAAGTGCCGGTCAAAAACTCGTTTAAGCGCGGCCTAACTCCGCTGGAATCTTTCCTTTACACCCGTTCCACCCGCAAAGGCTCCATCGACACCGCTTTGAAGACGGCAGACTCTGGCTATCTGACGCGGCGTTTAGTCGACGTGGCGCAGGACGTTTTCACAGTTGACGACGTGCCGGGCGACGATCCGGGCTTTATGATCGGCCGCGACGAGACCGCCGAAACGATGATTGAGTTTGGTGATCGCCTGTATGGTCGTTATACCGCCGAGCCGATTATTGATGGCAATGGCCAAGAGCTAATCGGCGACCACGATCTGATTACCCGCGAAATTGCCGACAAAATCCAAAACGACGAATCGATTGAAGCTGTCAAAATTATGTCAATCCTGTCCACTAAACAGCTGCACGGCATTCCGCAGCGCAGTTATGGCATCGATATGGCGACGGGCTATCTGGTGGCCGAACACGAACCGGTCGGCGTGATTGCCGCCCAGTCGGTCGGCGAGCCGGGCACACAGCTGACGCTGAAAACTTTCCACTCCGGTGGTGAGGCTGGCGGCGGCGGCGACATCACGCAAGGTTTGCCGCGCGTCGAGGAGCTTTTGGAAGCTCGCAAACCGAAAGGCGAAGCGACTTTGAGCGAAATTTCTGGCACCCTAAAAATTACCGAAGATAAAGAAAGTAAAAAATTCACCGTCAAAGTTACGCCCAGCAAAGCTGCCGAAGAGCGCGTCAAAATTGGCGAATACGAAGTCGTGGTGGAGCACGGCGCGGAAGTTCTGGCTGGCGATGTGCTGGCTCAGGCCAAAGGTAAAGCGCCGCTAGTTGCACCATTTGACGGCAAAGTCAAAGTTCTCAAAAACGACATCGTTGTCAAATCGCTAGACAAAGCCAATCCGGTGGATTATGAAATTTCCGAATCCAAAATGCTGCGCGACAAATTGGGCAAATTTATCCTGCACGACGGCGAAGAAATCACTTCGGGCGACCGTCTGAGCATTGGTTCAATCGACCCGCACAAACTGATGGAGCTGAGGGGCGTCGAAGCTACTCAGCGCTACATCATCAACGACGTGCTGCGGATTTACGCCGCGCAAGGCCAAAATATCGCCGACAAGCACCTCGAGATCATCGTTCGCCAGATGTTCAGCCGCGTCCAAATCGAAGAATCCGGCGACAGTCCGTTCGTGGCTGGCGACATTATGTCGCGCGCCCAAGTCGTCGACGAAAACGAAAAGCTGATTGCCGGTGGCAATAAACCAGCCGTCTATACGCAGCTATTGCTTGGCATCACCAAAGTTTCAATCTACTCCGACAGCTTCCTGTCCGCCGCCTCCTTCCAAGACACCACCCGAGTCCTAATCGGCGCCGCCATCAGCGGCAAAGTCGACCACCTAAAAGGCCTCAAAGAAAACGTCATCATCGGCCGCAAAATCCCCGTCGGCACCGGTATCCTATCCGAAGAAGACTTCTACGAATCCGAATTTCAAGGCGACTCAATAGACGAATTCCCTGAAGCGCAGATATAAAAACCCGCAACTGGATTCCGAGTCAATACCGAATCAGGTCCGGCTGATGTTGTCCGGAATGACAAACACCCGTCATTCCGGCCCTCGAGCCGGAATCCAGAAAAGGTTTAGCGTCGTTTGGGACGGGCCTGTCCTTTCCCGTCAATAATATCATCCAGATGCCGCAAAAACTCGTCCGGCGTGTAAGGCTTGAGCTTACCAGCTTTATAATCACGATCGGCTTCATCACTAGCTTTAAGCAGTTCCGCGATATATTCCTCCGAATAATCGTCATCATAAACCACCTTGTCGCCCTTCGCAAAGCGGCGCAAGGCGTTGTTTATCACATCACTCAAACTCAGGCCCAGCTGCTCGGCGCGGGCCTGAGCGGCTTGCTTGATATTTTTGTTAGTGCGAATAGTAATTGTAGCGTCCATACCCCTAGTATAGCAAACTGTTATTACATTGTCAATACTTTGTTATTACATTATATTTTCCACAAAGCACTACAAAAACCCTTGTCTTTCCAAATTCACTTTGCTATAATGGTTATGTCAAAGGGGGCGGAAGCCCAGTGTGGTTGGCAAATAAAAAATGCGAGAACAATATTTAGTGGTTGGAAATGAGGTTTTGGCTTAGTTTCTGGCGAAAAAAGTGGAGAAAATAAAATGGTAGGCACAAAAAATCCATTTAAAGGGTTAAATAAAGACAACAAATCGGGCGCTTTTGATATTAACGAAATTATTGAGACTGAAAAACAGCCAGAGGCTCCGACTGAGGAAGTTTCAAATCCGGTCGAGACAGAGGTTCCCGATCAACCGGCTGAAGAGGATTCGGCGGAAGCGCCAATCGAAGAGAATTATCGAACTCCGGATGAAACGGCGGCAGAAACTGCTCAAAAACCGGCGTTTGTGGACAGTATTTCAACGCCAATGATTGAAAATAATAGCGGCGCGGAAGACCTCGATGAGCCAGAGCCAGAACCAGAACCTGCAGAACCGGAAGACGAGCCGGAAGCTGAAGAACCAGCTGACCTTTCCGAAGGCATTGTGCTTAATAACAAACCGCGCAAATTTGGCAAAAAGGGCATTGTTGCGGCGATTTCCGGTGGTGCAGTGGCGGTGTTGGCCGTGGTATTTTTGGTTAGCGGCGTTTTCAAGACCGATTTGCCGATCGACGACCAAACGGCCGAAAACGGCATTACTGACGTGACCAATAATAATAGCAAGTCGGGGCTGGACGACATTACTGAGGACGATCCGCTGGATTATGCGCAGGAAGAGGCCGATGTGGCGGCGGACGACGTCAATGGCAAAGGCTCAGGCGTTTCGGAAGTGTCTACGCCGGATAATGAGCCGAGTGGCGTGGCCGGCGACACCGACGATCCAGATTATTTAGCCCAGACTAGCGCCGATTCGAGCGATGTTGATAACGCGCCGATCACTGGCTATGGATTTTAATTTAATGAGTGGTATAATAAACATAAGCTAAAAGGGGACGAAATGGAGAATGACAACGAAAGATTAACACTAGATAGTATGCAACAGGACGAAACCGCTACTGCCGCACCGCCGCCCGAACCGACAGAGGAAGACTACCAGCCGAACCGGCCGATGTATGAGCAGGCGCCAATTGTGAATGATTATGACGATGCGGTGAAGGACAGCGAACCGGCGGAAAATGAGGCGGCGCCAGAGGAGGACGAGGAAGACGAGCCAGCCGCGCCGATTGGGATTGTGGATGAGGTGTTGGCCCAGAGTGATGCGCCGGAACAGCCAGAGGAACCAGAAATCAAGGAAGAGCCGGTTTTGCCGGCCAAATCTAGCGGTTTTAAGACCGACAACGGTGGCAAAAAGCACTTTTTGGTGTCGCTGGCGGCGGTTGTGGTAGTAGGTGGTTTGGCGGCCTGCAGCATTTATTTTGCTTCGGAAAGCCAGCGCCTGCGGACTGAAAATGAAAATATGCGTCAGGACGAAATCGCTAAGCAACAGTCTCAAAACAGCGACGAAGCCACCGACGAAGTCATAAATATGATTGGAAAATTGATTGATTTGCCGCTGAACGAAAAACCCAAAGTTTATTCGATATCGGATCGCGACGCCAAAGATGCCAAAACTATGGCCAAAAATCTGCTGGGCGGCACGCAATTGTTCAAGGACAACGACAAAGTTTTGCTGTATTCTGGCAACAAACTTTTTGTGGTTTATCGGCCGGATGAGCATCGAATTGTGCGTTCCGGGCAGCTTGCCGAATAAGTTGTAATTTTTACAACACCAACAGAGAAGCCTACGCTATATATAGCGTATGGTTTTTGTTGTAATTTTTACAACAGGTGACAGGTTTTTAAATATTTGATAGAATGTGATTATGTTTTTCAAGAAGAATGATTCAACCAGTAAAAACGACAGATATATCGTGGCGCTCGACATCGGTACAGAGTTTACGAAGGCGCTGATTGCTGAAGTCGACAAGGGCAAGCTGAATATTATTGGCGTGGGGCGGGCTCATCAGGAAATTGGTAATATGTATTCCGGGGCGGTGGCCGACATTATGGGCGTGGTTAAAAATTGCGAAAAAGCTCTGACTGAGGCCGAAAATCAGGCCGGTTTGCAGGCTCGTAAGGTGGTGATTGGTATTGCCGGCGAGTTTGTAAAGGGCATTACTAGCACGATTCGTTATAAGCGGCCGCAAGCCGATAAAAATTTGGATGAGGCCGAAATGGAACTGATTATTCATAAAGTTCAAGAGCGGGCCAGCCGCCGGGCCCAAAAACAAATCGCCATCGAGACCGGCAACCCCGACGTCGAGGTCAAGTTGGTGAATTCGGCGATTGTTAGCATTCATATTGACGGTTATAAAGTCACAAATCCGATTGGTTTTCAGGGGCGCGACGTGGCGATTCAGATTTATACGGCTTTTGCGCCAATGGTGCATATTGGGGCGCTGGAGCGGATCGCGGCGGAGCTGGACCTTGATTTGCTAGCGGTGGCGGCCGAGCCGTTTGCGGTGGCACGAGCCGTGCTGGGCGACGATAGCGATTCGAATTTTACGGCGATTTTGTGCGATATTGGCGGCGGTACAACTGATGTGGCGGTGGTCAATGACGGCGGCGTGGAGGGCACCAAGATGTTTGGCGTGGCCGGCCGTAGTTTTACGCGCACTATTGAACACGATTTGAACATTTCTTATGAGGCGGCCGAACGGCTGAAGATTAACATTAATCACCCCAAAGTTAAGCCTAGTGTCAAAACTCGGCTAGACGAAGCTGTCGACAAAACGCTGGAAGTTTGGATGTCTGGCGTGGAGCTGGCTCTCAGCGAGTTTGATGCCATTGACCATCTGCCCAATCGGATTTTGATGTGCGGCGGCGGCTCAAGTTTGGCGGCGCTGATGGAGCGGCTGACGCGCGATAATTGGTATCAAAATCTGCCGTTTTCGCGGCGACCGAGCGTGCATCATATCAAGCCCAGCGACGTTTGGGGAATTGAGGATGAAACCGGCGATGTTAAAGATCACACTATGATTACGGCAATGGGCTTGCTACGCGTTGGATATGATACAATATTTAGTGACGACGAAAGCGTTAAGGGGAAAATTGATAAGATTTTAAGGATTTAAGTATGGAAAAGAGCAATTATATCGGTAAAAAGTCAGCAATTTATGTCGACATCGACGACGATTTGACGACAATTATTACTAAAGTGCGGGCTTCCAGCGCGGAAATTATTGCTTTGGTGCCGCCCAAGCGAGTTGGTTTGTTGCAGAGTGCGGTTAATTTGAAGCTGCTGGCTAAGGCTGCCGGCGACAAAAAGAAGAAATTGATTTTGATTACTTCGGATAATGCTTTGGCGATTTTGGCGGCCGGCGCCAAAATTCCGACAGCTCACAGCTTGACCGCCGAGCCGAAACTGGCCGAATTGCCAGAGCTGGACGAGACCGACGACGTGATTGAGGGCGTGATTGCGCCACAAAAAACCATCATCAAGCAAGTGGACAATAATAAAACTTCGGCGGCCGTCAAAGCCATTGCCGACGATGACAAAATCAAGCTGGATGATCTGGACGACGACAGCGATAAAATGCCTATTAAGAAAAAGAAAACCAAGGTACCAAACTTTAACAAGTTTCGCAAGTTGCTGATTATTGGCATCATTGCTGGCGCGGCGCTGATTGGCGTTTTGATTTGGCTGATATTTTTTGCGACTAGCGCCACAATTACTATTACCGCCAAAACTTCGGACGAAAAAATCGATCAGCCGATATTTATTTCCACCAGCGGCGAAACTGAGTCGGCCCAAAATAAAATCAAAGCGGTGGTGGTTGATCCAATTAAAAAAACCATTGAAATTGAGTTTAAGGCCACCGGCAAGCGCGATATTGGCAAGCCGGCCACTGGTGAAATTACGCTGACTTGTAGTTTGGACGCTTCAATTGGGCCGAGCTGCACGGTGCCCGGAACGGTTAATATCAATGGTAAGGATTATAAAGTTAATTCAAATAACGACCAAATCGCCAGCGGTGGCGGCAGCGCTAAGTTGCCAGTGACGGCGGCGGACAACGGCGAAAGTTATAACTTATCGGCCGGAGTGCAGATTTCGGTTAATAGTTATTTGACCGGCACAACCGAGGCGATTTCTGGCGGTGTCAAGAAAACTGAGTATTTTGTAACCAAGTCGGACCTAGACGCGGTCAAAATTAAAGCCGACGCCGAGCAAAAAGACACGACTGACCAAAAAACGGAATTGGAGAGCCGGTTCGGTTCGGATGTGCGGCCGATTGGCGATAGCTTTAAGACCGAAACCAAGATTTTGTCGCCGGCCGTCAACACGGTTGTCAAGCAAGATGAGGTCACGAAGGCTGGCGTGGAAGTGTCTTCGACTATGATTGGGCTGAATAATAACGACCTGAATGCATTGCTGTCCGACGCCGCGCAAAAGAAAATTAGCGGGATGAACAATCAAGGAATTTTTGACAATGGCTATGGCGGGCTGCAGATTTTGAGTTTTCAATATGGCGACAACGGTGGCACGGCGCGCTTGGTGGCGACGGCTAAAGTTGGGCCGAATCTGGACGACGCCAAAATCAAGGAAGAGGCCGTTGGTAAGAAGAAAAATGAGGTCAAAGAGCTGCTTGAAAAAACTGATGGGGTAGATAGTGTTGAAGTGAATTATTTCCCGTTTTGGGTGACTGTCGCGCCGTCGATTGACAAAATCAAAGTCGAAAAAGTCGGATTTTAATTTATGAAGATTGAAAAGGTCTTAGGGCTGGACGTGGGCGAAAAGCGGATTGGCGTGGCGCTGGGCGATAGCGAGGTGAAGATTGCTGCGCCGCTGGGGGTGATTTTGAATGGCGAGGACGTGATTTTGGAAATTGAGAAGTTGGTTGGCCAGAAAAATGTCGATAAAATTGTGGTTGGTTTGCCGCGTAATGCCGGCGGGGTAGAAACTCAGCAGTCAGCTTATGTGCGCGATTTTAGCGAGCGATTATTGCCCTTGAATTTGCCGATTATTTTTCAGGACGAATCTTTGACCTCTGTTGAGGCTGAAAATACGTTGTATAAATTACAACGTAGTAAAAATTACAACAATATTGCTAAAGGTGAGATTGACGCCCGAGCAGCAGCTCTGATTTTGCAAGATTTTTTGGAGGCCGAATATGCAAAGAAATAAGCAGAATTTTTGGCAGAAACTGTCGCCGCGTAAGCAGGTTTTATTAGTAATTGTTGGGGCATTGTTGATTTTGGCATCTTTTTTCACGGTTTGGTTGGTGCCAAATCTGCAGCCGCTGGACAGTGAAAATCAAAACTCGGTCAAAGTCGAAATTCGTTCCGGCGCGTCGATTGAGGAGGTGGCGGTGGTTTTGGGCGACAAGCAGCTGATCCGCAGCAACTTGGCTTACATTATGTATTCGCGGCTGACTTTTGCCAGGATTGAGGCCGGTATGCACGAGATTTCGCCGTCGATGTCGCTGCCGGAAATTGCCTCGATTTTGGGTGCGGCCAAAAAAGATAGTTTTTCGATTACTATCACACCAGAGGCGAATATTTTGGAGCTGAAAGAGCTTTTCAAAAAATACGATTTTACGGAGGCGGAAATTGAAGCGGCTTTTGCCGAAAAATACGTTCACGCGCTGCTGCTCGACAAGCCGGCCGGAATTGATTTGGAAGGTTATATTTTTCCCGATACTTACGAAATGCACACGGCCGACTCGCTGGAATCGCTGTTTGAGCGCTCGTTTGACAACCTCTACAACAAACTGCAGGCCGACGGCAGTTTGGGCTTGGCGCGCTCCAAAGGTTTGTCGATTTTTGAACTGTTGACGCTGGCTTCGATTGTTGGTAAAGAGGCGCCCGGCGTTACCGATCAAAAGATTATTGCTGGCGTGTTTTGGAATCGTCTGGATAAAAAAATGCCGCTCGGTTCGGATGTGACTTTTAAATACGCTTATAAAATGGGCTATTGCAAGGAAGATTCGCCAAGTTGCCAGTCGGCTTGGAACACGCGAATTCACACCGGTTTGCCGCCCGGTCCAATCGCTAATATGAATTATGAAACTATTCAAGCGGTTTTGAAGCCGACCGAAAGTGACTATTTGTATTTTGTGGCCGGCGACGATGGCAAGATTTATTATGCTAGCACTGACGAGGGCCATCAGCAAAATGTCGCCAATTATTGCACGAAATTGTGTCAATAGTTGGCTTTCTGGCGATTTTTGTGGTAAAATGGTAGGGCTTTATTATGAGTAGTATTTTTGAAAAAATGAGTGGGAAATGGCATAGCCTCAACCGACGAGGTCAGCGCCGCGCGATGGCGGTTGGCTATAGTTTGAGTTTGCTGGCTCTTTTGGTGGTTTTGGCGATTTTTTATCAGTCGCCGAGCGGTATGGAAACCGGCGTGGTTTTGAACGACGGCGGCACTAAAAACGCCTATTTGGAACAGACCAAAGAGGTTGAAGTAGTGGTGGACGTGGCGGCACAGGCCCGGCTGTCGACGGCTAATAACGTGGCCGAGCGGGCGATTTCGGTGGTGACCAAAAGCGAATTGGCCCAAAACGACGAAACTGTGATTTCCAAACCGGTGCTGTCGGCGGATAGCACCAACAATTCGATTACTAAATATGTGGCGGTGGCTGGCGACAACGTGGCCAAAATTGCTACGATGTTTGGCATTAGCGAGCAGACAGTCAAATGGGCTAATAATTTGACGGGGAATAGCGTGGCGGTCGGCGCGACGTTGGTGATTCCGGTGGTGGACGGCGTGGTTTATAAAGTCAAATCCGGCGATTCGCTAAAAAGTTTGGCCAAAAAATATCGCGGCTCGGCTAGTTTGATTGCTTCTCAAAATAATATTACTGGCGCGCTAAAGGCCGGCGAGGTGATTGTGATTCCAAATGGCGTGCTGCCGCAAAACGAGCGGCCGGGTTATGCCGCGCCGTCTAATAATCCGTCATATGGCGTCAATTCTTATTTTGCTAGCAATTATACCCTGAACATTGGCACCAGCAAGGCCGGCAACAACTATTCCTATGGCTACTGCACGTGGTATGCCTACAATCGCCGCGTCGAACTGGGCAAAGCCGCTTATCGCAGCTTGGGCAACGCCAACACGTGGGACGATCGTTCGCGCGCCGCTGGCATTACCGTCAGCAGCAAACCCATCGCTGGCGCAATCTTCCAAACCGACGCCGGCTATTACGGCCACGTTGGCATTGTGGAAAGCGTCAACCCCGACGGCACCATCAACATCTCTGATATGAACGGCATCGCTGGCTGGAATCGAGTTGGCTTTAGAAATAACGTCAGTCCGTATAGTTATACGTATATTTACTAGCCTTGTCATTCCGGACTTGATCCGGAATCCAGAAATAAAACAACGTCTAGATTCCGGCTCGGAGGCCGGAATGACAAAGAAGTTCAGCATCTTTAGGGCAGCGAATAATAAATAAAATAAAAAAATCGCCCCCAAAAGCTGGGGCGATTTTTAATTCAAGGGTTTATTTTATTTTTTATGACAATCGCAGCTGCAATCGCCACCCTCACAACAATCGCACGAATCTTTTAGTAAGAAGCGATAGCCGGTGATGCCGATGATGACGCCGGCGATGGTAGCGACGACGTAGGTGATGATGGGCCACATAATGTCGGTGGCATTCCATTCAGCACCGGTGAAGCCCCAGCCGTGCGCAAACGAACCAAGCGCGCCAGCGATGGCTGGATTTAGGATGACTGTTGAACCGCCAACCACGATACCGGCAAACAGACCGAAGCCTAGCGCCAAAGCTTTGATGATTGGTTTGTGAGCTTTCAAATATGCTACACCCGCGCCCAAGCCAAAGATGACTGCACCGACTAATTCGGAGAAGAAGGCCGCCAAGCCGTTGCCGCTGATGTTGTTGTCGACAAAGGTTGTGACGCCGATTCGCTCCGCCATTTCGGCGATGCTGCTAAAGCCGTTAGACTTAGCAAATTCTAACAAGCCGCCAGCTTCGTCGATCATTTCTTGGGTCAAGCCTTGTTTGTTGATTAGGTTGTCAATAATTAGCGCTTCCGAGCCGCCAAACAGATCAATGCCGTTGGCCGCCGCGAAGATCGCTTTGAAAACCAAAAATGCTAAAACCGCACCCACTACTTGGGCCACGATATAAAGCAGAGTTTTGACGCCGCCGATTTTGCGATTTGCCCACAGAGCAATCGTGATGGCGGGGTTGAAATGGGCCCGGCTAATGACACCAAAGATAACCACTAAGGCGATTAGAACTAAGGCAATGCCAATTATGCCGGTTGTGCCGCCGGCGAACAGTGCGAAAAACGCACCGGTCAAAGTGAACGTGCCGATTAACTCGGCAATCAGCGCACTTGGTCGCGGCATCTTGCTTTCTTCAACTTTTTTGATCTCGGCAGCTTTGGCCGCCGCTGTCTTTCGTGTTGGTTTTGCACCAGTTTTTTTGGCCGGCGTTTTTTTACGCGCCGTAGTAGCCTTTCTTGTGGCCATTATTTTTTACCTCCTTTAATTTATATGATCACAGTATAGCATATTTTTATTTTTAACAAAAGTTTTATCTTTTGTAGATTTAGTAGTAAAATGATTGATATGGGATTATTTGTAACCGATCAAGGCAATCGCTCGGAGCTGCAGGAAAAACTAGCGGCCGAGTTGCGAGCTAAACTAGCCAGTCAATCAAAAGATGTCGATATTGATCCGCCGGAAATTCCGGACGGCGTTAAAGACAGCGCCTATGTCAAAGATTTTGAAAAAAAATCTGGCAGTAACGGGCGAATGACGGCGCTGATTATTATTGGCGTGGTGATTATGGCGTTGGCAATTTTGGTTTTTATAGCCAGTTAGATTTTTTCCAACGGGGCAAAGGCGACGTTGAGTTTTTTGATGCCGGTTGGGAATTTGACCGAAACCACCGAACCGTCGATGGCTTCAACAAAGCCGACGCCAAAAATTTGGTGTTTAACTTTGTCGCTGATTTTTAGGTCGATTTCGTCCGGCACAAAAGTCGGCTCATCTGTAAGGCTGTCCGGCTTAGCATAGTCATTATAAGTCGAAACATTTTCGGCGCTAATGGGCGAAAGATTTCCGTCAACGTCGCTCAGGAAACGCGACGGCAGATTATTTTGAAAATTACCATACAACAAACGTTGGCTGGCAGCCGTCAAAATCAACTCTTCTTTGGCGCGCGTCATACCAACATAAGCCAGCCGCCGCTCCTCTTCCATTTCGCTTGGTTCAAAAGTGGCGCGGGCTAGCGGAAAAACACCTTCTTCCATTCCAACCATAAACACCACCGGAAATTCCAAGCCTTTGGCGGCGTGCAATGTCATCATAGTGACGGCGTCGCCGTTGTTGCTGGTATCGGCCGACGACACCAATGCCACTTCTTCCAAAAATTCCGGCAAAGCCGTAAATTCTTTGGCCACCGACAATAATTCATTGACGTTTTCAATCCGGGTTTCGGCCTGCACCGAGCCGTCGTCCAAATATTGCAAATATTCAATTTTTTTAAGCAAACTTCGAATCAAATCTTCTGGCGTTTCGGCCGCGTATAACTTGTATAACTTTTCCAACTTTTCTCCCAAAGCCTGTAAATTGGTAACAGCTCGCGTTTGCAAGCCGGTAATTTCGTCAGCGTGCAAAATTGTGGCAATAAAATCCGCGCCGGTTTGTTCTTGATGTTCCAAAACTTTAGCCACCGAAGTGCCGCCCAGCCCGCGTCGCGGCACGTTCACAATCCGCATAAAACTGGCGCGGTCAAATGGCTGGTAAATTAGTTTCAAATAAGCCAAAACATCCTTAATTTCGGCGCGGTCATAAAAGCGCGTGCCGCCAACAATTTTGTAAGGCACGCTATAACGCATAAAAATTTCTTCCAGCGCCCGACTCTGGGCGTTGGTGCGATACAGCACCGCAAAATCGTGATATTGACGCGCGCCGATTTCCTGCAACGGCTTGATGTGATTGATTAAAATTTCGGCTTCGTGCAGCTCGTTTTGGGCAAACAAAATCCGCACCGGCGTGCCGCCTTTTTTGGCTGTCCAAAGTTTTTTGTCAGAGCGTTGCTGGTTGTGCTGGATCACCATATGGGCGGCGTTTAAAATCGCTTCGGTTGAACGATAATTTTGCTCCAATTTAATAATTTTGGCGCCCGCAAAATCGCGTTCAAAATTCAGGATATTGGTAAAATCCGCGCCGCGCCAAGAATAAATCGATTGCCAATCGTCGCCCACGGCGCAAATGTTTTGGTCGGAATTTACCAGCAGCTTGATAATTTTATACTGCGCCTTGTTGGTATCTTGATATTCGTCAATCAAAATGTGTTGAATAGTTTTTTGCAAATTTTCGCGCACGGCTTTGACGGTTTGTAGTAAATTGACAGTTTCCAAAAGCAGGTCATCAAAATCGAGCGCTTTGCCGTCACGTCGCATTTTTTCATATTTTGGATAAATCTCGGCCGCGACTTGTTGGGCCGGCGTGCTGGCAATGGCCGCGTATTCGGAAGGGGACAGGCAGTCGTTTTTGGCGTTTGAAATATAATTCGCCATCGAACCAACCGAATATTGCTTGTCGGTCAAACCGATTTTTTTCATAACTTGTTTGATCAAACTTTGTTTGTCGCTTTCGTCCAAAATCACAAAATTTTTAGGAATAGCAATATTTTCGCCCCACTGCCGCAGAATCCGCACCGCAATCGAGTGAAAAGTGCCCATAAAAGGCATAAAGGCCCGATTTTCGGCGTTTTGATTCAGTAGTTTGGCCAGTCGTTCGCGCATTTCCTTCGCTGCCTTGTTAGTAAAAGTCACCGCCATAATCTGGCTAGGCGCGACATTCTCGGCGCTAATCAAATAAGCAATCCGGTGCGTCAAAGTCTTAGTTTTGCCGCTGCCAGCGCCGGCCAAAATCAAAAGCGGCCCCCTTTTATGTAGCACAGCCTGTTTTTGTTGGTCGTTTAAGCCCTCCAATAATTTATTTTTGTCCATACATAACTATAATAGCACATTATAAACTAGATTCTGGATCAAGTTTGTAAAATGGTTTCACGTCGTTATATTCCGTAAAAGCCAGTTTGAGTGCGCCGCTGCCAATTTTGCTAAACAGAAATTCGTAATAACCGGGTAAATATTCACAATCCCTCGAAAGTTCTCGATTCGGCTGGCCGGTGTTTGGATTTGGTATAGCTTGGATTGCTCGGAGCATAGTCTGCCGAGTTGGTTGGTCCGCCTCTTCATTAAATTTGAACGACCCAAGAAAAGCATCGCGCTTTAGCGAGTAATCGACATAACCAGCGTGGGCTAGTCTTGCCAAATGCCCCCTACACATTTCAAGGTGGATCGAACGTTGATCATCATTTACCATAACAGATCCGGAATATTCACGAGTTGGCTCTTCGCGAATAAATATGGTATCCACGTCGTAACTGTCAGTTTTCGCGAGTTCGACAGTCTGCTGTTTGTCAAGCGCAAATTTGCGTAACAGAGGTTTATTATCTTTGGAATGGCTAAGAGATGCATAGAAAGCGTCGGGCTGCGCATCAAGCGCCTGAAATGCCGCGTCTGGCTTGTCGATAAATCGAGATATGGGCAGAGTAATATGCGGTAAACTCGGCAGCGCCAGTCTAGCTAGATTGTCCATAATGGTTTGCTTGCTGAGTAATAGACGATCCAGCTTGCCAGCAAAATCCGTGCCTCGCGCAGCTTTGACATACTCGCGCAGGCCAAAATTTCTAATTTCTTGATGGGTCGGTGTCATTTCGTTATTATACCAATTTTTGGAATATTATTCAAGTTAATGATACAATAGAAGCTTAAAAGTGGTTTTAAGCCACACAAACTTGGGTGCGTTGCACGGTTTTGCCGGTGAAGCGGCGCACTTTGATTTGTTTGAACTCTACCACGCCGTCTTTTTTAGCGTGAATGGTGAAATTGCGTGAAACGTAGGTGCCGGGCCCAGCGATTTTGGTGGCGCCGACTTGGCGCACTAAAACTTCGCCGGCGCGGACATTTTGGCCGCCGAAGCGTTTAACGCCCAAGCGATGGCCGGCGTTGTTGTGATTATTTTTGGTGCTTCCACCCGCTTTAACATGCGACATTTCTTAATTCTCCTCTAATTTTTGGCAAATCGAAAACCGATTTATTCTTTCTTATCTTCCATCTTAGCAGTTTTTTTAACTTTTTTCAAGACCAAAAGTTCACGTCCAACAATTTGATCCTTACGCCGATACAGCAGTGGCTTGGCGCTAACTTTTTGCTGCTCATAACCCAAATCTTTCAGCCGGCGGATAATCGACAAGCGGTAATTTTTGCCGCCAACATTCCAAGCCGGCACCGCCAGACACAATCGCGTGTCTTTTTTAATTTGGCTATACAGATTTTCCAAAAATTTCTCAACCAGTTTGTTGCATTTTTTAACATTTTGGCGCAGGGCCTCGATGGTCGGCTCAACAAAATACGGCTTTCCGAGCGAAGTTTCGGCCACTACAAAATCCATCACCGGCTGCCAATTCATCTTGGTGGCGTCGCCAACTTCCAACTTTTCAAAAAAGTTGACTTTGTGCGAAGCGCTCAGCCATTTCAAATTAGCAATCGTAAAATCAATCATTTTTTGCTCAATATCCGTGCCGTAAACGTTATATCCCATCAGCGCCGCCTCTTGCAGCACCACGCCCGTGCCGCAAAACGGATCGAGTATTACCGGAATGGTCTTGGGCTTGGCGCGTTTTTTGCTGGGATCGAGATCGTGCCGCGATTTGGTGTCCTGAACCGCCAGATTTATCATAATTTGGGCCAGTTTGGGCGGCAACATACCGTTTTTAGCGTCACGGCGCGGCCGGCCATAGTCGCGGTTGGAATAAGATTTAATGTCTTGGATATATAGCGTCTGAGCCAGCATTTTGGCGCCGTCGGCCTCCGCCAAAATAAACTCGAACTTGTTGTCAGAACCAATCAATTTGTTATGAATTATCTGCGCGCTGGACAGGTCAGATTTTTTATTGGGCACAAACCGAACCGATTTGCGATGTTTTTTGATAGCCACCGCGATTTTGGTCAAAGTTTTGGCGTTCAGGTTAGTATTATATGACGACAGACCAACCACCGCCTTGCCGCTTTCCGGCAAAAAGCTCATAATGTCGTTCCAGTCATTACTAATCACCTCGGCGATTTTAATCGTGCCGCCCAAGCGCTCAAACTGCCGCGCCGAAATATCTTCAACGTCCAGCACCGCGATTTTGCCAAAGTGTTTCAAATTGGCTTTCCCGAAAACCGCCTCTAGCTCAGCAAAACTAATTTCTGGCTGTCGCCCCAATATACAAATATACATACAAACAATTATACCACAAACTTTTTGAATGCAAAATGTGATATTATGGGTGGTATGGAAAAAGTTATTAAAAAACGACACTGGGGAAAAATTATTCTCAATTCGGCGGTGGCGGTTTTCGTGATTCTGCTGATTTATTTTGCGCGCGACGACATCGCCAAAGTTGGCGAAATGCTGGGACAAATCAATATTTGGGTGCTGTTGCTGCTAATTCCGGCCCAGATTTTTTCTTATTTTAGTGGTGGTATGACGATTTTTTCTTATTTGAAGGGTCGCCAGCAGCTAAAAGACATTAAAATGACCGAAGTCACCGCAATGTCGCTGGAGCTGAACTTTATGAATCACGTTTTTCCGAGCGGCGGCATTTCCGGCATTACTTATATGGTTTGGCGCCTGAAAAAGCTCGGCATTGCTGGCGGTCAAGCTACAATGGCCCAAATGATTCGCTTTTTGGCTATTACGGTGGCCTTTGTGGTGTTGCTAGCGGTGTCGCTGTTGGCGGTGACGATCGACAATAAATCCGACAATTGGCTGGTTTTGGTGGCGGCTTTTGTGGTTTCCGGCGTGGCTTTTTTGATAATTTTTGCGGCTTATGTGATTGGTAGCAAAAAAAGAGTGATTAGTTTTTCACATTGGATTAGCCGATTGAGTAATAAAGTTGTTCAAAAGATTACTCTGGGAAAGTTCAAAAAATCGATTTTACCGTTAGAAAAATCGGAAAAATTTTTCTTAGAAATTTACGAAGATTTTTTGGCTTTGAAAGAGCAAAAAAAACTGCTAATCAAGCCGATTGCTTGGGGTTTTGCTTTTGTGATTGCCGATGTGGCGCTGTTTGCAGTGGCCTTTTTGGCGCTAGGAGTAGATTTTAATCCGGCGCTGCTAGTGATTGCTTATGGCGCGGCTTCGGTGATGGGTATGATTATGATAACGCCGGGTGGGGCCGGTGGTTATGAGGCGGTGATGGTGATGGTGCTGGCGGCTGGCGGTATGGCTACGGCTGGCGCGACCTCTGGTGTGATTTTGGCGCGAGTGATTCTGATTTTTATTACTCTGGCTACCGGTTACGTGGTTTATCACCGCGCAATGGCCAAATACGGCAAGCCAGTGATGAAACAAAATGTTGACATTTTAAACGTTTCGGGAAAATAGCTGTGGAAAACCAGCCGATTTTTAGCGTTTCGGAGGCGATGGCGGTGGTCAACCAGACGCTGGAATACGCTTTTCCGTTTATTCAGGTGGAGGGCGAAGTCGCCAATTTTAAGGTTGGCAGCGGCAAATGGGTGTTTTTTGATTTGAAAGACAGCGAGGCCAGTTTGCGCTGTTTTATGCCGGCTTGGAATCTGCGCACCGCTGTTGAAGACGGGATGCGCGTGGCGGTGGTGGCTAAGCCGCGCTTGTCGAAATATGGGTTTTCGCTGAATATCGAGGCGATTAAGCCGGTTGGCGAGGGCGATATTAAAAAATCGTTTGAGCTGCTTAAGAAAAAGCTGACCGCCGAAGGTCTGTTTGCGCCAGAACGCAAGCGGCCGCTGCCGGATTTGCCCAGTCGGATTGGCGTAATTAGCTCGGTTGAGGCGGCTGGCTATAAAGATTTTATAAAAATTATCGGCGCGCGTTTTGGGGTCTCTGAAATTACGGTGGCTGACACGGCGGTGCAGGGCGACAGCGCGCCGGATCAGATTATGGCGGCGATTGCGGCTTTTAACGAAAGTGCCGATCCGCCAGAGGTGATTGTGATTTTACGGGGTGGTGGCAGCCGCGACGATTTGCTGGCTTTTGATGACGAGCCGCTGGTGCGGGCCATCGCCGGCAGCCGCGTGCCGACGCTGGTTGGGGTGGGCCACGAAATTGACGTGACTTTGGCCGATCTAGCGGCCGATGTGCGGGCTAGTACCCCTAGTAATGCGGCGGAGATTTTGCTGCCGGATAAGCGGGAGATAATTAAATCTTTGAGTCATAAACTGGAACAATCGCAGGTCAAACTGGAAAATAATCTACAGCGAAAAATTGACGAAATCGTTCAAAATTTGGCCGAAATGCGCCTGAAAACTGAGCATAGTTTAGTGCGGGCCGAAAATCTGTTCGGGAGCCTTGATTTGGCGCTGGAACAGCTCAATCCGGCGCGGATTTTGCAGCGTGGCTATGCGCTGGTGAGGCGCGAGAGCGGGGAAATCTTGCGTGCGGCGCCGACGGTGGGCGAAAAATTGCAAATTGAGACGAAAAACTCAACATTTCGTGTTAAAACTGTTGACATTTTGAGCTGAGTGTGCTAGGATGGAGGTAAGTGCTGGGAGGCAGCACGCTTAAGTGGCATTTGTCCAAGAGAGGGTTCATCTTTTGGGCTTTTTGTTTTGGAGTGAAATGCAGAGATTTCGTAAAATTAGTCACCGGTTTTTGGGCAAGTTTTGCCTGATTTTTGGTGGGTTTTTGCTGGCGATTTATTTGGCAATGAGTTTTTCGGAGGTTTTGGCGGGTCCGGTTGACGAGATTATTTCTGAGCCAGTGGTTGAAGCTGGGCAAGTTTCGGAATCTGAAACCGGCTTGGCAGAAAAATCAGAATTAAAACCGCTGTCGACCACGCCGCGCGCTAATCAAAAAAATAATTCCACGGCAGCGGCCAAAACGGCGACCAAAAATTCCAAGTCTTGGAGCTATATAAATATATCGGGCAAAATTTCCACCGCCATTACGCCGGTTGGGCTGGATTCGACTGGGGCAATTGCCGTGCCGGCTAGTGCGGCTGGGCTGTGGCGAGCTGGCGACTACGCGCCGGTTTTCTTGGACGGTCACAGCGATGGCGTGTTTGCGGGCTTAAAAAACGTGACAACTTCTGATGTGATTTCTATTACTTTGGGCGACGGCTCGGTGCTGAAATATCAAGTTGATAGCAGAAAAATCTATGATTATGACCCGTCGATCGGGGTTTATGACAACAGAACCGGCGAGTTGACCGCCAACGGAACCATTATGAGCGATTCAATCTATACCGGCGGCCCGGACGGCCTGAATTTAATGACTTGTTATGGCAAATATTTGGCGAATTATGGCACGTATAATCAAAGATTAGTGGTTTTTGCTTCCAGAATATAAAACCTAAAATTATTAGGCTTCACTCAATAAGTATTACAATCTGACCACAACATTTTTCCACAGCTTCTACAAAAAGCTGTTGACAGACAGGGCGGGGGCAGTATATTATGGTTATGTCTTAATACATAAACATCAAAAGTTTATCTGTGTGGTATCAAAGACAAAGCAATAAATTAAATAAAACTCGCAGGTTTTTTGTGGTATGTGGCATACCAGCCACAAAAGGCAAGAAGGAGACAAAAAATGAACAGCAACCCATTCGCAGATGGTGCGCCTAAAGAAAAGGACGAAGGCTTGTTTCGTCCGCCAGACTGGTCGTCAGAAGATGAACCAGTTAAAGAGGATAAGAAAGTTAAAAAAACTAAAGATCCAGATCAAGACTCAGACCAAAGTTTCCTCAAAAAACATCTCCACGCCCTCATAGCCGTTATCACAGCCATAATCTTTGTCCTGATCGTAATCCTCATAGACCTCCTCATGAACCACGTCTTCCTAACCACCTCTGCGAGTGGCCTAGAAGTCAACATGCAAACTAACGACCAAGGCCAAGAACTACCCAC